>NZ_CP046104.1:1887857-2202500 GCF_009707425.1 Micromonospora sp. WMMC415 | reverse complement strand
CACCGGGAGACGGCCGATGAACTCCGGGATCAGGCCGAACTTCAGCATGTCCTCCGGCATCACCTGGCTGAAGATGTCGTCCGTCGAGCGCTCGGAGACGGACCGGAGCCGGGCCCCGAAGCCGGTGCCGCCGTGGCCGGTGCGCGCCTCGATGATCTGGTCGAGGCCGGCGAAGGCACCACCGCAGATGAACAGCACGTTGGTGGTGTCGATCTGGATGAACTCCTGGTGCGGGTGCTTCCGGCCGCCCTGGGGCGGCACGTTCGCGACCGTGCCCTCCAGCATCTTCAGCAGCGCCTGCTGGACACCCTCGCCGGAGACGTCCCGCGTGATCGACGGATTCTCCGACTTCCGCGCGATCTTGTCGACCTCGTCGATGTAGATGATTCCGGTCTCGGCGCGCTTGATGTCGTAGTCGGCGGCCTGGATCAGCTTGAGGAGGATGTTCTCCACGTCCTCGCCGACGTAGCCGGCCTCGGTCAGGGCGGTGGCGTCCGCGATGGCGAACGGGACGTTCAGCATCCGGGCCAGGGTCTGGGCGAGGTGTGTCTTGCCGCACCCCGTCGGGCCGAGGAGCAGGATGTTGGACTTGGCCACCTCGACGCTGTCGGTGCCGGGCGCGCCGGTGGCGTCGGCCTGGATCCGCTTGTAGTGGTTGTAGACCGCTACGGCGAGCGCCTTCTTGGCCTGGTCCTGCCCGACGACGTAGTTGTCGAGGAACTGGCAGATCTCCATCGGCTTGGGAAGCTCTTCCCACTTCACCTCGCCGGACTCGGCCAGCTCCTCCTCGATGATCTCGTTGCAGAGATCGATGCACTCGTCGCAGATGTAGACCCCGGGGCCCGCGATGAGCTTCTTGACCTGCTTCTGCGACTTGCCGCAGAAGGAGCACTTCAGTAGGTCGCCGCCGTCACCGATCCGTGCCACCTACGTTCTCCCTGCACTCATCGGCCGGGGACCCGGCCATGACCTGCGGACGCTGCGCGCCGCCCGTCTTCGTTGCCGCGCCGGCGAGGGGCCGGCGAGGCGGTACAGACCCGACGTTACCCGCTGGCGCGAATTTCTCCGACCCCCAAAACGGGTGTGTCAGAGGTCGGTCGGGAGCGGACCCCCGACCGACCTCCAACCGTGCTGCTCAGCTGGCGGCGTTGGCGGCCAGCAGACCCTTCTTGCGGCTGGTGAGGATCGTGTCCACCAGCCCGTACTCCTTGGACTCCTCGGCCGTCATGATCTTGTCACGGTCGATGTCCTTGCGGACCTTCTCAACCGGCTGGTTGCAGTGCCGCGAAAGCATCTCCTCCAGCTGGGTCCGCATCCGCAGGATCTCCCGGGCCTGGATCTCGATGTCCGAGCCCTGCCCGTAGCCGCCTTCGGTGGCCGGCTGGTGGATGATGATCCGTGAGTTCGGAAGGGCCATCCGCTTGCCCGGCGTGCCGGCGGCGAGCAGCACCGCCGCCGCGCTGGCCGCCTGGCCCAGGCAGACCGTCTGGATGTCCGGACGGACGTACTGCATGGTGTCGTAGATCGCCGTCATGGCCGTGAACGAGCCACCGGGCGAGTTGATGTACATGATGATGTCGCGGTCCGGATCCGTGCCCTCCAGCGTCAGCAGCTGGGCCATCACGTCGTTGGCCGACGCGTCGTCCACCTGGACACCGAGGAAGATGATCCGGTCCTCGAAGAGCTTGTTGTACGGGTTGGACTCCTTGACCCCGTACGACGTGCGCTCGACGAACGACGGCAGGACGTAGCGGTTGTGCACGGCCGCGAACCGCGGCGGCAGGCTCAGGTCGGTCATCGTCAGCTCCTCGCTCAGCTCAGGGTCCCGGCGCCTTCCGGAACCTGTGCGGCTCCGGTGATCACCTTGTCGATGAAGCCGTAGTCCACGGCCTCCTGGGCGGTGAACCAACGGTCCCGGTCCGAGTCGGCCTCGATCTGAGCGGCGTTCTGGCCGGTGTGGAAGGCGACCCGCTCCTGGAACATCCGCTTCGTGTAGAGCATCTGCTCCGCCTGGATGGCGATGTCCGCCGCGGTGCCTCCCATGCCGCCGGACGGCTGGTGCATCATGATCCGCGCGTGCGGCAGGGCGTACCGCTTGCCCTTGGTGCCCGCGCAGAGCAGCAGCTGGCCCATCGAGGCCGCCATGCCCATCGCCACGGTCGACACGTCGTTGTCGATGAACTGCATCGTGTCGTAGATCGCCATGCCCGAGTAGACCGAGCCACCGGGCGAGTTGATCCACAGGTTGATGTCGCGGTCCGGGTCCTCCGCGGCGAGCAGCAGAAGCTGCGCGCAGATGCGGTTGGCGACCTGGTCGGTCACCTCGCTGCCCAGGAAGACGATCCGCTCCTTGAGCAACCGGTTGTAGACCGAGTCGTCGAGGTTGCCAATGTTGTCGCCACCGCGGGCTTCGATCGCCCGGAGCGGCGTCGCTGGGATGTGCATGTCGGTCATGGCAGCCCTTCGCTCTCCGTACCGTCCTACCCGACACTAACCGCTCAGCCTGACGCCAGAGCGCCGGTCCGGGCACTGTTCGCTCTCAGCGCAGCCCCGTCGGGGCGTACCCCGGAAACGGGTTTCGGCCGCCGCCCAACCGCGAGGGATGGACGGCGGCCGCACCGCGACGATCAGTGCTCGTGGTCGTGCTCGGCCTCGCTGGCGGCGCGCAGCGCGTCCAGGCTCACCTCGTTGCCGGTGGTGTCCTTGATCGTGATCCGCTCCATGATCGAAGCAAGCGCCTTGCCGCGGCGGACGTCGCCGTAGACGGCGCCCGCGGCGCCCGAGCGGACGAGCTGGTCGTAGTACTGCTGCGGGGGCATCCCGGCCCGCTGCGCGCGGTGGACGATCTCGTGCCCGAACTCGTCGTCGGAGACCTGGGTGTCCTCCGCGTCGGCGATCGTGTCCAGCAGGAGCTGGATCTTGACCCCCTGCGTGGCGGCCTCGGTCAGCTCCTCGTCGATCTGCTCCTCGGTCTTCTCCTCGGCCGCGAGGTACTCCTCCAGCGAGGCGCCGATGCGCTCCAGCTGGTCGACCATCGCCGCCTTGCGGCTCTCGACCTCCTCGCGGACGACGCCCTCCGGCGCCGGCACCTCGGCAGCCTCGACCAGCTGCTCGAGGGCCTTGTCCCGCGCGGCGTAGATCTGCTCGACCCGCTTGCCCCGGGTCACCCGCTCACGCAGGTCGTTGCGGAGCTCCTCGATCGTGTCGAACTCGCTCGCCATCTGGGCGAAGTCGTCGTCCAGCTCCGGGAGCTCCTTCTCCTTGACCGTGCGGACGGTCACCGCCACCTCGGCGTCCCGGCCGGCGTAGTCGCCGCCGACGAGCTGCGTGGTGAAGGTGGTGCTGTCACCGGCGGCGAGGCCGACGAGCGCCTCGTCCAGGCCCGGCAGGAGCTGCTTGCTGCCGACCTCGTGCGAGATGTTGCTCGCCGAGCCGCCCGGCACATCCTCGCCGTCGACCGTCGCGTTCAGGTCGATCTGCACGTAGTCGCCCTCGGCGGCGGCCCGCTCGACGGTCTTGAGGGTGGCGAACCGCTCGCGCAGGCTGCTCACCTGGGCGTCGATCTCGCTGTCGTCGATCTGCAGCTCGTCGACGGTCACCTCGATGGTGGCCAGGTCGGGCAGGGTGATCTCGGGGCGGACGTCGACCTCGGCGGTGAAGTTCAGCGAGTCACCGTCGGCGAACTCGGTGATCTCGACCTCGGGGCGGCCCAGCGTCTTCAGGTCGTGCTCGCGGACCGCGGCGAGGATGTTCTGCGGGATGGCCTCCTGCACCGCCTCGTTGAGGACGGTGCCCCGGCCGACCCGCTGGTCGATCACGGCGGTCGGAACCTTGCCCCGGCGGAAGCCGGGAACCTGGACCTGCTGGCCGATCTCCCGGTACGCCTTCTTGAGGCTCGGCTCGAGCTCGACGAACGGCACCTCGATGGCGAGCCGCACGCGCGTCGGGCTCAGAGTCTCGACGGTGCTCTTCACAGGCGTACTCCTTGACGGATCTCGGTTGGTCTGGGCGCTCTCTACAGCCCATCGAGTGTAGGCGAGCCGGCGCGGCCGGCCGGCAGCGCCCGGGAACCGCGCGGAGAACGGCGGCGCCCGGGACGACCCGGTCGCGGACGACAGTCGGGGTGGCGGGATTTGAACCCACGGCCCCTCGCTCCCAAAGCGAGTGCGCTACCAAGCTGCGCCACACCCCGTGGCGGGAAGCAGTCTATGCCGTCCGCGCCCGCCCGGGGTCTCCCGGGGCGTCCGCTGCCGCGTGTCCACGTTTCGAAGGCGCCGCAGAAGCCTTCGCCGTCGGGCGCGAAGGACCGTGACCGCCGGGCGCGCCGGCCGGAGCGCGGAAGGGCCGCACCGCGTGGGACGGAGGCCACACCACAGCGGCCTGCGTCGCCGGGCGCCGGGCGGCAGGCGGCAGGCGGCAGGCGGCAGGCGGCAGGCGGCAGGCGGCAGGCGACAACATCAGGGAAAGTGCTGTCTCGACCGCCCCTTGAGGCCCCTCTTTCCCTGATGTTGTGCGGATCTTGTGGCGGTGACGCGCCGGGCGCGGCTGCGCGGGCACCGGCCGCATTGGGTACGCTGTCGGCGCGTCCCCCTGTCGAGGGGCGCATGCGGGCGTAGCTCAATGGCAGAGCTTCAGTCTTCCAAACTGACGGTGCGGGTTCGATTCCCGTCGCCCGCTCCACCGCCTTCCGGCACAGGTCAGAGGCTGCATCCCCGATCCTGGGCCGGTCGGCCACTCCCCCGCTTCGATCTTGGCCATCCGTGGGCCACGAGGGCCTGTCCGGCCGATCATGTCGAGCCGAGGCGAGGTCCAGGCGATCCGGCAAAGGCGGAGATTCCTCCGGATACCGGTGTTGTATTCGGCCGAATCTCCAGTACTTCCGGCGGCCTTCTCAGTCGACCGGCGGGGCCGGCAGCCGACAGCCGGGCTCCGGAGTCTCCCGCTGGTCATGCTCAAACTCGTACGCGCATTCACCGCACATGCCGTCGACGTCATTGCCGAAGCCGTGCTCCATCCATGGGTGGCCGCACGCCGGACAATCTCCCAGCGCACGGAGTTTCCGAGCCGTCTCGGCCCGTTGTCGCCAACGCTGCAACAGGTTCGCCACGCCTCGATGATGCCGCACAACCGCTTGCCGCCGCTGCGCCCCAACTGTGTCGCAGATCAGTTGACGGACGAGCATCGCGCATCAGTCGACGGCGGACAGCGGTGACCGCGAACAACCGTCGAATTGGCCTCTTGCAAGGATCAAGGCGGCCCGGCCCCGGCCTGCTGGCGACCTCCGGCCGGCATCGGCCGGGCCGGCCGGCCACGCTTAGCCTCGATCATTCACGGCTGATGTCGGCCGCTTTGTTCCCGCGCCTGTGATCGCTGGTGTTCGATGCGACCGGGTCCGGGGCATGGTGGCGGGCCGTCTGTCGCGGCGGTGGGCGTGGTCTCCTTGGGTTCTCCGGTCGTTGGGTCAGGGCTGAGCTGGTCAGCCGGGGGCGGGGATCGCCGCGATTCGGTGGAAAGCGGCGGTGATCTGGTCGGCCCAGGGCCAGGTCGATGGGATGCGTAGCTGGCGGCGGCGTTGGCCTCGGGTGAGGCGGGCGGCGGTGTGTAGCAGGCGGTAGCGCAGCCGTTTCGGTTCGGCTTTGGCCAGGTCGCCGTCGAGGGTGAGCAGTTGTAGCCAGGCGATCAGGTCGCAGGCCATGGCCGCGATCTGGCACCAGGCGGTGTTGATGGCGAACTCGCGTGACGGTAGCCGGCGCAGTCCGGTGTCTTTGGCGCAGCGGATCCGGTCTTCGACGCGGGCGTGGGCGCGGTGGCGGGCTTCCAGCCACTGCAAGGCGCCGACGGTGGTGTTGGTGACGAGCGCGGTGTAGCGCCAGCCGTCGCGTTCCTCGAACAGCGACAACTGGGCGCCCGGGTGCGGCCGTTCGCGACGCACGATCACCCGCATGCCGGGCGGCCAGCCGGCCAAAGCCAGCAGCCCGGTCAGTTCGGCGACCTGCGCGCCGTCGCGGATGCCGCCGTCGGCTGCCAGGGCCGGTGACCAGGCCGCGGCCGGCAGCGCGCTGATGGCAGCGCGTTCCGCCTCGCCGATCGACCAACCGATCGAGTACTCGACGCGTCGGTTGCGCTTGGCGTCCTGCGCGGTCAGCCAGTCCAGCACGGCGTGGGTGGCGGCGGCCGAGTCGCCGCGGATGAGCAGGTGCCGCCGGTGCGCGACCGGGACCTGCGCGAACGCCTCGGTCAGCACGGTGAGGTGGTCGGCGGCGGTGTTGGCTCCGGCGTTGCCGGGCCGCAGTTTGATCGTCAGCAGTTCGCCGGTGTTGTCGCAGGTCACCAGGATCGGATGAAAGCCGTACGTGTGCTTGTAGGTGGCCGCCGCGCCGTCCTTGTCGCTGTGCGCGAGCACGATCGTGGAGTCCACATCCAGCACCACCATGCCCTCGCCGAGATCCCGGCCCGCGGCACGAGCAGACGGCACCGACCCGATCAGGCCCCATACCCGGGCACGGACGTTCGCCCGCGTCCTGGCGATCCGACGCAGCCCGACGTCACTGATCTCATCGAGGGCCCGCCAGCACGTCGCCGGCGACGCGACCTGGCCGAACACCTCGCTCTGGTGGCGCAGCACCTCAATATCCGCGATCGCCTCACCGCCGTCGGCGATCATCACCGCCAAGTCGACCAGCACCCGGCCCCGGTCCCGGCCCGGGACGAACCCACGCCGGCTGAGCGCGGCCGACAACGCCTGCGTCAACCCGCTGCGATCAGCCAGCAACCGCAACAACGCCGCCCCGACATGCGAGACCACACCATGACCGCCGACCTCGACGGACAATCCCTTCGACCACTGGGTAACCTGCACCTACGAAGTGCCTTCCACGCGGGGTACCTGCACGACTCGACACCGGGCAGTTTTCCTTACGTGGCAGGCACTTCGCCATATCTACCGGCCCGCTGGACATCCAAGATCACGGCTGCCGTGAAAGGCCGAGGTTAGGGACGACCAGGATCCGAAGACCTCGGGGCTCCGCCCCGAACCCCGACCCTCCTAATAGAGATGCCGCCGCGGCTCACATCGCCGGCACCACAAGGGCTAGCAGCCCCCCCCCCCCCCCCCCCCCCGGACGACTGCCCGACGAGGAGATCCGCCTTCAACCACCCGGCCACGACCCACCTACTGTGCTGCCCCGGGTAGGTACCACAACCCGGCCTGTTGACGGTCTTGCAGCCAGCGGACCCGAGATGCCTCATCGGGTTGAGGTGGCCAATCGCGATAGGGCAGGAAGGCTACCCGCCAAGCGATCACTACGAAGATGTAGAAGCCGAACCCGCCGGTTAACCACCACAGTGCGTCGCGGCGACGGTAGGAGGCATGAGGCGCAAGCCAGGCCGTGGCCGCCATCGGAACGGCGATCCAGCCGAGATCCGCGAGCGGGCCGGCGCCCATCACACCCTCGATCAGCTCACGGATGATGATGGATGGCACCACCACCCCGACCACCAGCAGCGCGGCGATGAACGTGCGGGGCGCTCGTCTGAGTGGTGGGCGCGAGCTGAGCGGATCAACGGGCATGGCCCGCAGGATACGAGCCAGCAGCTATCGCCAACGCAGAGCGGCCGTGACCTGTACAGTCCGAGGCTGAGCCAGGCCATCCACGGGCCAGTACTCGGGAGACGCAGCGGCCACGAGCGGGCACAGGGGCACAAGGCTCTACCGCCGGCCGCAGCCGTTTCGGGCATCACGACCGGTTGAGCACGCTCTTCCAAACTGACGGTGCGGGTTCGATTCCCGTCGCCCGCTCCAACCACGAAGGCCGAGGTCGCAGCATCCCTCGCACCTCGGTCACCGGAGCGTGATCCGGTAACGCCGCGCCGGCCCGAGTTCGCTTTCCTGCACGCTCTCGAGGACGCCGCCGTGGCGTTCGATCGTCCTGGCCGACGCGACGTTGTCGGCCGCGCAGACCACCAGCAACCGGTCCGGGCCCAGTGCCCGCGCCTCGCCGAGCATCTCGCCCAGTGCCCAGGTGGCGAGTCCGCGCCGGCGCGCCGACGGCCGGATGCCGTAGCCGATGTGACCGATCCGCCGCACGAGGTCGTCGGGCCCGTGCCGCAGCGCGATACCGCCCAGCACCCGGTCGCCGTCGACGATCCACCGGTACGTGCAGTGCCCGCGTCCGGCGTCCGGCGGTGTCACGTCCGCCAGCCGGGCCACCCAGGCCGCGAACCCGGCCGGTGTGTCCACCTCGTCGGACGGCAGCAGCCCGAACCCGTCCTCGTGGACGCCGGGACCCCACTCGTCGCGGGCCTGAAGCCAGGCGGCGTGCAGGCGGACGGTCGGCGGGATCAGTTCGGGCATCCGGCGACGATAGCCGCGCACGCCAGGCATGCCGTGGGGGCCGGTGAGGCGGATCCGGCGCCGCGTCGAGTCGCACGGTTTTGAGCGCTCGCTCAAAACCGCGTACGCTGCCCGCATGATGGTGCGTACGTGTTGGACCGTGCCGCATCCGCCCGAGGTCCTGTGGCCGGCGCTCTGTGACTCGCGCATGGAGTTGCGCCCCCGGTGCCCGGTGTTCTGCCTCGGCGTGCCCCGGCCCACCGCGTGCCGGCTACCGGACGGGCCCGGCGCGGTGGGCGCGCGCCGGCAGTGCGCCTCCGAGCAGGGTGTGGTGCGGCAGCGGATCACGCGGTGGGAGCCGCCGGCGCGGTTGGCGTTCCGGATGGAGTCGACCGATATCGGCTTCCACCGGTTCGTCGACGAACTGGGCGACGAGTTCGAGCTGACGGCGGCGGGCAGCGGTACCCGGGTCACCCGCATGACGACGGTGACGGTGCGCGGACGGCGGTACGCCGCGCTGTATCCGGCGCTGTGGCTGGGGTTGAAGGCGGTGCACCGTTTCGTGTTCCGCAACTGGCAGCGGAGGGCGGCGGCGCCACCGGCGGGGTGACCACTGCCGGTGGCGCGCCCGAGCCGGAGCAACGGCTCGGACGCGGGCCCGGCTCAGCCGGCTCGGGCCGCCAGGGCGGGCGGGGCCGTCCAGGCGGCGGCGACCTCGTCGGCGCAGCGGTCGCCGTACGCCCGGGCCAGCCGGTCGCCGAGGCGGTCGTGGTCGAGGTGGTACTCCTGCGGGCCGACCGCCTCCACCGCGAAGGCGGCGACGGCGTTGCCGACCTGGCCGGCGCGTTCCAGCCCGAGCCCCCAGGAGAGCGCGGCGAAGAAGCCGGACCGGAAGGCGTCGCCGCCGCCGGTGGGGTCGGCCACCGAGGTGACCGGGACGGCCGGCACCTCGACGGTGGGAGTGTCGCGGCCGGTGATGCGTACCCCCTTGGCGCCGAGCGTGGTGACCTGCACCCGGACGCGGTGCCGGACCTCGGCGGCGGTCAGGCCCGTCTTGGCTTCGAGCAGGTCCTTCTCGTACTCGTTGGTGAGCAGGAACTCGGCACCGTCGACGAACTGGCGGACCTGTTCGCCGGAGAGCAGTGCGAGTTGCTGGGAGGGGTCGGCCGCGAACGGCAGGCCCAGTTCCCGGCAGCGGGCGGCGTGCCGGAGCATCGCGGCCGGATCGTCGGCGGCGACCAGGACGAGGTCGAGCCCATTGCGCCGGGCCGCCGCGGCGGCGATCTCGACCCGGTCGCCCTCGGCCATGGCGCCCGGGTAGAACGAGGCGATCTGGCACTCGTCCGCGTCGGTGGTGCAGACGAACCGGGCGGTGTGCGCGTCGGCGCTGATGTGGACGGAGTCGCAGTCGACCCCGTGCCGTTCCAGCCAGGAGCGGTAGTCGTCGAAGTCGGCGCCGGCCGCGCCGAGCAGCACCGGCCGCAGGCCGAGCCGGCCGAGGCCGTACGCGATGTTGGCCGCCACCCCGCCGCGGCGGACGACCAGGTCGTCGACGAGGAAGGACAGCGAGACCCGGTGCAACTGGTCGGCGAGCAACTGCTCGGCGAAGCGCCCCGGAAACCGCATGAGGTGGTCGGTGGCGATGGACCCGGTGACCGCGATCGCGCCCACGGCGGGACTCCTCCCGGTCAGTAGCGGTAGTGGTCGGGTTTGAACGGGCCCTCGGGGGAGATTCCGAGGTAGGCGGCCTGTTCCTTGGTCAGGGTGGACAGTTTCGCGCCGAGGGCGGCCAAATGCAGCCGGGCGACC
The DNA here is from genome assembly GCF_009707425.1 of Micromonospora sp. WMMC415. GTDB lineage: Bacteria > Actinomycetota > Actinomycetes > Mycobacteriales > Micromonosporaceae > Micromonospora. The sequence goes on along the minus strand of NZ_CP046104.1, from coordinate 2,192,359 downwards.
TTCTCGTCGAGGTGCTTGGGCAGCACGTACACCCCGACCGGGTACTGGTCGGTCTTCGCGTACAACTCGATCTGCGCGATCGTCTGGTTGGCGAAACTGTTCGACATCACGAAGCTGGGATGCCCGGTGGCGTTACCCAGGTTCAACAAGCGACCCTCGGACAACACGATGACCGCGTGCCCGTCATCGAACCGCCACAGGTCGACCTGCGGCTTGATGTTCTCCCGGGACACATCCGGCCGCTTCGCCAACCCGGCCATGTCGATCTCGTTGTCGAAGTGCCCGATGTTCCCCACGATCGCCTGGTGCTTCATCCGCGCCATGTGCTCATTCGTGATCACATCGAAACAACCCGTCGCGGTGATGAAGATGTCCGCGACCTCGACCACGTCATCCAACGTGGCCACCTGATAGCCGTCCATCGCCGCCTGCAACGCGCAGATCGGGTCCACCTCGGTCACCACCACCCGGGCACCCTGCCCCCGCAGCGACTCCGCACACCCCTTACCCACATCCCCGTAACCCAGGACCACCGCCATCTTCCCACCGATCAGCACATCGGTGGCCCGATTGATCCCGTCGATCAGCGAATGCCGACACCCGTACTTGTTGTCGAACTTGCTCTTCGTCACCGAATCGTTGACGTTGATCGCCGGGAACAACAACATGCCCGCCCGGTGCATCTCATACAACCGGTGCACCCCCGTGGTGGTCTCCTCCGTCACACCCCTGATCCCCGCCGCGATCCGCGTCCACCGCTGACCATCCTCGGCCAACGAACGGTGCAGCAGACCCAGGACGACCGCGTACTCCTCACTGTCGGCCGACTCCACCGGCGGCACCACACCCGCCCTCTCAAACTCCACACCCTTGTGCACCAACAACGTGGCGTCCCCACCGTCATCGAGGATCATGTTCGGACCCCCACCATCCGGCCACGCCAACACCTGCTCCGTGCACCACCAGTACTCCTGAAGGCTCTCGCCCTTCCACGCATACACCGGCACACCCGCCGGGCTGTCCGGCGTACCGTCCGGACCGACCACGACCGCCGCCGCCGCATGGTCCTGGGTGGAGAAGATGTTGCACGACGCCCACCGCACCTGCGCACCCAACGCCACCAACGTCTCAATCAACACGGCGGTCTGAATCGTCATATGCAAAGAACCCGTGATCCGCGCACCCGCCAACGGCTGCGCCTCGGCGAACTCACCACGGATCGCCATCAAACCCGGCATCTCATGCTCCGCGAGCCGGATCTCCTTACGCCCAAACTCAGCAAGCGACAGATCCGCCACCTTGAAATCGCCGGCCGTACGAACCAGGGCTTCCGGCATGGTCACGCTCCTCAGTCGTGGTTGGGTCAGGGCAGTTGGGACCAGAGCCGCCGCTCCTCGTCGGTGAGCGGCTGGTGTGGAACGAGACGTTCCGGATGGCCGGGCGGCGGGTGCCCCGCCGCGCTCGTATCCGAGGGCACGCCGGCCGCGGACGGCGCCCGGTCCGGGCGGTCGTCGGCCGGTGGCGGCGGGGCGTGCCGTCGCCGGTGCTGCCGGATGATCTCCCGGGGATCGATCCCGGCGACCGACGCCCCGAACAGGCTCAGTCCGAGCCCGAGCTCGGACACGACGCGCCGGAACCAGCCCATCAGCTTGCCGCGCTCTTCAGGTCGGCGGCGCGGTCGGTGCTCTCCCACGTGAAGTCGGGCAACTCCCGACCGAAGTGCCCGTACGCGGCGGTCTGCGCGTAGATCGGCCGCATCAGGTCCAGATCCCGGATGATCGCCGCCGGCCGCAGATCGAACACCTCCGTGACCGCCTTCTCGATCCGCTCCACCGGCACCGTCTCCGTGCCGAACGTCTCGATGAACAAACTCACCGGATGCGCCTTACCGATCGCATACGCCACCTGCGCCTCACACCGCTCCGCCAGACCCGCGGCGACCACGTTCTTCGCCACCCACCGCATCGCATACGCCGCCGACCGGTCCACCTTCGACGGATCCTTACCCGAGAACGCCCCACCACCGTGCCGCGCGTACCCGCCGTACGTATCCACGATGATCTTCCGACCGGTCAGCCCGGCATCACCCATCGGACCACCGATCTCGAACCGGCCCGTCGGATTCACCAACAACCGGTACCCCTCGGTATCCAACCCCAGCGACTCCACCTCCGGCGTGATCACATGATCCCGAACATCCGGGGTGAGCAGCGACTCCAACGAGATGTCCGCCGCATGCTGGCTGGACACCACAACAGTGTTCAACCGCACCGGACGCAGACCCTCGTACTCGATCGTCACCTGCGTCTTACCATCCGGCCGCAGATACGGCACCGTGCCGTCCTTACGCACCTGCGCCAACCGCCGCGACAACCGATGCGCCAACGCGATCGGCAACGGCATCAACTCCGGCGTCTCCGAACACGCGAAGCCGAACATCATCCCCTGGTCACCGGCACCCTGCGCGTCCAACGCACTCTCCGACGCACCCGTACGCAACTCGAACGCGTTGTCCACACCCTGCGCGATGTCCGCCGACTGCGCCCCGATCGACACACTCACCCCACACGAGGCACCGTCGAAACCCTTCTTCGACGAGTCATAGCCGATATCCAGGATCGTGCGACGCACGATCGTCGGGATGTCGGCATACGCCTTCGTGGTCACCTCACCCGCGATGTGCACCTGACCAGTCGTGATCAACGTCTCCACCGCGACCCGACTCCGCGGATCCTCCGCCAACAACGCATCGAGGATCCCGTCACTGATCTGGTCGGCGATCTTGTCGGGATGGCCTTCCGTGACCGACTCGGACGTGAACAGCCGGCGCCCCGGGCGGTCGGCCGGCTCTCCGGCGACCGGCCCGGTCATGGGTGCGTACGTCAAGGGGACTCCTCGGGGTGCGCGCTTCCGTCCTACGGCGGTCGATTCTCGCGAGCCCCGGTCAACGCTGGCTCAACGCGGCGGCAGAGGCCGTCCGACGCGCCCGCTCTGCAGGTACGACGGAATGGTCGACCCGGACGGCGGCGACCCGCGCCGGCCGGCGGGGATGATCCGCGTCACGCCGGGTATGCGCCGGCCGGCCTGGTGGGAGGACGACGGGGTCGCGGCATCCCGCGACGGCCGCGCGGGCGGGTCGGCGAATTCGCCGACCCGCCCGCGCGGCCCCAACCCGGGGCAGTTCCCGAACCTAGTTGTTGGTGATCCAGTTCCAGGCCGAGACGACCCACTCCGTCTGCTGGAGCCACGCGATGCCGAGGCCGGTCAGGAAGACCGCCGTCACCAGGTGAGCGCCGCGCGCGCTGTGCCGTACCCGGCCCAGGCGCTGCTCCAGCACCACCCGACCGACCAACCGGGCAAGCGCGAACAGGCCGGCCGCGACGAGCAGGCTCAGCACGAAGATCAGCAACGGGGCGACGAGGTCGCCGCCGCCGGAGATCGCCCAGATCCCCCAGCAGACGAACGCGAAGAGGACGCCGGCGGCGCTCCATTCCGCGCCGCGGCGCAGCTGGGCCATGTGCCAGCTCATCGGGCGGCGCGGTGCCGCCGCGCCCGGCCAGCCGGTGCCGGTCGGCTCCTCGACCACCGGGAACGGCTCGGTGCGGGGCGTACCGGACCGTCCGACCGGGGCCACCCCCCGCCGGAAGGCGTCCCGCTGCTGCGGCACGCCGCCCCCCGGCTGCGGCGGCACCTCGACGGTGCGTTCGGCCCACGGCTGTGTCTGGTCGGCCATGTCGTCCCCTCCCCTGGACCGACGGGAACCAGCGGACCCCGTCTGACTATCGAGGGTAGCCAGCGCTCAAATCGGTCGTCGGACGCGGACCGGTCGGCTAGACAGAGCACCATGACGAATCCCCCACTGCGCTTCACGACCGCCCGGGAAGAGGAGTTCGACGAGCTGGGCGAACTTCTCGGCGCACTCTTCCACGGCGGCTTCGACTCCGAGTCGTGGGCGGTCGAGAAGACCCTCCTGGAGCCGGAGCGCACCCTGCTCGTCCGGGACGGCCCCGATCTCGTGGCGAGCGCCACCGCGTTCACCCGCGTGCTGACGGTGCCGGGGGCCCGCGTGCCCGCCGCGCACGTGAGCATGGTGGGGGTCGCGCCCACACACCGCCGCCGGGGGCTGCTCACCGAGATGATGCGACGGCAGCTGCGCGAGGTCCGGGACGCCGGACGGGAGCCGGTCGCGGTCCTCTGGGCCAGCGAGGGCCGGATCTACCCGCGCTTCGGCTACGGCCTGGCCACGCAGCGCCTCGTCGCGGAGGCCGACACCACGGAGCTGCGCCTGCCCGACCCGACGCCCGCCGAGGGCCGGCTCCGCCTGACCCGCGCGGTCGACTGCCGGGCCACGCTGACCCGGGTGTACGACGAGGTACGCCCCGACCGGCCCGGCTGGTCCAGTCGTGGCGAGGTGTGGTGGGACTACGTGCTGGCCGACCCGCCCGCCCAGCGCGGCGGCGCCACCGAGCGCCGGGCCGTCCTCCACGAGGGCCCGGACGGGGTGGACGGGTACGGGCTCTTCCGCACGAAGGGCGAGTGGGCCGCCACCGGGCCGAACGCGCTCACCACCGTCGACGAGGTGGTGACCGGCAGTCCGGCCGCGTACGTCGCGATGTGGCGGCTGCTGCTCTCCCTCGACCTGACGCGGCGGCTCACGTACCGCGCGGCCGCGGTGGACGAGCCGCTGCTGCGCCTGGTCGACGAACCGCGCCGGCTCGGCGCGACGCTGGTCGACGGGCTCTGGCTGCGGGTGGTCGACCTGCCGGCCGCACTCGCCGGCCGCCGGTACGCGACCCCGGTCGACGTGGTGCTGGAGGTCACCGACGACCTGCTGCCGGAAAACGCCGGGCGGTGGCGGCTCACCGGCGGGCCCGACGGAGCGACCTGCGTCCCCGCCGACCAACCGGCCGAGCTGGCCTGCGACGTCCGCTGCCTGGGCGAGCTCTACCTGGGCGGGGCGACGGTGGGCGCGCTCGCCACGGCCGGCCGCGTCCGCGAGCTGCGGCCCGGTGCGCTGGCGACGGCCGGGCCGGCCTTCGGCTGGCACCGCGCCCCCGCCAGCAGGGAGGTGTTCTAGGGCCCTGCGCGGTACGGTCGGCTGATGGGTGACGTGGAGCGACGGCGACGCCGGCACCGGCACCACGCCGAGGGTGGCGCCGAGGGGCCGAGCGCGGCGACGTCAGGGGTGCACGACGGCGACGGGCCGCCGCGAACCCGTCGCGGCGGCCCGGAGGAGGGGGAACGCGGGCTGCGTGGGCTGGTCGGCTCGGGGTCGTCGCAGGTGGGTGTGACCGCGGCGATGCGCGCGCGGGACGCCGCCCGGCCGACCGAGCAGGACCTGGCCGAGGCCGAGACCCGGGTGGTCCTGGTCCGCCGGAACTGGACGCCTCGGGAGGACCTACCCCGCCGCTGACCCCCGCCGGCGGCGGATCAGGGCAGGGGCGGCAGCGTCCGGGTGTTCTCGTACTCGGCGACCTGGCCGATGCGGCGGGAGTGGCGTTCGTTGCCGGAGAACGAGGTGGTCAGGAACGCCTCCACGATGGCGGTCGCCTCGTCGAGGGTGTGCTGCCGGGCGCCCACCGCGACGACGTTGGCGTCGTTGTGCTCGCGGGCGAGCTGGGCGGTGTCGATGTTCCAGGCCAGCGCCGCCCGCACCCCGGCGATCTTGTTGGCAGCGATCTGCTCGCCGTTGCCCGAGCCGCCGATGACGACACCGAGGCTTCCCGCGTCGGCGACCACCCGGTCACCGGTGTGCAGGCAGAACGCCGGGTAGTCGTCGTCCGGGTCGAAGGCGTGCGGGCCGACGTCGACCACGTCGTACCCCTGCTTGGCCAGGTGGTTGGCCAGGTGCACCTTCAGCTCGAAGCCGGCGTGGTCGGATCCCAGGTAGACGCGCATAACGCGCAGTCTGACAGGCCCGCCTCCGTGCCGGCGCGCGGGCGGCGGCACGGAGGCGGATTCGTCACAGCTCAGCGCTCCAACTCGGCGACGACCAGGCCGCCGCGTGCCTTCGGGGTGAACCAGGTGCTCTTGCGCGGCATCTTCTCCCGGGCGAGGTTCACCGCGACGAAGTCGTCGACGGTCACCGGCGCGATGAGGACGGCCAGCTCCGCCCGGCCGGCGTCGACCTCCCCGGTCAGCCAGCTCGCCGGGTAGTCGCCGCCGACGTAGGTGACCCGCTTGTCCCCCGGGTCCAGCCCCAGCGCGTCCCGCAGCAGCAGGCGCTCGACCAGCGCGTGGTCCAGGTTCTCCAGGCGGCCCGCGCCGACGTGGGGCAGGCGTACCGCGTACCCCGAGTCGGGGAGCCGGAGGTGGACGGTGCCGCCGGCCGCCGGGACCTCGACCGGGCCGGTGATCGGCGTGACCTCGGCGCCGGCGGCGCGCAACCGGTCGAGCAGCTCGTCCGGGCTGGTCGTCAGCTCGCTGACAAGCCGGTTGTACGGCTGGATGGCGACCGAGGCCGGCGTGGTGACCACGGCCAGGAAGCGCGGCAGCCCGCCGGTCTGGGCGGCGAGGCTGCGGTGGTTGCCGTCGGCGACGACCAGCTCGCCGCCGCCGGCCAGGGCGGTCAGCTCGTCCTGCCGCGGGCCCGGGCCGACCAGCCAGATGGCGTGCGTGCGCCCGGCCTGGTCGACGTCGGTCGCGGCGGGCGCCCCGGCCGCGTCGGTCGCCGCCGCGAGCGCGGCGTGCAGCTCGTCGCCCCGCCCGGTCTGGAGCAGGAGTACGGGCGAGAGCAGGTGCCCCAGCGCGTCGGCCAGGGCCACCCGCTCGCGCACCTTGGCGATGAAGACGTCCTCGTTGCGGATCACCAGGCCGGGCTCGTCGGCCCGGGTCGAGATCTGCTCGGTGTCGACCATGGCGAACAGCCCGTACGCGGGCTCCTCGCCCGGCGCGCTGATCCGGTAGAGGACCACCACCTGCTCGGCGGGCGTGTAGCTGCCGTCCGCCTTGGCCTCGGCGAGCCGGGCCACCGCGTCGGGCAGCGCGTCCAGGAACGGCTTCCCCAGGCTCTCCGGCGCCCGGTGCGGCATCTCGATGCCGAGGGCACTGTGCGGGTTCGCCTCGATGATCGCGGTGATCTCCGCGTCGTCGGCGAACTCGTCGTAGTTCTGCGCGCCGGTGCCGCCGGTGGTGATCCAGGCCCGGGCGATCGGATGGACGACCGTCATGTGCGCTGACGCTACCGGTGCGGACCGTCGCCGTATCCCGGACCCACTCCCCGCCCACCAGATGAAAGGAAGGGACCCCTCCTAACGCCTCCGGTATAGGAGGGGTCCCCTGTTAACACGTCCTCAGCCGTCGAGTGCCTGACGGTGCCGACCGACCGGCACCACCGGCGTGACCGGCCGGCGGGGCGCCACGGCGTGGCGCGCGCGATCCGGCGGCTTGGCGCCGGGCGGGGTCAGCCGGGACGTGACCGGTACGCGGGCCACGCCGACGACGATCGGCGGAGCGAGCAGGTCCACCATGTGCGTGGGGAGGTCGGGACGGACCGCCGGCCAGCGGGAGTCGTCGACCGACCAGTACGCGGAATCGTCGTTCGCCTCCTCCCGGGTCGACGGTTCGTCACCGGACGCACGGTGCTTGGCCATGAGGAATGCCTCCACGAGCTGCGGGGTGCGGCCCCTGCGGGTCGATGCGGCGGACATGGAGGCCAACGAATCCGCCCGAGGGCGGGTGACGGGGAGGTAGCCGGGGCGGCGCAGTGTTAACAAGGGCCCCCTGCACCGCGGAAGGCGTTAACAGGGGGCCCTTCCTTGCGCCTCAGTCGAAGATGGGGCCGAGTTCGCGGGAGCGCTTCAGCTCGTAGAAGCCGGGCGTGCCGGCGACCAGGAGCACGCCGTCCCACAGCCGGCCGGCGGCCTCGCCCTTCGGGGCCGGGGTGATGACCGGGCCGAAGAACGCGACCGGCGAACCGTCCGGACCCGGGGCGTGGATGACCGGCGTGCCGACGTCGGTGCCGACCGGCCGCATGCCGGCCTCGTGGCTGGCGCGCAGCGCCTCGTCGTACCCGGCGCCGTCGGCGGCCCCGGCCAGCGCCGGGTCCAGACCGGCGTCGGACAGCGCGGCGGCGAACAGCTCCGGGGAGAGCTTCTCCTGCCCGAGGTGGATCCGCGTGCCGAGCGCGGTGTACAGGTCACGGAGCGACCCGGTGCCGTACCGCTGCTCGGCGGCGATGCAGACCCGCACCGGCCCCCAGCCGGTACGCATCAGTTCCTGGTACTCCTCGGGCAGGTCCCGGCCCTCGTTGAGCACCGACAGGCTCATCACGTGGAAGCGGATGTCCACTTCCCGCACCTGCTCGACCTCCAGCAGCCAGCGGGACGTGATCCACGCCCACGGGCAGATCGGATCGAACCACATGTCGACGGTGACACGCTCGCTCACGGTGGGGTCCCTTCACGACGGGTGACGCCGGTCCTCGACGTCTGCACCGATCTTCACCCCGGCGTCCGACGCCCGACACCGGAATGAGAGCGTGAGCTGGCCCACCGTGGGGCCGGCACGCGTGCAAGACTCGATCGGCGCGGCCGTCACGAACGGTCGCCGGACGGCGCCGCGGTCGGCGTACGGCGAGACGAGAGATGGAGACGAACAGTGCCGGGAGTGCGCAACCTGACGCAGGTGGAGGCCACCGAGCGGGGCCGCCTGCTCGACGTGACCGGGTACGACATCAGTCTGGACCTGTCGAGCGCCGTGCAGGCCGAGGGCCGCACCTTCCGGTCGACGACCGAGGTCCGGTTCCGGTGCACCGAACCCGGTGCCAGCACGTTCATCGAGGTGGCCGCCGACTCGGTGCGGTCCGCGACGCTGAACGGCACCGCGCTGGACCTGAGCGGCTGGTCGGCGGAGAAGGGCCTGACCCTGCCCGGGCTGGCCGAGGAGAACAGGCTCGTCGTCGACGCGGACTTCGCGTACTCGAACAGCGGGCAGGGGCTGCACCGCACGGTGGACCCGGTCGACGGTGAGACCTACCTGTACAGCCAGTTCGAGACGGCCGACGCCCAGCGGGTGTTCGCCGCCTTCGACCAGCCCGACCTGAAGAGCGTCTACACCTGGCACGCCACGGTGCCGGCGCACTGGAAGGTCGTCTCCAACATGCCGGTCGACCGCGAGGAGGCGGCGGGCGAGGGCCTGAAGGCGGTCCACTTCGTCGAGTCGGCGCGGATGAGCACCTACATCACCGCGCTGTGCGCCGGCCCGTACCACGAGGTGCGGGACAGTCACGACGGCATCGACCTCGGCGTCTTCTGCCGGGCCTCGATGGCGCCGCATCTGGACTCCGAGGACCTGTTCCTCATCACGAAGCAGGGCTTCGACTTCTTCCACGAGAAGTTCGAGGTGCGCTACCCGCTGCCGAAGTACGACCAGCTCTGGGTGCCGGACTTCAACGCCGGCGCGATGGAGAACTTCGGCTGCGTCACGCACGCCGAGTCGCACTACATCTTCCGCTCGCAGGTCACCGACTTCGAGTACGAGCAGCGCGCCAACACGATCCTGCACGAGATGGCGCACATGTGGTTCGGTGACCTGGTCACCATGCGCTGGTGGAACGACCTGTGGCTCAACGAGTCGTTCGCGGAGTGGGCCAGCCACTGGTGCAACACCAACGCCACCCGGTTCACCGACGCGTGGACGACCTTCCTCTCCATCCGGAAGAACTGGGGTTACCGGCAGGACCAGCTCTCCTCCACCCACCCCGTCTACACGGAGATGCCGGACCTGGAGGCGGTCGAGGTCAACTTCGACGGCATCACGTACGCCAAGGGCGCCAGCGTGCTCAAGCAACTCGTCGCGTACGTCGGTGAGGAGCCGTTCCTGGCCGGCCTGCGGTCGTACTTCGGCAAGCACGCCTGGGGCAACGCGACCTTCGACGACCTGCTGTCCGAGCTGGAGGCGGCCTCCGGGCGGGAGCTGCGCAAGTTCGCCGCGCAGTGGCTGGAGACCGCGCAGGTCAACACGCTGCGCCCGCAGGTCACGATCGGCGCCGACGGCACGTACGAGCGCGTCGTCGTCCGTCAGGAGGCGCCGACCGGACACCCGACCCTGCGGACGCACCGGATCGGCGTGGGCCTGTACGACCTCAGCGACGGCCGGCTGGTCCGTCGCGAGCGCGTCGAGGTGGACGTCACCGGCGAGGCGACCGAGCTGGCCGAGCTGGCCGGGGTCCGCGCGGCCGACGTGCTGCTGCTCAACGACGACGACCTGACGTACGCGAAGCTGCGGCTCGACGAACGGTCCATGGCGACCGTGGTGCAGCACATCGCCGGCTTCGAGTCGTCGCTCGCCCGGGCGCTCTGCTGGACCGCGGCCTGGGACATGATCCGCGACGCGGAGCTGGCCGCCCGGGACTACGTGGCGCTGGCGCTCGCCGGCCTGCCCGCCGAGACGGACATCAACCTGGTCACGGCCACCCTGCGGCAGGCCACCACCGCGCTCACCTTCTACGCCGACCCGGTGTGGGCGCCGACCGGCTGGGCCGACCTGGCCCGGACCGCGAGGACCGCTCTCACCGCCGCCGAGCCCGGCAGCGGCTTCCAGCTCGCCTGGGCCCGCGCGTACGCCTCGGCCGCCCGCTCGTCGGAGGACCTGGCGACGCTGCGCGGCTGGCTGGACGGCAGCGGCGTGCCGGCCGGCCTGACCGTCGACACCGAGCTGCGCTGGACGCTGCTCACCGCCCTGGTGGCCAACGGCGCGGCCGGCCCCGACGACGTCGAGGCGGAACTGGCCTCGGACCGCACCGCCAGCGGCGAGCGGGAGGCCGCGTACGCGCGCGCGCTCGTGCCGACCCCGGAGAACAAGGCGGCCGTGTGGGCGCAGCTGACCAGCCCGGAGCCGCTGCCGAACTGGCGGCACCGGGCGCTGCTGCAGGGCTTCACCCACCCGGCCCAGGTGGAGTTGGTCCGGCCCTACCGGGAGCGGTACTTCGCCACCGTCGCGCAGGTCTGGGCCAGCCGGGACAGCGAGCCCGCGCAGGAGTTCGCGCAGCTCGCGTACCCGGCGTACCTGGTCGAGGACGACACCGTCGAGGCGACCGACGCCTGGCTGGCCGGTGCGGGCCACCCGGCGCCGCTACGGCGGCTGGTCGCCGAGGGTCGCGACGGCGTGGTCCGCGCGCTGAAGGCCCGCGCCAAGGACGCCCGGGCTGCGTGACCCGGAGTACACGACGCCACCCGGTCCGAAGAATGGACCGGGTGGCGGTTGGCGGTTCGCGGTGAGAAGGGTGCCCTTCTCTACCTCAGGCGTTAATAAGGGGCCCTTCCTTACACCTCAGCCCTTGCCGGCGTGGCTGGCGAGCTGGTCGAGGCCGGTGATGATGCCGCCGGTCAGGTCACCGCCGCCGAAGGCCGCGACCATGGAGAGCGCGGCGAGCTTCGCGTACGTGTCGGGGATGCGCTTGCGCGCGTGTTTTCCGGTGACGATCTCCAGCTGCCGCTGGTTGGGCGAGACCGCGATCAGCACGGACCGGTCGGGCTCGGCGAGCTGCCGGTGCAGCCGCTGGGCGTGCTCGCGGATCGGCTCGTCGAGACCGCCGACGAAGACCGAGAAGACCAGGCCCGTGCCGCGGTCGGCCAGGCGCAGCGCCTCGTCGATGCGCAGCAGCTGGCGGGTCGAGAACGGCCCGTCCAGGACGTCCGGCGGGTTCCCCGTCCCCGACTGTGGCTGCATTTCACCAACGGTCACTTGCGCCTCCGGTTCCACCGGCCGGCGCCTCGATGCCGGCCTGCTCCTGCTTGCGGCTGCTCAGCGCGGGCGCCTGCGCGCCGGCGGCCAGCGCCGTGCCGGCCGAGTCGGCCAGCTCCTCCGGGCGGCTCAGAAACCAGACCGGAGTGAAGTCGAAGGGCCGGCCCGGCCGGTAGCGCTTACCGCCGCCGCCACCACCGCCGCCGCGGCTGCCGGCGTACGCCAGACCGGCGATCACCAGCACCGCGGCCGCCGGGATGCCGACGAAGACCAGCAACGTCTCGGTTACAGACAATCCCAACGCCCCCAGGCGAAAGAGAGACCAGGAAATCCGGGTCGGGTCGACGATCAAGCAGACGATTCCCCGACTCCGCTTGTGGTATTCACGTTAGCGGAGCCGACGGCACGCCAGATTGCGGGGTGGCGGTCCCAACCGCCACCGTAGTGCTCCAGTTGCGCAGCGGTGGCGATGAGCCTCCCGTCGTCGCCGTACCGGCCGCTGAGCAGCACCCCGACGGGCAACCCGTCGGCGGTGACGCCCACCGGCAACGACACCGACGGATCGCCCATGACGTTGAAGATGGCGCAGTACGGCGAGAACCGCCGTTGCCGGTCGAAGTCCTCCGCGGGGTCGTGCCCCTCGGTGAACCAGCCCACCTGCGCCTGCGGCGCCGCGAGGGTGGGGCAGAGCAGCAGGTCGCAGCCGGCGGTGCGGCGCACACCGAGGCGGACCTGCGCCTGGAGCTCGCCGAGGGTGGCGGTGAGGGTGGCGGCGGAGATCGCCGCGCCCCGCTCCCGCAGCAGCCGGGTGAGCGGCAGCAGTTCGCTCTCCCGCTCCGGCGGCACCGGGGCGAGCGCCAGCACGTACCAGACGATCTCGAACAGCGGCCACGCCGCCGGGGTGAGCGGCGACGGCACCTCGACCACCTCGTGGCCGGCGGCGGTGAGCAGGGCTGCGGCCCGGTCCACGGCGGCGACGCAGTCCGGGTGGACCGGCTCCTCGGCGAGCATCGGGGTGGTGAAGCGCCCGATCCGCAGCCGTCCCGGCTCGGCGGCGCGGGCGGCGGCGAGCCACCCGCCGGCGGGCGGGAGCGGCGCCAGGTAGGGCTCCCCCGCGACCGGTTGCGAGAGGACGTCGAGCAGCGCGGCGACGTCGGCGACGGTCCGCCCGATCGGGCCGTGGGTGGGCAGGCCGTACGCCCCGAACCCGATCGGCCCACCGGACACCAGACCGCGGCTGGGCTTGTAGCCCACCAGCCCGCACATCGAGGCGGGGATGCGCAGCGAGCCGCCACCGTCGGAGCCCTGGGCCACCGGCACCAGCCCGGCCGCCACGGCGGCCGCCGCGCCGCCGCTGGAACCCCCCGCCGTGTACGAGAGGTTCCACGGGTTGCGGGCCGGCGGGGCGACCAGGCCCTCGGAGTAGAGCGAGCAGCCCAGCTCGGACGTGGTGGTCTTGCCGAGGCTGATCAGGCCGGCGGCGCGCATGAAGCCGACCACGTCGGCGTCGACCGGCGGCACGAAGTCGGCGAAGGCGGCCGAGCCGAAGGTGGTGCGGACACCGGCGGTGAGCGTCAGGTCCTTGATCGCGGTGGGTACCCCGTGCAGCGGCCCCCGCGCCTCGACCGGGACCGCGTCGGCCGCGTCGGCGGCGGCGAGCGCTGCGTCCGAGGTGACCGTGACGAACGCGCCGACGGTGTCGCCGAGCGCGGCCACCCGGGTGAGGTGGTGCTCGACCACCTGCCGGCTGGTCAGCTCGCCGCGCGCGATCGCGGCGGCCTGCTCCAGCGCGGTCAGGTCGTGCGGCTCGGCCATGTTCTCATCCTGCCCGGCGGCCGGCCCGGGCGCACTCGTCACGCGCCGAAGCGGCGCGGGCGGTCGGGCCGACCGCCGGCCGCGCACGACGCCGCGCCCGGCGGCCGGAGGTGTCACCGCAGGCCCTTTGCTCTGCTTCAACCCACGCACCAGGTACCGGCCGGAACCGGTGCGTCCGGTGAAGCAGAGCAAAGGGAGCGAACAGGCAGGTGGCGGCGGCGCGCGGCGGCGCGTGCCGCCGGCCGCCCCGGTCTCAGCCGTACAGGAAGCGCAGCGCGTTGCCGCCGAGCAGCTTGTCCCGCTCGTCCGGGGCGAGGAAGTCGGACCGGTGCACGACCGCGCCGACCGGCCGTTCCCCCAGCGGGTACGGGTAGTCACTGCCCACCAGCACCCGGTCGACCCCCATCGTGTCGACGAGCAACCGCAGTGCCGCCGGCTCGAACACCACCGAGTCGACGGAGAACCGGTCGACGTACGCGCTGGGCGGGGCGGCCGAGGCGCCACGCACCAGGTCGCCGCGCCGGCGCCACGCGTTGTCGGCGCGGCCCAGCCAGAACGGGAAGCTCCCGCCACCGTGCGCGAAGCAGATCCGCAGCGTCTCCGGCACCTTGTCGAAGACCCCGCCGAGGATCATCGCCAGGACAGACAGGTGGGTCTCGGCGGGCATCCCGGTGAGCCAGCGGGCCATCCAGCGGTCCAGCCGCGGCCCGCCCGGCATGTCCCAGGGGTGGACGAAGACCGGAGCGCCCACCTCGGCGCAGTGGGTCAGGAATTCGACGATCCCGCCGTCGTCCAGGTCGCGGTCACCGACGTGGTTGCCGATCTCCACACCGGCGTGCCCGGCGGCGAGGCACCGGTCCACCTCGGCGCACGCGGCCTCCGGGTCCTGCAACGGCACCTGGCAGAACGGCACCAGCCGGCCGCCGTCGGCGGCGGTGACCTCCAGCGTCAGGTCGTTGAAGATCCGGGCCACCTTGACCGCCTGGTCGGCGGGGCGGTCGTAGGAGAAGAAGACCGGGGTCGGCGAGACCACCTGGACGTCGACACCGTCGGCGGCCATGTCGGCCAGCCGGGTGTCGGCGTCCCAGCACTCGGCGCCGACCGGCCGGAACTCCGTTTCCCCGACCATGATCATGGCCGCGCGTTCGGAGTCGACCCGCAACCACGGCCAGCCGGACCCGCCGCACGCGACGCCGAGGTCCGGCCACCCCTTCGGTACGACGTGCGTGTGCACGTCGACGACAGGTCCCGGCATCAGCCCTTGCCCGGGTGCAGCGCGCCGCAGTTGTCACAGGTGCGCGCCTTCTCGTCGGCGTAGAACGCCTGGAAGACCGGGGGCAGGTCGGCGGCGATGTCCCGCACCTGGAGCTCCACCTCGTGGACCTTCGCGTGGCACGACGGGCAGTACCACTGGAACTTCTCCAGCGTCCCCTCCTCGCGGACCCGCTCGATGACCATCCCGATCGAGCTGGCCTCGGGGCGCTGCGGCGAGTGCGGGGTGTTGCGCGGCAGCATCCACATCTGACCCTCGCGGACGTGCACCGTCCGCGGCCCCTCCGGGAGCATCAGGTTGACGTGCATGTTGCCCTTGACCTGGTAGAAGAACTCCTCGTACGGGTCCACGTGGAAGTCGGTGCGCTGGTTCGGGCCGCCCACCACCATCACGATGAAGTCGTCACTGCCGGGAAGCATCTCCTTGTTGCCAACCGGCGGCTTCAGCAGGTGCTGGTTCTCCGCGATCCACCCGGGGAAGCTGAACGGCTCGGCGATCTCACTCACGACTGACCTCCTTGCGGGAGAAGGGCGACGGCTTGCATCTCGATCAGCAGGTGCGGGTGCGGCAGCTGGTGGACGGCGACGGTGGTGCGGGTGGGGCCGGTCGCGTCGAAGAACTCGGCCCACACCTCGTTGTAGCCGCCGAAGTCGTTCATGTTCACCAGGTAGGACGTGACCTGCACGAGGTCGGCCAGGTCCGCGCCGACCGACCGCAGCAGGTCCCGGATGTTCTCGACCACCGCCCGCGTCTGCACCCGGATGTCCAGGTTGGTCGTGCCGAACTCGTCCACCTCGACACCGGCGAAGGTGTTGTCCGGCCGGCGGGAGGACGTACCGGAGACGAAGACGAAGCCGCCGGCGACCTTGACGTGCGGGAACGCCCCGCGGGGCACGGCCTTGCCGGCCACCACCCGGGCGGTCGGGGTGCGCGACTGCTCGCTCACACCGCCGCCCTCAGCGACGCGGTGCCGAGCTTCTCCACGACGGCACGGACGTGCGCGCCGGGGCGCAGCGGGACGGCCGCCGTCGCAGCGCCCGCCAGGAAGACCCAGCCCTGGTGCAGCCGGACGCCGTGCCGGCCGGCGAGGCGGATGCCCTCGTCCAGCGCGCGGCGCGGGTCGCCGAGGATCGCCGCGGTCGACCCGACCTGGGCGATCCGTCCGTCGATCTCCAGCAGCACGCCGAGGTTGTCGAGGCCGTCCGGCACCGGGCACCACGGCCCGATCACGAACGCCCCGGCGGAGGTGTTGTCGGCGATGACGTCGGGCAGGGAGAAGGTGAAGTTCGCGTACCGGGAGTCGATCAGCTCGATCGCCGGGGCGACCGCCCGGACCGCGTCGGCGAAGTCGGCGACCGGCTCGCCCGGCTCGGGCAGCCGGTCCAGCAGGAACGCCACCTCCGGCTCGACCCGGGGGTGGATGAAGTCGCCGACGGACACCGCGCCGCCGTCGGGGACCCGCATCACGTCGGTGAGCCGGCCCCAGATCACCTCGTCCACACCGACCTGGGCCATCTTCGCCCTGCTGGTCAGCCCCATCTTGAGGCCGACGAGCCGCTCGCCCCGGTCGAGCCGGCGCTGGAGCAGGGCGGTCTGGACCGCGTACGCGGAGTCGACGTCGAGCCCGGTCTCGGCGGCGAGCTGCGGGATCGCGGTGGCGGTGTCGGCCGCCGCGCCCAACGTCCCGGCGATCCCGGTGATGTCCGGCCCGATCACTGTGCCACCTTCGTTCGCGACTGCGGGGCTCGCAACCCCGACTCACTCCTCGCGCTCACTGGTTTCCTCCCTGCCCGGCGAGGTCCAGCGCCACATCCACGATCATGTCCTCCTGGCCGCCGACCATCCGGCGCCGGCCCAGCTCGACCAGGATCGAGCGGACGTCCACGCCGTACCTCGCCGAGGCCCGCTCGGCGTGCCGGAGGAAGCTGGAGTAGACGCCCGCGTACCCCAGGGACAGCGTCTCCCGGTCGACCCGCACCGGCCGATCCTGCAGCGGGCGGACGAGGTCCTCGGCGGCGTCCATCAGCGCGAACACGTCGCAGCCGTGTTTCCAGCCGCGCAGTTCGGCGACCGCGACGAAGACCTCCAGCGGCGCGTTGCCGGCGCCGGCGCCCATGCCGGCCAGCGAGGCGTCCACCCGGACGGTACGCCCGGCCACGGCGTCCGGACCGGACGGCGTGGGGCCGAGGACGCGGCCGTGCTCGACGGCGACGACGCTGTTGGCCACCCCGAGGGACAGGTTGTGGTGGGCGTGGATGCCGATCTGCGTCTCCGGTTCCAGGACCTGCCGGTACGCGTCGACCCGCTCGGCCACGTCGGACATCAGCAGCCGCCCGCCGGAGTCGGTGACGTAGACGCAGTGCGCCCCGTACGACTCCATGAGCTTGGCCTGGGCGGCGAGCCCGGCCGGGTCGTCCATGTGGGACATCATGAGGAACCCGGAGACGTCCATGCCGTTCTCCCGGGCCCAGGAGATGTGCTGGGCGGAGATGTCGGCCTCGGTGCAGTGGGTGGCGATCCGCACGCTGGTCACGCCCAGCGCCTTCGCGGCCTTCAGGTCGGCGATGGTGCCGATGCCGGGCAGCAGCAGCGTGGTGAGCTTCGCCGTGGTCAGCACCTCGGCCGCCGCCGCGATCCAGTCGGCGTCGCCGGCCGCGCCGTGCCCGTAGTTGACGCTGGACCCGGCGAGCCCGTCACCGTGCGCCACCTCGATGGCGGCCACCCCGGCGGCGTCCAGGGCGGCGGCGATGGTCCGCACCTGGTCCACCGTGTACCGGTGCGCGATGGCGTGCATGCCGTCCCGCAGCGTCACGTCCTGGATGTACAGATCCGTCATGCCCGCACCCCCTCGACGCGCAGGGCCACGAGCCGCTCCGCGGTGCGCAGGGCGGCCGAGGTCATGATGTCCAGGTTCCCGGCGTACGCGGGCAGGTAGTGCCCGGCGCCGGAGACCTCCAGGAAGACCGAGACCTGCAACCCGGTCAGGTGCCGGCCGAGCGACGGCACGTACGTGTCGATCCGGTCGAACTGCACGTCCTGCTTGAGCCGGTAGCCCGGGACGTACTCCTGCACACGCTTCACCATGTCCGCGACCGACGCGGCGATCTCCACCCGGTCGGCGTCGGCGTCCGCGCAGAGGCAGTAGACCGTGTCCCGCATCAGCAGCGGCGGGTTGGCCGGGTTCAGCACGATGATCGCCTTGCCGCGCTCGGCGCCGCCGACCACCTCGATGGCCCGGGCGGTGGTCTCGGTGAACTCGTCGATGTTGGCCCGGGTGCCCGGACCCGCCGACTTCGAGGCGATCGAGGCGACGATCTCGCCGTACGCGACCGGGGTGACCAGGCCGACGGCCGCGACGATCGGCACCGTCGCCTGCCCGCCGCAGGTGACCATGTTGACGTTGGTCTCGTGCAGGTGCTCGTCGAGGTTGACCGGCGGCACCACGTACGGGCCGATGGCCGCCGGGGTCAGGTCGACCACGGTCCGCCCGTGGGCTCGTAGGACGGCGTCGTTGTGCCGGTGCGCGCCGGCCGAGGTGGCGTCGAAGACCAGTTCCACGTCGGCGAACTCGGGCATCGCGACGAGCCCGTCCACGCCCTCGGCGGTGGTGGCGACGCCGAGGCGGCGGGCCCGGGCCAGCCCGTCCGACGCCGGGTCGATGCCGGCCATCGCGACCATCCGCAGGGTGTCGCTGAGCCGCAACACCTTGATCATCAGGTCGGTGCCGATGTTGCCCGACCCGATCACCGCCACACCGACCGTCATGCCGCCCCCTCGGACGAAGAGAAACAGGTCCGCACCGACCCGAGGCCGGAGATCCGGGCCTCGTACGCCGCTCCGGGCGTCACCGGCACCATCGGGCCGAGCGCGCCGGAGAGCACGACGTCGCCGGCGCGCAGCGGGTCGCCGGAGCGGGCGAGGGTCTGCGCCAGCCAGGCCAACGCGTGCAGCGGGTTGCCCAGGCAGGCCGCCCCGGCGCCCACCGAGACCGGCTCCCCGGCGTGTTCGAGCACCATGCCGGCGAGCCGCAGGTCGACGTCGGCGAGCCGGCGCGGCGTGGTGCCCAGCACGAACAGCCCGCTGGACGCGTTGTCCGCGACCGTGTCCACGATGGAGATGTCCCAGCCGGCGATCCGGGAGTCGACGATCTCGATCGCCGGCAGCAGGTGGTCCACGGCCCGGGTCAGGTCGGCGGTGGTGATCCGCTCGTCGGGCAGGTCCGCGCCGAGCACGAAGGCGATCTCGGCCTCCACCCGGGGCTGGAGCAGCCGGTCGAGCGCCACCTCGACACCGTCCGGCACCGCCATCTCCTCGGTCAGCACGCCGAAGTCCGGCTGGTAGACGCCGAAGCTCTCCTGCACCGCCCGGGAGGTCAGGCCGATCTTCGCGCCGACCCGCCGGTAGCCGCGCCGCAGCCACTCCCGCACCTGCAACTGCTGCACGAGATACGCGGAGGTGACGTCCCCCTCGGGGAGCAGCCGCCCGCGCAGCGGCGGGCAGGGCTTGCCGCTCTCCCGGGCCTCGGTCAGCTCCCGGGCCGCGGCCTCGTAATCGATCATGACAGGTCCACGCAGACGTTGGTGAGTTCGGAGTAGAAGTCCAGCGAGTGCACGCCGCCCTCGCGGCCGATGCCGGACGCCTTCACCCCGCCGAACGGGGTGCGCAGGTCGCGCAGGAACCAGGTGTTGACCCAGACGATGCCCGCGTCGAGCCGGGCGCCGGCCCGGTGGGCGCGGCCCACGTCCCGGGTCCAGACGGCCGCCGCCAGGCCGTACTCGGTGCCGTTCGCGAGGGCGTACGCCTCGTCCTCGTCGTCGAAGGGCGCGACGTGCACGACCGGGCCGAAGATCTCCTCCCGGTTGGTCCGGGCGTCCGGGCCGAGCCCGGCGAGCACGGTCGGCTGCACGTACGCGCCGCCGTCGCGGGCGTCGCCGAAGCGCGGCGTGCCGCCCCCGGCGAGCACGTCGGCGCCCTCGGCGCGGGCCAGCTCGTAGTGCCCGAGCACCTTCTCCCGGTGGGTGTGCGAGATCAGCGGCATGTTCACCGTGGCCTCGTCGGCCGGCCACCCGTACGGCAGCTCGGCGGCCCGCTTCGCCAGCCGGGCGGTGAACTCCTCGAAGACGGGGCGCTGCACGTAGACGCGTTCGGTGCAGAGGCAGACCTGGCCGCCGTTGGTGAAGCTGGAGCGCACCGAACCGGCCACCGCCGCGTCCAGGTCGGCGTCGGCGAAGACCAGCCCGGCGTTCTTCCCGCCGAGCTCGAAGGAGACCGCCTTCACCCCGTCGGCGGCGGCGCGCATGATGGCCCCGCCGGTGGCCGACTCGCCGGTGAAGGTGATCGCGTCGACTCCCGGGTGCCGGGTGAGGAACTCCCCCGCCGAGCCCGGTCCGAAGCCGTGCACCAGGTTGAACACGCCCTCGGGCACGCCGGCGGCGGCCATCACCTCGGCGAGCAGCGTCGCCGAGGCGGGCGTCTCCTCGCTGGGCTTGACCACGACCGCGTTGCCGCAGGCCAGCGCCGGCGCGACCTTCCAGGTGAGCAGCAGCAGCGGCAGGTTCCACGGCACGATCACCGCGACCACGCCGACCGGTTTGCGGACGGCGTAGTTGAGCGCCCGGCCGCCGCTCGGGGTGACCGTGGTGAACGACTCGGTGGGCGCGGTGGCGACGATCTCGGCGAAGGCGCGGAAGTTCGCCGCGCCGCGCGGGATGTCCAGCGTCCGGGCCTGCGAGATGGCCTTGCCGGTGTCCGCCACCTCGGCGGTCACCAGGTCGTCGAAGCGGCGTTCCAGCTCGTCGGCGACCCGGCGCAGCACCTCGGCGCGTTCCCGCTCCCCCATCCGGCCCCACGGGCCCCGCAGCGCGGCCCGCGCGGCGGACACCGCGTCGTCCACGGTGGACCCGGTCGCCTCGACGACCTCGAACACCGGCTCACCGGTCACCGGGCTGCGCTTGGTGAAGCGGCGGCCGGCGTCGACGAACTCCCCGGCGACGAAGTTGCGCAACAGGCCCGGCCCGTCCGGGGCGTGCCCGGTCATCAGCCGCGGGTCCCAGCCGGTCATCGACGCCTCCCTCGGCGGAGCACTGACCCGACCGCCCCGGCCAGCAGCAGCGCCGCCCCCACGCCGGCGGCACCGAGCATCCGGTGCTGCCGACGGACCCGGCGGCGCACCTCCGCGTACGGGGTGGTCGAGAAGGACACCAGCTCGTACCGGGAAACGTACCGGCCGGGCAGGGCCCGTTCCAGTGCGTGTTCCACCCGGCGGCCGAACTGGAACAGCGGCGAGGCGACCTTGTCGCGCATCTCCACGAAGTTGGCCAGGGCCATCTGGGCGATCGCCTCCGCGTTGTCCTGCCGGCGCCGCTGGAACAGCGGCAGCGCGGCGGACCAGTCGTCGGCGCACTCGTCGAGGCAGCGGTCCAGCTCCACCACGTCCTCGAACGCGCAGTTCGCGCCCTGCCCGTAGAACGGCACGATGGCGTGCGCCGCGTCGCCGAGCAGGCCCACCCGCCCGGTCACCTGCCACGGGTCGCAGCGGACCGTGCCCAGCACCCCGACCGGGTTGTGCTGGTAGTCGTCGACCAGGTTCGGCGCCAGCGGCAGCAGGTTCGGGTAGTGCTGCGCGAAGTGCCGCTCGATGGCCGCCGGGCTGCCCAACGACGCGAAGCTCGCGGTGCCGTGGGTGGGCCAGAAGAGCGTGCAGGTGAAGGAGCGGTCCGGGTTGGGCAGCGCGATCATCATCGACGTGCCCCGCGGCCAGATGTGCAGCGCCTCCGGGTCGAGCGCGAAGTCCCCGCCCAGCGGCGGGATGGTCAGTTCCTTGTAGCCGTAGTCGAGGAAGTCCACGCTCTCGCGGAGCAGCCCGTGCCCGAGGAGCTGACCGCGTACGGCGGAACCGGCCCCGTCGGCGCCGAGCACGACCGGCGACGTGGCCAGGACCTTGCCCTGCGGCGTCTCGAAGGTCATCTCACCGGTGGTCGGGTCGAGGCCGACCAGCCGATGGTCGAAGGCGACCCGTACACCGGGCAGCGCGGTGGCGGCGTCCAGCAGGGCGTTGTTCAGCGCGCCCCGGCTGATCGAGTTGATCGCCCGGTCACCGGCCGCGCTGTACGGCTGGAACTGCGACTCCCCCGCGACCGGGTGGATCATCCGGCCGCGCATCGGCAGCGCGTCCGACATCACCTGGGTGTCCAGCCCGATCCGGCGCAGCGCGTCCAGCCCGCGCTCGGACAGCGCCAGGTTGATCGACCGGCCCCGCTCGACCGTCCCGGTGCGCGGGTCCGGCCGGCGCTCGTAGAGGGCGACCCGGTAGCCGCGCCGGGCCAGGAAACAGGCGAGCAGGCAGCCGGCGAGGCCGGCGCCGACGACGGCGATCTCGTCGCGTTCCTGGCTCATCGGCGCCTTCCCTTCGTTCGCGACTGCGGGGCTCGCAAACCCGGCTCACTCCTCGCGCTCACCGGGACACCTCCACCGTCGCGGCCAGCGCCTCGGCCACCCGCCAGCAGTCGTGGTACGAGCAGTACAGCGGTACCGGGGCGAACCGGAGGATGTCCGGCTCCCGGGCGTCGGCGATCACCCCGTGCTCGTGCCGCAGGCGCTTGGCCAGCCCGGCGGCGCTGCCGGTGCCGATCCGCACCGAGAGCTGAGCACCGCGCCGGGCCGGGTCGCGGGGGGTGACCACGGTGAGCGGCCGTCCCGGCGTCACCTCGTCCAGCAGCCGCTCCAGGTAGCCGGTCAACCGCACGCTGCGCTCCCGTAGCGCCGGCATGCCGACCGCGTCGAAGAGTTCCAGCGAGGTGCGCACCGGGCCCATGGCGAAGATCGGCGGGTTGGAGACCTGCCAGGCCTCCACGGTGGCCGGCGGCCGGGAGACCGGCGTCATCTCGAAACGGGTCGCCGCCTCGGTGCTCCACCAACCCTCGAAGCGGGGCAGCGCCGGGTCGCCGAGGTGGCGCTCGTGCACGAACACGCCGGACAGCGCCCCCGGACCGGAGTTCAGGTACTTGTACGAGCACCAGGCCGCGAAGTCCACGTCCCAGTCGTGCAGGTGCAGCGGCACGTTGCCGGCGGCGTGCGCGAGGTCCCAGCCGACGACGGCACCGGCCGCCCGGCCGGCCGCGGTGATCGCCGGGATGTCCATCAGTTCGCCGGTCAGGTAGTTGACGCCGCCGAGCAGCACCAGTGCGACGGTGTCGCCCTCGGTCGCGAGGAGGTCGAGCACGTCGGCCGTGCGCAGGGTGTCCTCGCCGGGACGGGGACGCAACCGCACCACCGTCGTGTCCGGGTCGAGGCCGTGGAAGCGGGCCTGGCTGCGGACGGCGTAACTGTCCGACGGGAAGGCGGTGTCCTCGATGACGATGCGGGTCCGAGCCCCGGCCGGCCGGTAGAAGCTGACCATCAGCAGGTGGAGGTTGACGGTGAGGGAGTTCATCACCACCACCTCCGCCGGCCGGGCGCCGACCAGTCGCGCGGCCGGCCCGGTCAACAGCTCGTGGTACGGCAGCCATGGCCGCTCGGCCTCCAGGTGCCCCTCCACCCCCAGCCGCCGCCACGCGTCCAGGTCGCCGAGGAGCTCGTCCCGGGTGGCCCGGGGCTGCAGGCCGAGCGAGTTGCCGGCCAGGTAGGCGGCCTCCGGGTAGCGGCCGCCGTCCGCGGCCGGAACGTGGAACAGGCGCCGGTGACCGGGGTCGTCGGCGTCGAGGCGGAGGGCCTCGTCTTCGGTGCTCGTCACGGGATGTCTCGTCCTTCGGTCACATCGCGGTCCGGGCCGACCACAGCTCCGGGAAGACCACCCGGGCCATGCTGCGCTGCAGCCACGCCAGCCCGGCGGAGCCGCCGCTGCCGACCTTGGCGCCCATCGTGCGCTGCACGGCCTTGATGTGGTTCCACCGCCAGTCGCCGAACTGCTCGGCCACCTCGGTCAGCGCCTCGCCGAGCAGGCGGAGGTGGTTCTCCGGCCCGGCCTCCTCGTCGTAGATCCGTACCCATGCGGCCTCGACGGCGGGGTGCGGCTGGTGCTCGCCGGTGACGTCCCGGTCCAGCAGCTCGGCGGGGACCTCGTGCCCGTGCCGGGCGAGCAGGGCGACCACGTCGTCCCAGAGGCTCGGGGCCGCCAGGGCGGCGCGCAGCTCGGCGTACACCTCGGCCTGCCGGCGGAACGGCCGGATCAGCGCCTCGTCCCGGAGGCCCAGCAGGAACTCCAGGTGGCGGTACATCGCCGACTGGAAACCTGAGCCCTCGCCGAGCAGGTTACGGAACCGGTTGAAGTCGGCCGGGGTCATCCAGCGGAGGCCGTTCCAGGCCGCGTTCAGGCCCTCCAGGTGCAGGGCGGCGCGGCGCAGCGGGGCCAGGGCGTCCCAGATCCGGTCGGCGCGCAGGTGGCGCTGGGCCTCGCGCAGCTCGTGGCAGGTCAGCCCGAAGTACAACTCCATGATCTGGCTGACCATGAGGAACGACATCTCGCCCGGGTCGTCGCTGAGCGGCGCCTGCAACCGGTGCAGGGTGCTGGCCTGCACGTACGCGTCGTACGGGACCCGCCCGCCGAACTCCAACGTCGGCTCGCCGCCGTTGCTGGCGGCCCGTGCGGCCCGCTGGCGCGGGGTGACCGGCCGCACCGCCGCCCGGGTGGCCGCCCGCAGGTCCGTCCGTTCCACCGGTCCACTCCCTCCACATACCGGGTCACCCGGCGTCCCCGCCGGATGACCGACATGATCCCGCGGCGGGAACGGCGAATGGAATGCCGGATCAACGTCTCTGCCGGCCAATTGCCTGTTGATCGCAAGGCGATGGCACCGATCCGGTTGAAGAACGTAAGGTCGGTGCGTGGACGAGATGGACTGGGCGCTGCTGCGCGAGCTGCAGGCCGACGCCCGGCTGTCGTACAGCGAACTGTCCCGGCGGGTGCATCTGTCCCCGCCGGCGGTGGCGGAACGCGTACGCCGGCTGGAGGAGTCGGGTGTGATCACCGGCTACCACGCGCACGTCGACCTGAGCCGGGCCGGGCGGACGGTCGTGGCGCTGATCCGGATGTCCTGCTACGGAGCCCGTTGCATCCTCAACGACCCGGAGGTGGAGGACTGGCCGGAGATCATGGAGATCCACCGGATCACCGGCGACGCGTGCAGCATGCTGAAGGTCGCGGCCGGGTCGATCGGGGAGTTCGAGGCGGTCATCGACCGACTCGCCCCGTACGGCCAGCCGTCCAGCACCATGGTTCTGTCCACCCCACTGGACTGGCACCCGGTCACCCCACTGCCCCCACCCGCCCCACCCGCCCGGCGCTGACCCGCACCCGTGGTTTGCCGCCGGGCCAGCGGGAAAGCAGGGCCGGTCACCCGGGGAGGGGTTCCGGTGGTCGTCACCGGGAGGGGGAATCATGCGGGGTCATCGCGTACTCGCCATGCTGGCCTTGGTGGCGGCGTTCGTCCTGGTCGGAGCCGCACCCGTGCGGGCCACCGAGAACGCCTTCGTCGAGGTGACGCCGAACCCGGCGCAGGCGGGCACCCGGGTCAGCATCCGGGCCAGCTGCGACAACGCCAACAACCGCCAGGCGACGGTGCAGTCCGACGCCTTCGGGCGGGTGTTCCTCCGGCCGGACAACGGCTTCCTCACCGGGCAGGTCACCATCCCCGGCAGCAGGGAGCCGGGCGACTACCAGGTGGACCTGCGCTGCGAGAACGGCAACACCGCGACCACGACGCTGACGGTGCTGAACATGCAGCAGCCCACGAAGGGGCCGGCGACCGGGGGCGGCGGCACCGCCGGCGGACCCGGCTCGCTGCTGCTGATCGGTGGCATCGCCGCGGTGGCCCTCGCCGTCGGGTTCGGCTTCTTCGGCAGCCGCCGTTCCGGGGCCGGCTCCTGACCTCCACCTCCCGCCATGGCCGGAGCGCACAGGCGTACCCGATCGGGCCGGGCCCGGGCGGCCACCCGGCGGGCCCGGGCGGGGGCCGCCACCCGGCGGGCGCTGCGGGCGTCCGCCCGGCTGGCCGGCGCGACCGCACGGCGGCTGCGGCGGGTCGCCGGGCAGACCGTCGCCGCCAGCGTTCCCACCACCGACCCGGCCGCCGGTCCACTGCCGGCGCGTCCGCGCCACCGCTGGGTGGCCGCCGGCCGGCGGCTGGTGCCCTCGCGGAACCCGGGTGTGCCGGTCCTGGTGATCGGGACGCTGATGGTGCTGATCATCGCGATGCTCGGGGTGGAGCGGATCACCGGGGTGAGCCTGCTGCCGGACCGGTTCACGGCCGGCCTGCGTCCGCCGCCGAAGAAGTTCCCGGTGCTGCCCGCGAGCCCGCCCGTCGCCATCGAGATCGAGGCGATCGACGTGGCGGCCCCGGTGCACACCGTCGGGCTCGCCCCGGACGGCACCATCGCCGCGCCGGACGCCGGCCGCGCCCACGAGGCCGGCTGGTACGACCAGGGCCCGACCCCGGGGCAGTACGGCCCGGCCGTCATCGTCGGGCACGTGGACACCACCACCGGGCCGGCGGTGTTCCACGGGTTGCGCACCCTCGACGCGGGCGACCAGGTGGAGGTGACCCGCTCCGACCGCACGGTGGCGGTGTTCGAGGTCAACTCGGTGGAGCGGTTCGACAAGGAGAGATTCCCGGCCGACCAGGTCTTCGGCGACTTCAGCCGGCCCAACCTGCGGTTGGTGACCTGCGGCGGCCGGTGGGTCGGCGGCGGGACCGGCTACGCCGACAACGTCGTGGTGTTCGCCTCGCTGGTGACCTCCCGGCCGCGGTGAGCCCGGCCCGCTCAGGCCGCCTCGGGCTCGCGCAGGTCCAGCCAGTCCGCCCAGCGCGGGTCGGGCGCCCGGTGGCCGAGCACGCGCCACGCGGTGCCCTTCGGGGCGGCCGGCAGCGCGTGCAGCCGCCAGCCCAGCTCGGCGGGGGTCTTGTCGCCCTTCGTGTGGTTGCACCGGGCACAGGCCGCCACCACGTTCTCCCAGGCGTGCCGGCCGCCCCGGCTGCGGGGGAAGACGTGGTCGATGGTCTCCGCCGGGCCCCGGCAGTAGGCGCAGCGCCAGCCGTCGCGGGCGAAGATCGCCCGTCGGGACAGGCCCACGTGCGTGCGGTACGGCACCCGGACGAAGCGGGTGAGCCGGACGACCGACGGGACCGGGAGCGAGTTGCGGGCGCTGTGCAGGACGCCGTCGCCGTCGGCGACGCAGACGGCCTTCGCGGAGAGCACGAGAATGGCGGCACGACGGACGGACACGACACACAGGGGCTCGTAGGTGGCGTTGAGGACGAGCGCGCCGGAGCCCACCGTGGGTCGTATGTCAGGCATCGCGCTCACCCTCCCGGTTCAGCGGCCCCTGCTCGCCACCGCCGGCCGGAAACGGGCGCAGCGACCCACCGACCGACGCCGGCCCGGATCACCGACGTCCGTGCGCCAATCGTCCCTGATAAGACCCCGGATTGCACGTACTAATCCGGGGTCCCCCACCGAAGCTTTCCCCACCCCTGCCACCGATGACCGGTTCGCCCTGATCACGACCGCCGGCCGGGCCGGTGCCGGCGACCGGGACCGGTCGCGCGGGCGGGACGTCGACGCCGATCCCGGTCCGGGTCACGCCGTGGCGGGTCGACCGGCAGCGGTCCGGCCGCTTGCGGTACGAAGACAGGGTGGATGAATCCATCTCGATCATGTCGGCCGCGCCGACCTCCGCCCCCGAGGGCACCCCGAGCCCGGAGTGCCTGGACGAGACGGTCTGCCGCGGCGCCTGGGAGCTGACCGGGTCCGTCTGGTTCGCGGAGGGCAGCTACTGGATCCTGATCAAGCCGCTGCGCATCGCCCTGATCCTGCTGCTGGCCGTGGCGGCACGGTGGCTGGTGCACCGGACGATCAAGCGGCTCGTCCGGACGACCAGCGAGGCCGGCGTACCCACCATGCTCCGGCCGCTGCGGGAACGGATCCCCACGGCGCCCACCGAGCCGGGCGAGTTCATCCCGGAGCGGCGGCGCCAGCGGGCCGAGGCGATCGGGTCCGTGCTGCGCAGCCTCGCCACCGCGTTCATCTTCGGCATCGCGCTGCTGATGGTGCTCAAGGAGTTCAGCTTCGACCTGGCGCCGCTGCTCGCCAGCGCGGGCATCGCCGGCGTGGCGCTCGGCTTCGGCGCGCAGAGCCTGGTGAAGGACCTGATCGCCGGCCTGTTCATGCTGATCGAGGACCAGTACGGCGTCGGGGACACGGTCGACCTCGGTGAGGCCACCGGTGTGGTCGAGTCGGTGGGGCTGCGGGTGACGACGGTCCGGGACGGGCGGGGGGTGCTCTGGTACATCCGCAACGGCGAGATCATCCGGGTCGGCAACAAAAGCCAGGGCTGGGCGCTGGTCGTGGTCGACCTGCCCATCGGCTTCGCCAGTACCGAGGAGGCGACGGCGGTGCTGCGGACGGCGGCCGCCTCGGTCGCGCTGGACCCGGAGCTGGCGCCGGAGATCGTCGAGGCGCCGGAGGTGCTGGGCGTCGAGCAGATGACGGTGGAGGGCGCCGTGATCCGTACCGTGGTGAAGACGACGGCGGACGGGCAGTTCGCGGTGGGCCGGGAGCTGCGCCGCCGGCTGGCCGAGGCCCTGGAGAACTCGGGGATCACCGCCAAGATCGCCGCAGCTCGGCTCTACCCGGGCCTGCCGGCACGGGCGCCCGGCGAGACCGGGGTCGGGGGCGCCACCTGACGAAAGCAGCGGGGTTCCCGCCGGCCGGCCCCTCGGATATCGTCCGTTCGTTCAGTCGGCGATGCGACGATCAACCCGTCCGGCCTAGCCAGTTGTCGGACTTTCGGGCAGAATCCCGTGCACACGCTCCCCCCGCGGAGCGTGGTCACGTCCTCGCTGATCGGCAGATCTGACGACGGTTCCCAGGCCGGGCCATCACGAGTGGCCGGTCCAGCGGAACGATGGAGGCGACGGTGTCCGACGAGCGACCTTCTCCGGAAGGGCCGGCCACCTTCCGCGAGGTGTTCGCCCAACGCGAGTACCGGGCCGTCTTCACGGCGAGCACGCTGGGCTGGATCGGCGACTACATCGCGAAGGCCGCCGTCACCCTGCTGATCTACCGGGAGACCGAGTCGGTGGCGCTCTCCGCCACCGCGTTCGCCGTCAGTTACCTGCCCTGGATCGTCGGTGGCCCGCTGCTCGCGACGCTCGCCGAGCGGTACCCGTACCGGCGGGTCATGGTCACCTGCGACCTCGTCCGGATGGCGCTGATGCTGGTCATCGCGATCCCCGGAATGCCGAGCCCGGCGATCCTGGCCCTGCTCTTCCTCGCCACCCTGGCCAACCCGCCGAGCCAGGCCGCGCGGTCGGCGCTCATGCCGCTCATCCTGAGCGGTGACCGTCTCGTGGTCGGCCTGTCCGTGAACGCCAGCGTCGGCCAGGCCGCGCAGGTCGTCGGCTACCTGGCCGGTGCCGCCATCGCCGCGGCGAACCCGGCCGCCGCTTTGCTGATCAACGCGGGGACCTTCGGTGCGTCGGCCGTCCTCCTCCGCCTCGGCGTGGCCGACCGACCGCCCGCGATGACCGCCGCGCACCGCAGCCACCTGCTCCGGGAGACCGGCGAGGGCTTCCGGATCGTCTTCGGCACCCCGGTGCTGCGCGCCATCGCGATCCTGGTCTTCAGCGCGATGCTGTTCTCCATCGTCCCGGAGGGCCTCGCGGCGGCGTGGGCGGGTCGGCACGCCGACGACATGGAGCGGGGGGCCGCCCAGGCGGTCATCATGGCCGCCAATCCGGTCGGGTTCATCCTCGGCGGTCTGATCGTCGGCCGCGCGGTGACGCCGGCCCGGCGGCTGGCGCTGATGCGGCCGCTGGCCGTCGTGGCCCCCCTGACGCTGGTTCCCGCCCTGCTCGACCCGCCACCGCTGGTGGTGGCGCTGATGGCGGCCGCGTGCGGGTTCGCCGTCGCCGGCATGCTGCCGATGGCCAACGGCCTGTTCGTGCGGGCCCTGCCGGACGGCTTCCGCGCTCGGGCCTTCGGTGTCATGGCGACCGGCGTCCAGGTGATCCAGGGCCTCGCGGTCCTGGTCACCGGCCTGCTCGCCGACCGCTTCTCCATTCCACTGGTGGTCGGGGTCTGGAGCGCGGCGGGCGTCCTGCTGATGGCTCTCGTCGCGTTGAACTGGCCGAGCCCGGCCACCGTCGACGCGGCGGTCACCGCCGCCCAGCAGGGTGGCCGACCGGTGGCGGAGCCGGACGGCCCGGCGGAGGTGCCACCACAACCGTCCCGGTCACCCGCCGGGCCGGGCCGGACCCCGGTGGGCGGCCGTGGTCCCGGGGACCACCCGGACGGCGGCCGGTCGGGCGAGTCGGGGCGCCACTGGCACGTGGTGACCTGACCGGTCCCACCACGGCGGTGACCCGCCCCACAGCGGGCGGCGCCGGAGCGGAACCGGGCACCTGGCAGGATGGAACGGTGAATCCCGCAGCTGAGTCCGGTGCGCCGACGACGTTCTTCGAGGCGGTCGGTGGGGAGCCGACATTCCGCAGGCTGGTGGACGAGTTCTACGCGGGCGTCGCCACCGACCCGCTGCTGCGCCCGATGTACCCGGAGGACCTGGGGCCGGCGGCGGACCGGATGACCCTGTTCCTGATGCAGTACTGGGGCGGGCCGAACACGTACTCCGCGCAGCGGGGGCACCCGCGCCTGCGGATGCGGCACGCGCCGTTCCGGATCGGGGCCGCCGAGCGGGACGCGTGGCTGAAGCACATGCGGCACGCCGTGGACCGGCTGGATTTACCGCCCCACCTCGCCGCCGCGCTCTGGGAGTACCTGGAGCGGGCCGCGTACTTCATGGTGAACGTGATGGAGGACCCGGCCGCGCCGGCGTGACCCCGGCCGGGGCGGTCCCCCGACGGCGCCTCAAAGCAGGGCGCCCTCGTCGTGCAGCCAGTCGACGAAGCTGGTGGCCACCGCCGCGCCGCAGTCGAGCATCTCGACCAGGAGCGCGTCGTGCGCCCCGGCGCCGAACGGTACCTGGAGCTCCGCGTAGATCGGGAGCTGGCCGCGCTCGGTCGGGTCGCCGATGTACGCCTTGCAGAAACGGCGGGTGTGGTTCCACTCGTTGACGACGCGGTAGGCCCGGTCCTCCCAGTCCGGCGGGACCGTCGCGTGTGGACGCGCCCGCATCACCAGGATCTCGTCCTCCGGGCCCTCGAGGGTGACCAGGACGGCGTGCCGCTCCCACATCGCCAGCAGGTTGCCGTCGCCGTCGGCCAGATAGCGCACGTCGAGCAGGTCGAGCGCGTCGCAGACCCGGCTGAGCGTCACCGGTGCCACGGTCGCCGGCATGTCGGCGATCGGGGGACGGTCGGCACCTGGGCAGTTGTCGCCCGGCTGACGTGGGGTCGGGGGCCCGACCCGGACGGTGCCCTCCACTGTGATCCCGCTACGACTGTCCGGGTCACCGCCGCCGTTGGCGGGACCGGGGCGCCATGACCACCACGGCATCGCTCGCGCACCTCACTCCCCAGCGGATCCAGTCGCCTACGGTGCGTTGGATCCGAGGATGGACGGTACCCGGACAGCCGGGCGGAAGCATCCCCCCAACGACAGCCCCAGGACAGAAGGATGATCGGGGGTCACCCGAACGGGTGATTGGTCGCCGGCCGGACGGCGAGATCCGTCGCCGTCTGCGACCATGCGGCTCCGTACGGGCCGACCAGACCGACCCACCGGCCGGCGGCACGCACCTGCACCCCGCCGCCCGTCTCGTCCCCGCCCAGGAAGCCCATGCGCACCACACCCTGGACCAACCGCTGGGAGACCTCGACCGGTTCGCCGGGCGGATCGTCCGGGGTGACGACCACCGGCACGTGGTCGAGGAGGGCATCGCGCAGGGCGCGCTGCCCCACCGCGCGTCCGCCCACGCCGTGCGCCGCGGCGTCCCGCAGGGCGTCCGCGGCGGCCGACGCCACCCGGCGCACCTCGGCGGCCGGCAGGGTCTCCACCCGCCGGCTGGCCGCGGGCGGCAACGGCCAGCGCCAGTCGGCGTCCCGCCGGGCCGGCAGCGCCGCACCGCCGGCCGTCAGCTCCGCCAGCAGCTCGCCGGCCGCCACGGTGACGTCGTCACCCGGGCCGGCACCGGCGACCGTGCGGACGACCAGCACTCCCCACGGCAGGCGCCCCCAGAGGGCGGTGCGACCCCCGCCGCCGGCCGGGCGCAGCCGCACCAGCGCCGCCCGGTCCAGCCGGACCAGCCGGGCCAGGAACGCGCCCGCGTCGGCGACGCCGGACAGCCGGTGACCGGCGACCGCCGCCCCGGCGGCCTCCCGGCCGGCGTTGTCCGGGCCGGTCACGCCGGGCCGGCCTGCGGGGCGTACGTGAGGAGGAACTCGCGCTCCTCCGGCGACAACCGCCGGGGCAGCTGGAGGTCGAGGTCGAACGGCACCAGCACCGACCGGGCGCGGCTGACGAGGCGGTCGCCGTCGTACATCTCGTACGCGACGGTGAAGGCCGCCGCCCGGATCTCCGCCACCCACATCTCGATCCGCACCGTCGGGGCCGCCTCCGCGGTGGCCCGGCCGAGGGCGTAGTCGACCGGCCGCAGGTAGTCGATCTCGTGCCGGCGGATCACCACGCCGTCGGCGAACGAGCCCACCCCCCACGCCCGGCCGCCGGCGAACATCAACGCCACCCGCGCCTCCTCGTACAGGGTGAGGAAGCGCGAGTTGTTGACGTGGCCGTACGCGTCCAGGTCGGACCACCGCAGGGTGCAGTGGTAGACGAAACGGTCCGCCATGCTCAGTCGCGGGTCAGCTTGCGGTAGGTCACCCGGTGGGGCCGGGCGGCCTCCGCGCCCAGACGGTCGATCTTGTTCTTCTCGTACGCCTCGAAGTTGCCCTCGAACCAGAACCACTTCGCCGGGTTCTGGTCGTCGCCCTCCCAGGCCAGGATGTGCGTCGCGACCCGGTCGAGGAACATCCGGTCGTGGGAGATGACCACGGCGCAGCCGGGGAACTCCAGCAGCGCGTTCTCCAGGCTGGAGAGGGTCTCCACGTCCAGGTCGTTGGTCGGCTCGTCGAGCAGGATGACGTTGCCGCCGATCTTCAGCGTCAGCGCCAGGTTGAGCCGGTTGCGCTCGCCGCCGGAGAGCACCTTGGTCGGCTTCTGCTGGTCCGGCCCCTTGAAGCCGAACGCGGCGATGTACGCCCGCGACGGCATCTCGACCTTGCCCACCATCAGGTGGTCCAGTCCGTCGGAGACGACCTCCCAGACCGTCTTGTCGCCCGCCAGGCCCTGCCGGCTCTGGTCGACGTACGACAGGGAGACCGTCTCGCCCACCCGGACCGTGCCGTCGGTCGGCTCCTCCAGCCCGACGATGGTCTTGAACAGGGTGGTCTTGCCGACGCCGTTCGGGCCGATCACGCCGACGATGCCGTTGCGCGGCAGCGAGAAGCTGAGGTCGTCGATCAGCACCCGGTCGCCGAAGGCCTTCGTCAGGTTCTTCGCCTCGATGACGGTGCTGCCCAGGCGCGGGCCCGGCGGGATCTGGATCTCCTCGAAGTCCAGCTTCCGGGTCTTCTCCGCCTCGGTGGCCATCTCGTCGTACCGGTCGAGCCGGGCCTTCGACTTCGTCTGCCGGGCCTTGGCGTTGGAGCGGACCCACTCCAGCTCATCGGAGAGGCGCTTCTTCAGCTTGGCGTCCCGGCGACCCTCGACGGCCAACCGGGCGGCCTTCTTCTCCAGGTAGGTGGAGTAGTTGCCCTCGTACGGGTAGGCACGGCCGCGGTCCAGTTCCAGGATCCAGTTGGCCACGTTGTCGAGGAAGTACCGGTCGTGGGTGATCGCGATGACGGTGCCGGCGTACTTGGCCAGGTGCTGCTCAAGCCACTGCACGCTCTCCGCGTCCAGGTGGTTGGTCGGCTCGTCGAGCAGCAGCAGGTCGGGCGTCTCCAGCAGCAGCTTGCAGAGCGCGACCCGGCGGCGCTCCCCACCGGAGAGCTGCGTGACGTCGGCGTCCGGCGGCGGGCAGCGCAGCGCGTCCATGGCCAGCTCGAGCTTGGAGTCGATGTCCCACGCGTCGGCGTGGTCCAGCTCCTCCTGGAGCTTGCCCATCTCCTCCATCAGCTCGTCGGAGTAGTCCGTCGCCATCTGCTCGGCGATCTTGTTGAACCGCTCCAGCTTGGCCTTGGTCTCGGCGACCGCCTCCTCGATGTTCCCGAGGACGGTCTTGGCGTCGTTGAGCGGCGGCTCCTGCGCCAGCATGCCGACGGTGAAGCCGGGCATCAGCCGGGCCTCGCCGTTGCTCGGCTGGTCCCAGCCGGCCATGATCTTGAGCAGGCTGGACTTACCGGCGCCGTTCGGGCCGACCACACCGATCTTGGCACCCGGCAGGAAGTTCAGCGTCACGTTGTCGAGCACGACCTTGTCGCCGTGCGCCTTGCGCGCCTTGTCCAGGACGTAGATGAACTGGGCCACGGTGCGGGCTACCCTCCGTCGGTTGCGGTCGCGAGCTGGTGGCGCGGGCGCGGGCCGCGACTTCCGCCCGCCGCCGCCGGCCGAAAGCCCGGCCGCACGCACGCCGTCGTCAATCCTGACAGGTACGCCGCGCTCCGCCCACATCACCCCGCCTCTTCCCGGTACGCGGCACACCGCTGTCGTCAAGATCACGCCGGGGGTTCGGCGGACGTGGGACGGGTAGGTAACTCCGACACGGGGCACCAGAGGCCGCAGCTACGCTCAGTACGCTCATCGCGGTGGACCCGTCTGCACCCGGAGGTGGCCGAACGTGACCGTCCGTAGCTCCTTTGTCGTAGTGGCCAACCGCCTGCCCGTCGACGAGGTGAGCACACCCGAGGGGCGGCAGTGGCGACGCAGTCCGGGCGGACTGGTCACCGCCCTGCACCCGGTCCTCGCCGAGCACAAGGGCACCTGGGTCGGCTGGGCCGGCGGCACCGGCGCCGCGCCCGAGCCGTTCGACCTGGAGGGCATCCGGCTGCACCCGGTGCCGCTCAGCGCGGACGAACTGGAGCGTTACTACGAGGGGCAGTCGAACGCCACGATCTGGCCGCTCTACCACGACGCGGTCGAGACGCCGGTCTACAAACGACGCTGGCGGGAGGCGTACCGCCTGGTCAACGCCCGGTTCGCGGAGGCCGCGGCGGACGTCGCCGCCGAGGGCGCGACGGTGTGGGTGCAGGACTACCAGCTCCAGCTCGTGCCGGCGATGCTCCGCGAGCTGCGGCCGGACCTGCGCATCGGTTTCTTCCTGCACATCCCGTTCCCGCCGATCGAGCTGTTCATGCAGATGCCGTTCCGCACCGAGATCCTGCGCGGGCTGCTCGGCGCGGACCTGGTGGGCTTCCAGCAGCGACTGGCGGCGCAGAACTTCGTCCGGCTGGCCCGGCACCTGCTCGGCCTCCGCTACGAGGGGCAGATGATCCAGGTGGACGGCCGCCAGGTGAAGGCGGGCGCCTTCCCCATCTCGATCGACACGATGGAGATGGAGCGGCTGGCCGCCGACCCGGCCATCCAGGCGCGGGCGAAGGAGATCCGGGAGGAGCTGGGCAACCCGAAGACGATCATCCTGGGCGTCGACCGGCTCGACTACACCAAGGGCATCGAGTTGCGGCTCAAGGCATTCCGCGAGCTGCTCGCTGACGGAAAGTTGACAGTGCCGGACGCGGTTATGGTGCAGGTGGCGACGCCGAGCCGCGAGCGGGTGGAGCACTACCAGGCACTTCGCGTCAAGGTCGAGCGCGAGGT
Source organism: Micromonospora sp. WMMC415 (assembly GCF_009707425.1). Classification (GTDB taxonomy): domain Bacteria; phylum Actinomycetota; class Actinomycetes; order Mycobacteriales; family Micromonosporaceae; genus Micromonospora. The sequence goes on along the minus strand of NZ_CP046104.1, from coordinate 2,156,880 downwards.
TGGTCGGATTAATGGCGAATTCGGCAGGGTGGGCGTCCCCGCGGTGCATTATCTGCATCAGTCGTACAGTCGCACTGAGCTGGCCGCGATGTACGCCGCCGCCGACGTGATGATGGTGACCCCCCTGCGAGACGGAATGAATCTGGTGGCCAAGGAGTACGTCGCATCGCGCGCCGACCAGGGTGGCGCGCTCGTGCTCAGTGAGTTCGCCGGCGCCGCCACCGAGCTGCGTCAGGCGTTCCTGTGCAACCCGCACGACCCCGACGCGGTCAAGGACGCCCTGCTGCGGGCCGTGCACGTGGAGAAGCCGGAGGCCCGCCGCCGTATGCGGACAATGCAACGCCATCTGCGCACCCACGACGTGGGGCACTGGGCGAAGTCGTTCCTCACCGAGCTCGGGGTGCCCGAGGCGGACGCCGCGTGAACGCCGCCCCCGACGTCGTCACGTCCACCGCCGGCAGCCTGGATCGGGAGCTGCGCACGGCCATCGGCCGGATCGCCCGCGTACCGCAGCTGCTCATCGCCTGCGACTACGACGGCACGCTCGCGCCGATCGTCGAGGACCCGAGCAAGGCCGTACCGCTGCCGGAGTCGGTGGCCGCGGTGCGCGCGCTCGCCGCGCTGCCGCAGACCACCGTGGCGGTGGTCTCCGGGCGGGCGTTGCGCGACCTGGCCGCGCTGTCCCGGCTGCCCAGCGAGGTCCACCTGGTCGGCAGCCACGGCTCGGAGTTCGACATCGGCTTCGTCGAGCGGCTCTCCCCCGAGCTGATCGCCGTCCGCACCCGGCTGCGCGAGACGCTTCGGGAGATCGCCGCCGCCCACCCCGGGATCCGGCTGGAGCGCAAGCCGGCCAGCGTGGCGGTGCACACCCGCGGCGCCGACCCGCAGGTCGCCGCCGCCGCCATCGAGGCGGTCCGCAGCGGCCCCGCCACCTGGGACGGCGTCACCGTCACCCAGGGCAAGGAGGTCATCGAGCTGTCGGTGGTGGCCACCCACAAGGGCACGGCCGTCGACCAGCTGCGCACCCAGCTCTCCGCGAGCGCCGTGCTGTTCATCGGCGACGACGTCACCGACGAGAACGCCTTCGGCAACCTGCACGGCCCGGACGTCGGCATCAAGATCGGGCCGGGCGACACCAAGGCGCAGTACCGGGTGGCCGAGCCGATCGAGGCGGCCCGGGCCCTCGGGCTGCTGCTGGAGACCCGGCGACACTGGCTGTTCGGCGAGCGGGCGGTGCCCATCGAGCGACACTCGATGCTGGCCAACGGGCGTACGGTCGCCCTGGTCACCCCCGAGGCCAAGATCACCTGGCTCTGCAACCCCAAGCCCGACTCGGCGGCGATCTTCGCCGACCTGGTGGGTGGCGGCCCGGCCGGATACTTCAGCGTCGCGCCCGAGCGCGGCGGCATCCCGCTCGGCCAGCGGTACCGGTCGGGCACGATGACCCTCGAGACCCGCTGGTCCGGCCTGACCGTGACCGACTGGCTGGACCTCCCGGACACCGAGACCACGCCGGAGGGCCCGGCGATCATCAGCGCCGACTCGACCCTGGTCCGGGTGCTCACCGGCCGTGGCCGGGCCCGCCTGGAGTTCGCCCCCCGGCCCGAGTTCGGGCAGGTGGCCGTCCAGCTGCAACCGCTCGGCGACGGCCTGCTCGTGCTCGGCTCCAACGAGCCGGTCGCGCTCTACTCGCCCGGCGTCGAGTGGGAGGTCACCGGGGACGGCGTGTACGAGACGGCCAAGGCCGTCGTCGACCTCTCCGCCGCCGGCGGGCAGGTCGTGCTGGAGATGCGTTTCGGCACCCACAGCCTGGAACACCACCGGCTGCCGATCCACGAGCGGCAGGCCGCCGCGGAGCAGCCCTGGAAGGACTGGGTGGCCTCGCTACGGCTCCCGAGCACCGCCCGGGACCTGGTCGCCCGCAGCGCGCTCACCCTGCGGGGGCTCTGCCACGAGCCGTCCGGCTCGATCCTGGCCGCCGCGACCACCTCGCTGCCGGAGGAGCTGGGCGGCGTCCGCAACTGGGACTACCGCTACTGCTGGCTGCGTGACGCGGCCATGAGCGCCCGCGCCCTGGTCGACCTCGGTTCGACCGGCGAGGCCGAGGCGCTGCTGCGCTGGATCGACGGCGTCGTGGAGCGCACCGGCGGGCACCCGGAGCGGCTGCACCCGCTCTACACGGTCGACGGCTACGAGCTGGGCGCCGAGGCGGTCATCGACACGCTGCCCGGGTACGCCGGCTCCCGGCCGGTCCGGGTCGGCAACCTGGCCAACCACCAGCTCCAGCTCGACGTCTTCGGCCCGATCGCCGACCTGATCGCCGCCGTGGCCGACGCGCGCGGCACGGTCCGCGAGGACGAGTGGCGGGTCCTGGAGAACATGGTCGAGGCGGTCCGCCGCCGCTGGCACGAGCCGGACCACGGCATCTGGGAGGCCCGCCTCCCACCCCGGCACCACATCTTCTCCAAGGTCATGTGCTGGATGACCGTCGACCGGGCGCTGCACGTCGTCCGCCAGCACGGCGGGGAGGACCGGCCGGAGTGGGTGGAGCTGCGGGACCGGATCGGCGCCAACGTGCTGGAGTACGGCTGGCACGAGCACGCCGAGGCGTACAGCGTCGCGTACGGGCACGAGGACAGCGACGCGTCCTCGCTCTGGATCGGGCTCTCCGGGCTGCTGCCCGGCGACGACCCCCGGTTCCTGTCGACGGTGCTGAAGATCGAGGCAGATCTGCGCAGCGGCCCGGTCGTCTACCGCTACCACTGGGACGACGGCCTGCCCGGTCGCGAGGGCGGCTTCCACATCTGCACGTCGTGGCTCGTCGAGGCGTACCTGCGTACCGGCCGCCGCACCGACGCGGAGGAGCTGTTCACGCAGATGATCGACACCGCCGGGCCGACCGGGCTGCTGCCCGAGCAGTACGACCCCCTCGCTGAGCGCGGCCTGGGCAACCACCCGCAGGCCTACAGCCACCTCGGCGTGATCCGCTGCGCCCTGCTGCTGGACAACATGCTCAAGCAGTGACCTGACCAGCGACGACGGCGGCCGGACACGTTCCGGCCGCCGTCGCGCGTTCGGCCGCGACCGGGTTGACCGGCCACACCCCGCCAGCCCAGCTCTCCTGCCGGCTCCCTTTGCTCTGCTTCAACGGACGCACCGGAAACGCCGGCGAACCGGTGCGTGGGTTGAAGCAGAGCAAAGGGGACGAGGGACCTCCGGCGGCGCCCGACCGGGGTCGGGTGCTCAGCCGGCCGCGGCGAGCACCGGCACCACGTCGCCGACGACGACCACCGCGGGCGGACGCAGCTCCGCGGCGACGACGTCGGCGGCGACCGTGCCGAGCGTCGAACGGAGCATCCGCTGCGCGCCGGTCGTACCCTCCTGCACGACGGCCGCCGGGGTGTCCGCCGGTCGGCCGTGCGCGACCAGCGTCGCGGCGATCGCGGGCAGGTTCTTCAGCCCCATGAGGATCACCAGCGTGCCGCGGAGCCCGGCCAGGTGCTCCCAGCGCACCAGGGAGGCGGGCGAATCGGGTGCGACGTGCCCGGACACCACGGTGAACTCGTGCGCCACCGCCCGGTGGGTCACCGGCACGCCGGCCGCCGCCGGCACCGCGACCGCACTGGTCACCCCGGGCACCACGGTCACCGGCACGCCCGCCTCGGCGCAGGCCAGCAGCTCCTCGCCGCCACGGCCGAAGACGTACGGGTCACCGCCCTTGAGCCGTACCACGGCCTTCCCGGCGAGCGCGCGGTCGACCAGGATGCGGTTGATCTCCTCCTGCGCCCGGGACGGGCCGTAGGGGATCTTCGAGGCGTCGACCAGCTCGACGTCGGGCCGTAGCTCGTCCAGGAGCAGCCCGGGAACGAGCCGATCGGCGACCACCACCTCCGCCTCGGTGAGCAGGCGCCACCCCTTGAGGGTGATCAGTTCCGGGTCGCCCGGCCCGGCGCCGACCAGTGCCACGCGCCCGCCGGGGGCGTTAACAGGGGACCCCTCCTCTACCGGAGGAGTTAAGAAGGGGCCCTTCCTTGCACTCAGCAGGTCGCGGACCGCGTCGCGCACGGTCATCGCGCGGCGCGGGTCGCCGCCGCCGAGGACCGCCACGGTCACCGGGCCGTGCCGGGTGACGGCGGGCGTCCAGGCCGTCGCCGCGGCCCGGTCGTCGGCACGGACGCAGAAGATCCGCCGCTCGGCGGCCGCCGCGCTGACCGACGCCGCGGCGACCGGGTCGTCGACCGCCACCTGCACCAGCCAGGCGCCGTCCAGGTCCTCCGGCGCGAAGCGGCGCCGCGCCCAGTGCAGCCGGCCGGCGTCGACGTGCGCACGCAGCGCCGGGGTCAACTCCGGCGCGACGAGGAACACGTCCGCGCCCGCGTCGAGCAGCGCCGGCACCCGGCGGGTGGCCACCGCTCCCCCACCCACCACGACCACCCGCCGGCCGGCGAGGCGCAGGCCGAGGGGGTACGGGTTCCGGCTCACGCCGCCGCCCCGCTCCGCACCCCGGCGACGTCGGGCGCCGCGGGGTCGAGCCGCCTGGTCCGCTCGCTCACTTCTCGGCCACCCCCGCCGCGTCGAACGTCGCCACCTCATGCAGCACGCGTACCGCGCCGGTGACCACGGGCAGGGCCAGCAGCGCGCCGGTGCCCTCGCCGAGGCGCAGCCCGAGATCGATCAGCGGGGTCAGCCCCAGCCGGTGCAGCGCCACCGTGGCGCCCGGTTCGGCCGAGCGGTGCCCGGCGACCATCGCGCCGGTGGCGTGCGGGGCGAAGGCCGCGGCGGCCAGCGCGGCGGAGACCGCGATGACCCCGTCCAGCAGCACCGGGACCCGGCGGGCCGCGGCGCCCAGGATCAGCCCGGCCAGGGCGGCGTGCTCCAGGCCGCCCACCGCGGCCAGCACGCCGAGCGGGTCCGCCGGGTCGGGCGCGTGCCGGTGCAGCGCGGCCCGCACCACCTCGATCTTGCGCCGGTACGTGGGATCATCGACCCCGGTACCGCGACCGGTCGCCTCGGCGGGGTCGACCCCGCCGAACGCCGCGACCAGGGCGGCGGCCGGGGTCGTGTTGCCGATCCCCATGTCCCCGGTGAGCAGGATGCCCGCCCCGGCGTCGACCAGGTCGCCGGCGACCCGGATGCCGGTCTCGACGGCGGCCCGCGCCTCGGCACGGGTCAGGGCGGCCTCGACGGTCATGTCCCGGGTGCCGCGCCGGATGTTCGCCTCGACCAGCCGGGGACCGGTGTCCGCGCCCGGGGCGGCGACGGGCGGCGTGGCGACGCCGACGTCCACCACGGTGACCGAGGCGCCGGCCTGCCGGGCGAACGCGTTGACCACCGCGCCGCCGGCCAGGAAGTTGCCGATCATCTGCGCGGTGACCTCCTGCGGCCACGGGGTGACGCCCTGGGCGTGCACGCCGTGGTCCCCGGCGAAGATCGCCACCGCGGCCGGCTCGGGCAGCGGCGGGGGGCAGGCGCCGGCCAGGCCGGCGAGGCGTACCGAAAGTTCCTCCAGCGCGCCGAGCGAGCCGGCCGGCTTGGTGAGCCGGCCCTGCAGGTCGCGGGCGGCCGCCATCGCCGGCTCGTCGAGCGGTCCGATCGCCGCGATCGTCGTCTCCAGCATCACGCCTCCAGGATCTCCGCCAGTACCTCGATGAACGCGTCGGTCGTCGCCTGGTCGCGGACGGCGATCCGCAGCCAGTCCGGGCCGAGCCCGGGGAAGGTGTCGCCCCGGCGTACCGCCCAGCCGCGCTCCCGCAGGGCGACCCGCACGGCGGCGGCACCGGGCGTGTGGATCAGCACGAAGGCGCTGGCCGGCCGGCCCGCGACGCGTACCCCGGGAAGGGCGGTCAGGCGCGCGACCAGATGGTCGCGGTCGGCCGCGAGCCGGGCGGCGATCGCGCGCTCGGCCTCGACCGCCTCGGGCCCGGCGCAGGCGGCGGCGGCGGCGAGGGCCGGCGTGGACACCGGCCACAGCGGCTGCACGGCGGCGAGCCGGTCCAGCAGGGCGGCGTCGCCGAGCAGGTAGCCGATCCGCAGCCCGGCCAGCCCCCAGGTCTTGGTGAGGCTGCGGACCACCAGCAGGCCGGGCAGGTCACGGCGGGCGGCGAGGGACTCCGGCTCGCCGGGGACGCCCGGAGCGGTGGTGGTGTCGGCGAACGCCTCGTCGACGACGAGGATCCGGCCCGGGCGGGCCAGCGCCGCGACGTCGCCGGCGGGGTGCAGCACCGAGGTGGGGTTGGTCGGGTTGCCGATCATGACCAGGTCGGCGTCGGCGGGGATGCGCGCGGGGTCGAGCCGGAACCCCTCGGCCGGGTCGAGCAGCACCCGCTCGACCCGGTGCCCGGCCGCCGTCAGGGCGGCCTCGGGCTCGGTGAACTGCGGGTGCACGACCACCGGGCGGCGGACGCCGCGCAGCGCCTGGGCGATCAGCACGAAGCCCTCGGCGGCGCCGGCGGTCAGCAGCACCTCGGCCGGGGGCCGGCCGTGCCGGGCGGCGACGGCCTCCCGCGCGGACCGGGCGTCCGGGTACGCGGCGAGGTGGCCGAGCGCGGCGGTGATCGGGTCGGCCAGCCAGTCGGGCATCGGGGCGCGGCGCACGTTGACGGCCAGGTCGACCAGGCCCGGGGTGGCCTCCACGTCGCCGTGGTGCCCGAGGTCGGGCTCGTCCACGGCCGCCGCCGTCCCGGCGGGCTCCGCTGTCCCGACGGGTCCCGTCGTGCCGCTCGCGGCGACCCCGTCCCGCGGCCCGGTGGACCCGCCCCGGGCGCCGGGGACGGTGAGCACCACGCCGGAGGGCGCCCCGCTCGGCCCGGGGTGTCCCGACTGCCTCTCACGCATGACCGCGATCCTGCCGGGAAGGCGGCGCGCGGGACAGCGCCACGCGGCGTGGGGCGCGTCACGAGCGCCGCGTTTATGAATATTTCTCAGGTACGAATCGGAAATGTCATAACTTGGCGGTGTGAGCAACCGACCCCTTGCTGCCGCCGGTCGTCTCGTCCCTCTCCTCCGCGCCGGTCTCATCGCCGGCATCGTGGTCGCCGCCGTGGCCTATCCCGTCGCCGCCGCCACCGGCATCGGCGCCAAGGTCACCGCCCACGCCCTGGAGCACAAGACGAAGATCCTCACGACCGCCCTGCCCGCGGAGACCTCGTACCTCTACGCGCCGGACGGCAGGACGGTACTGACGATGTTCTACGAGGAGTACCGGCAGTACACGAAGCTCGCCGACATGTCCCCGAACATCCAGCAGGCGATCGTGGCGGCCGAGGACTCCCGCTTCTACCAGCACCGCGGCGTCGACCCGAAGGGCGTCGCCCGCGCGTTCGTCGCCAACGCCCGGTCCAGCGGCGTCTCCCAGGGCGCGTCCACCCTCACCATGCAGTACGTCCGGATGGCCCTGCGGGACAGCGCGAAGACGCCGAAGGAGGTGCAGGAGGCGACCCAGCAGACCAGCATCCGCAAGGTCCGGGAGATGCGGATGGCCCTGGACCTGGAGAAGGAGTTGAGCAAGGAGCAGATCCTCGAGCGCTACCTCAACTCCGCGTACTTCGGCCACCGCGCGTACGGCATCTACGCCGCCAGCGAGATCTTCTTCTCGAAGACCCCGAAGGACCTCACGCCGGTCGAGGCCGCCACACTCGCCGGGCTCGTCAAGTCACCGTCGCAGTACGACCCGGCCACCTCCGACCAGAAGGACGCCACGGCACGCCGCAACTACGTGCTGGACCGGATGGCCGGGCTCGGCTACCTCTCGCCGGACGCCGCCGCCGCGGCCAGGTCCGAGCCGATCCGGCTGAAGCTCAGCTACCCCTCCAACGACTGCATCTCCGTCCCGGAGAAGTGGAACAGCTGGGGCTTCGCCTGCGACTACCTGAAGAACTGGTGGAGCGCCCAGCCCGCGTTCGGCGACAACCCGCTGGAGCGGATGGACAAGCTCCGCCGGGGCGGATACCGGATCGTGCTGAGCCTGGACCCGAAGATCCAGTCGGCGGCCGAGAAGAACGTCGGCAGCAAGGACAACACCGGCAGCCCGTTCGCCAACGGCATCGTGATCACGGAGCCCGGCACCGGGCGGGTGAAGGCCATGGCGGTGAACCGGACCTACTCCCTCAACCTGGACGAGAACCCGCCCAGCTCCAACCCGGAGGCCGGCCCCAAGGTCAAGGCCAACTACCCGAACACGGTGGCCCCCCTGCTCGGCGGCGGTGACCTGCCGGGCTACCAGGCGGGGTCGACGTTCAAGATGTTCCCGATGCTCGCCGCGCTCGACGCCGGCCTGACCCTGAACACGACCTTCGACGCGCCGCACCGGTACCGGTCGGAGGTCTACAACGGCTGGGCGCCGTCGAACGCCAGCGGCGCGATGTCCGGTACCCAGACCATGTGGTCCGGCTTCGGCAAGTCGGTGAACACGTACTTCGTCTGGCTGGAGGAGCAGGTCGGCGCGGACCGCGCGGTACGCCTCGCCGAACAGTTGGGCCTGCGCTGGCGTACCGACGTGGACCGGGACCACGCGTCCCCGGCCAAGGCGAAGACCTGGGGCGCCTTCACCCTGGGCGTCTCCGACGCCACCCCGCTGGAGATGGCCAACGCGTACGCCGCCGTCGCCGCGGAGGGCCGGTACTGCGAGGCGATGCCGGTGCAGGCGATCTACAACCGGGACGGCACCCCGGCGATGTACCGGACCGCCTCCGGGATCGAGCGGGAGGTCGCCAAGCCGCGCTGCCGCCAGGTGGTCGAAGCCGACGCCGCCCGGGCCGCCACCGACGCCGCGCGGTGCCCCACCGGTGACACCCCGGCGAAGGGCAGCTGCGGGGGCTGGTCGACGGCCGACAGCGTCCGCGGCACGGTCGGCCGGCCGGTCGCCGGCAAGACCGGTACCACCGACAGCACCCGGTCGGCCTGGTTCGTCGGGTTCACCCCGGAGCTGGCGGCGGCGAGCTTCATATCCGATCCGGACAACCCGTTCAACGCGGTGGGTGACGGCCAGTCGCAGATCCCCATCGCGGCGGTCTCGAACACCCTGAAGGAGGCGCTGAAAGGCAAGCCGGTACGCCAGTTCACCCCGCCGTCGGACTCGATCGTCGGCTGAGCGCCGTCGCCGAATCCACCGCCCGGTGGCCGGCGCCGGTGTCGACGCCCCGGCGCGAGCCGCGCCGACACCGGCCCGCTAGTGCAGGTCGGCGGCGACCAGGGACCACAGCTCCAGGTCGACCCGCGCGCCGCGCACGTACCCGGCGTTGCGGAGCAGACCCTCGTAGCTGAAACCGGCCTTCTCGGCGAGCCGCCGCGACGCGACGTTGCCCGGCGCGACGCGCAGCTCGACCCGCTGGAAGCCGTGTTCCAGGAGCAGGGCGATGGCGAGCGCGTCCACCGCCTCGACGGCCAGCCCGAAGCCGCGGGCGTGCGCCGCCATCGCGTACGAGACCTCCGTGCACCGGGCGCCCCAGTCGGTACGCCGCGTCCAGAGGCACCCGACCACCCGGTCGTCCTCCCGCCGGAGCACCGCGTAGTGGTCCCCGTCGCCGCTGTCGCGCCGCTGCCGCGCCAGGTCGGTGCACCAGGCGTGCCCGTCGATCTGGCCGGTCTCCTCCGCCACGGGCAGCCAGCGCTGGGTCTGACGGTCGGCGAAGACCTCGTCAGCCGCCTTCGCGTCGGCCGCCGTCAGGGGCCGCACCTCCGTTCGCGGTGTGGAGACCGTCAGCTCCGGGAACCGGCGGACCGCCACCTGACCGATCACGCGGGGACCCCGCCGGCCGGGGACTCGGCGGGCTCCGCCTGCGCGGCGGCGGCGACCACCCGGGCGGCCAGCCGCGGGTGCGCGGCCCAGTGCAGCGTCAGCTGCGAGGCGTGCACACCCCGCCAGACGAAGCCCTCGGGGGTCCCGCCGTCCCAGGTCCAGGCCGGCCGCTGCCCGGCCCGCGGCGTGAGCACCGCCCGATGCTCCTTGTGTCCGGTCACCGTCGCACCGGCTGCGGCAACCACACTGTCGGTCGCCGCCGTCGCCGTGCGGTAGCCCACCACGAGACCCTCCCGGCTGCTGCCGACCGCGTCGAGCACCCCGCACATGGGAAGGCCGTCCAGCTCCCGGGCCAGCCACAGCAGCCCGGTGCCCTCGGCGACGACCGGGCGGCCGGTGCGGGCCAGCTCGGCGACCGCGATGCAGAGCCGGCGGTTGGCCGACAGGCGCTCGGCGTACGACTCGGGCAGGCCCCCGCCGACGACGAGCGCGCGGGTGCCGGCGGGCAGCGCCTCGTCGTGCAGCGGATCCAGGGTCACCACCTCGGCACCGGCGGCCCGCAGCAACTCGGTCGTCTCGGCGTGGCTGTAGCCGCCGCCGGCGCCCCCGGCCACCGCGATCAGCGGTCGCTCGCCGGTCGCCGGCGCCTCGGCGGCCCCCACCTCGGCCTCCGGCGACCACGCTGCCACGCTCAGCGGCGGCGCGGAGCGCGCCAGCCCCAGCAGCCGTTCCAGGTCGACGGTCGCCGCCACCGCCTCGCCGAGCCGGCGGACCGCCCGGTCGGCCTCGGCGGACGCGGTGACCACCGGCACCGTCCCGTGCCGGCGGGCCGGCAGCACCGGCGGCAGGTCCTGCCGGCGCAGCGCGCCGTAGACCGGCACGCCGACGTCGTCCAGCGCCTCGCGCAGCAACGCCTCGTGCCGCCCGGAGGCGACCCGGTTGAGGATCACGCCGCCCAGCCAGAGCTGCTCGTCGTACGCCCGGAAGCCGTGCACCAGGGCGGCCACCGACTGGCCCATGGCGGCCACGTCGACCACCAGCACGACCGGGCTGCGCAACGCGGTGGCGACCGCCGCGGTCGACTCGGTCTCCGGGTGGCCGGTCAGCGAGTCGTACAGCCCCATGCTGCCCTGCACCACCGCGAGCCCGGCGCCGGCGGCGCCGTGCGCGACCAGCGGGGCGATCCGCTCCGCGCCGACCAGGCGGGGGTCGAGCGTGCGCCCGGGCCGGCCGGCGGCGAGCCCGAGGTAGGCGGCGTCGACCCGGTCCGGCCCGACCTTGAAACCGGCGACCGTCACCCCCCGGTCGGCGAGCGCGGCGAGCAGCCCGATCGCCAGCATGTTCGTCCCATGCCCGGAGGAGGGCGCACTGAGCACCAGGCGCGGCACGACGGTCATCATCGACTCCCTCGCGGGCGGCGGCGGGTACGCGGGGTGGACCGACGGCGCGGTCCGCCCGCGTGACGATAGCGGACGGGACCGACGTGGGAGCGTCACCGCGGCGCCCGGTCGCGTCGCTGCCGGGTCGCGCGGGTCGGTGGCCCAGGTCATACGGGTAATCTGGTGGTCGTGTACCGGTTCCTGCTGACGCCGCGCTGGTTGGGCGCGCTCGCGCTGACCCTGGTCGCGGCGGCGGCGATGGTGCTGCTCGGCAACTGGCAGCTGGACCGCTACCACGAGCGGACGGAGATCAACGAGCGGATCGACGCCGGCCGGCGGATGACGCCGGTGCCGCTGCGCGACGCGGTGGCCGCCCCGGTCGGGGGCGCCGGCACCGCCGGGCAGCCGCCCACCGACGAGCAGACCTGGACGAAGGTCACCGTCACCGGCCGCTACGACGACTCGAACGTGATCCTGGTCCGGGGCCGCTCGGTGGACCGTACGGTCGGCTTCGAGGTGCTCACCCCGCTGGTCCTGGCCGACGGCACCGCCGTCCTGGTGGACCGCGGCTGGATCCCGCCCGCACCCGGGGGCGACGCGACCGCTCAGCCGGCGGTGCCGGCGACGCCCGCCGGTGAGGTGACCGTGATCGGCCGGGTCCGTCCCGGCGAGGGCGGCTCCGTCCCGGTCGCCCGGCGCGACGGCAAGCTCGAGACGCGCCGCATCATGCTGCCCCGGCTGGCCCGCGAGCTGCCCTACCCGGTGCACGGGGCGTACGTGCTGCTCGACGAGCAGACCCCGGCGGCCGATCCGGCCTTCGCGGCGATCCCCGTCGGCTACACGAACAACTGGCAGAACTTCGGCTACGTCGTGCAGTGGTGGATCTTCTCCGGCATGACCCTGTTCGGCTACGGCTTCTTCGCGCGGCGGGAGGCCCGCCGCCGCGCCGGTGTGGCGCCGGAGCGACCCGCCGACCGCGCGGCCGAACCCGCGCCGGCCTGATCGCGTCAGCCGGTGGCGCGGCCGGCGTGGATGGCGCGCACCGCGTCGATCGTGTCCGCCTCCGCCGCGGTCTTGTCGTCCCGGTAGCGCACCACGCGGGCGAAGCGCAGCGCCATCCCGCCCGGGTAGCGGGAGCTGCTCTGCACGCCGTCGAAGGCGATCTCGACGACCTGCTCGGGACGGACCCGCACCACCCAGTCGCCCTTCTCCACCGCCAGGTCGAGGAAACGCCCGGTCTGCCAGCGCAGCAACTCGTCGGTGAGCCCCTTGAAGGTCTTGCCGAGCATGACGAACTCCCCGGTGCGGGGGTCGCGCGCGCCGAGGTGCAGGTTCGACAGCCAGCCCTGGCGTCGGCCGCTGCCCCACTCGACCGCGAGGACCACCAGGTCCAGGGTGTGCCGGGGTTTGACCTTGACCCAGGCGGCACCGCGGCGGCCGGCGTCGTAGGGGGCATCCGGGGACTTCACCACCACCCCCTCCTGCCCGGCGTCGACGGCGGCCGCGAACGCCGCCCCCGCCGCCGCCGGGCCGTCGACCTCCACCCGTCCGACCAGTAGCTGCGGGTCGATCGCGGCGGCCAGCGCAGCCCACCGTTCCCGGCCCGGCCGGTCGATCAGGTCCTCGCCGTCGAGGTGCAGCAGGTCGAAGAAGTACGGCGTGAGCACGGTCTGGCCGGTCGTCCCGGCGGCCGCGAGCACGGCCGGGGCGACCGGGCTGCCGCCGGTGGTGCTGGGTGTCGTGCGGCGCGCCGCCCGACTGGAGGTCTCCTGGAAGGGCAGCGGGCGGCCGGCCGCGTCCAGCCCGATGGCCTCGCCGTCGAGCACCAGCTCACGGGCGGGCAGCGCGCGCACCGCCGCGACCACCTCCGGCACCCGGACGGTGATGTCGTCGAGGCTGCGGGTGAACACGGCGATGTCCTGCCCCGAGCGGTGCACCTGGATGCGGATGCCGTCGAGCTTGACGTCGACCACGGCGGGCACGCCGGTGGCGAGGAGCGCCTCGTCGACCGACGGGGCGCTCTGCGCCAGCATCGGTGCGAGCGGACGCCCGACCTGGAGACCGAACGCGGCCAGCGCGGCCGCGCCGCCGTCGAGCGCCGCCACCGCCACCGCGCGCAGGTCACCGGCGAGCAGCAGGGCCCGGCGGACCGCCGCGACCGGCACCTCCGCGGCGCGGGCCACCGCGTCGGCGAGGAGCCCGGCCTGGGCGCCCTGGCGCAGCTCCCCGCTGAACAGCCCGGTCAGCAGCCGCTGCTCGTCGGCCGTCGCCGACGCGTAGAGCCCGTGCAGCAGCGCGCGGCGTCGGGCCTGGGAGCCCGCCCCGCGAACCGACGAGATGTCCTCGATCGCCGCGTCCACCGCGGCCACCGTCAACGTCGGCGTGTCGGCCGGTGCCGGCAGGTCACGCAGGCTCGCCCAGCCCACCCCGGTCTGACGCTGCCGCAGCTCACCGGCGAGGTAGCCGGAGCCGGCCGCCACCTCGCCCGGCTCGAGGCGCCGCAACGCGTCGGCGAGCAGCTCCACCTTGGCGCGGCGACCGCTGGTCGCGGCGACAGCGGCGGAGGTGGCTGCCAGGTCCAGGAACCGCACGGGCTCCATCCTGCCAGCCACCCCCGACACCACCCGGGCATCCGCGTGGTCAGGCCGAGACGGGCTCCTCGATGCGCAGGCCACGGGCGCGCACCTCGTCGGCGACCCGGGACAGCAGCGAGTCGAGCGCGACCAGGGCGGCGGACAGCTCACCGAGCTGGTCCTTGAGCGTGTCCTCGGGCCACGCGGAGACGTCGACGTCCCCCAGAGCGCTGACGGCGGCCTCCAGGCGGGCCATCACCTCGTTCGTACTCATGTACGAAAGGCTATAACAGCCCCGCGCCCGACACACCGCAAACTCCCAGATGGACCAGGAAGTTACGGATCCGACACCAGGCCCGGCTCAGCTCACCCGCGGGCCGCTCCGGCCACGTTGCGCAGCAGCAGCGCCTCGGCGAGGCAGACCCGGGCGAACTCGCCGAGATGCAGGCTCTCGTTGGGGCCGTGCGCCCGGGCGTGCGGGTCCTCCACACCGGTCACCAGGATCGCGGCGGCCGGGAACATCTCCTGGAACGTGGCGATGAACGGGATCGAGCCGCCCACGCCGATGTCCACCGGGTCGGTGCCGTCCCAGGCGGTGCGGAACGCGGAGCGGGCGGCGTCGAACATCGGGCCGGAGGCGTCGATGACGCACGGGTCGCCGTCGTGCTCGAACGTCACCGTCACCTGGGCGCCCCACGGGGCATGCTTCTCCAGGTGGGCGCGCAGCGCCGGGTACGCCCGCTTGGGGTCGTCGCCCGGCGCGAGCCGCACGCTGAGCTTGGCCTTGGCGGTCGGAACCAGGGCGTTCGGGGCCTCCCCGGTGGCCGGCGCGTCGACGCCGAGCACGGCCAGGGCCGGCTTGGTCCAGAGCCGGTCGGTGATCCGGCCGGTGCCGATGAACTGCACGCCCTCGGCGAGCCCGGCCTCGACGCGGACCCGGTCCTCCGGGTAGTCGACGGCGGCGCCCTCCCGGCCGACCAGCCCGTCGACGGCGACGTTCCCCGCGTCGTCGTGCAGGGTGGCGAGCAGCCGGACCAGCGCGGTGAGCGCGTCCGGCACCGCGCCGCCGAACATGCCGCTGTGCACGGCGTGGTCCAGCGTCCGCACCTCGACGAAGCAGTTCACGATGCCGCGCAGCGACGTGGTCAGCGCCGGCACGCCGATGTCCCAGTTGCCGGAGTCGGCGATCACGATGACATCGGATGCGATCTCGTCCCGGTGCTCGGCCAGCAGTTGCTCCAGGGAGTCGGAGCCGTACTCCTCCTCGCCCTCGATGAAGAGCACCACGCCGACCGGGAGCGCGTCACCGAACGCGCGCAGCGCCGCGACGTGCGCCATGATGCCCGCCTTGTCGTCGGCGGCGCCGCGCCCGTAGAGGCGGCCGTCCCGCTCCACCGGCTCGAACGGGTCCGACTCCCACAGGGACAGGTCGCCGACCGGCTGCACGTCGTGGTGCGCGTAGAGCAGCACCGTCGGCGCGCCGGGCGGGGCGGGCTTCGTCCCGATCACGGCCGGCTGGCCGCCGGAGCGCACGATCTTCACGTCGAGGCCGCAGCCGCGCAGCAGCTCGGCGACCGCCTCGGCGGACCGCTCCACGTGCGAGTGGTCGAAGCCGTCGAACGCGATGCCGGGGATGCGGACGAGGCGTTCGAGGTCGGCGCGGACGCCGGGCAGTTCCCGCTCGACGGCGGCCCGCAGGTCGGACTCGGACATGATCGGTGTGGTCATGACCGGCATCGTATGCCGGCCTTACCCGAGCCGCCCCGCCGCAGGTAGTAGCGGGACCGGTCGTGCGGCAGCTCCGGCGCTCCGTCGACCACCAGGTCGGCCCGTTCCTCGGTGCCGTCGGCGGCGAAGTGGGCCCGCTCGCCCGCGTGCCAGCGGCGCAGCTCGGGGAGGATGCCCGGACCGTCCCGGGCCACCGCGCGGGTGAGCCGCAGCTCCGGCGGGGCGGTGACGAACACGGCCAGGGTCAGGTCGGGCGCCGCCGCGGCGCGCGCCGCGCTCACCCCCTCCAGGAGGAGCACCGGCGTCACCGGCACCGGCACCGGCCGGGGCAGGAACTCCCGGCGGACCCAGCTGTACCGCCGGTACGCCCCCGGCCGGCCCGCGCGGACCGGCGCGAGGACGCACTCCTCCAGCCGGGACCAGAAGGTGAGCTGGTCGTCCCAGCCGTCGAGCAGGTCGTCGGTGTGCACCACCGGTGGCCGGGCGTCGCCGGGCAGCTCGGCGAGGGCGTCCGCGAGCCGCGCGGCGAACCAGCTCTTGCCCGCGCCGCTGGGCCCGTCGACGGCCACCAGCCGGGTCCGTCCCAGCCGCGCCGGGGCCGCCCGCACCCGGCGCGCCAACCGGGCGTACGCCTCCAGCACCGCCACCTCCACGCGCCGACCGTAGCGGGCGGTGCCGACGGGACCGGCGGCCCGTCGCCCGTTCGGGCGGTCGTGGTGGGCAGCCGGACCGTTCCGGCGGCGCAGCCCCGGGCTGGGCGGCATGATCGGCTCGTGTCCCACAGCGTGATGAGTCCGGGCGTCGACGCCCTGCTGGAACAGGCCCGGGCCGGGGTGCGCCGGCTGACCCCGCACCAGGCGGTCGAGGCGGTCCGCACCGGGGCGTTGCTGATCGACATTCGCACCGACGCGCACCGGCGGGAGCAGGGTGACCTGCCCGGCGCGATCGTCATCGACCGCACGGTCCTGGAGTGGCGGCTGGACCCGGCGAGCGCCTGGCGGATCCCCGAGGCCACCGGGTACGACCTGAAGATCGTGGTGGTGTGCCGCCAGGGCTACAGCTCCAGCCTCGCGGTGGCGAGCCTGCGGGCGCTCGGTCTGCACCGGGCCACCGACGTCATCGGTGGCGTGGACGGGTGGCGGGAGGCGGGACTGCCGATGTCCGACCGCCCCGCCGACGTCCGCTACTGACCGCCGGCCATCAGCTCCAGACTCCTCCGCGCGTACGCGGTGAGCAGGGCCTCAGCCGCGGACTCCTCGGGGACGGATGGGGCGTCCAACGAGATCGTGACGGATACCCGGGCCGGCCCCGCCGCCACCATGAGGTCGTCGATGCGAAGGGTGGTTTCACCCCCGAACTGCTCGTTCGGATGGGTGATCGGCTTACCGAACTTGATCCAGGCCCGGTCTCCCACACCGCTCAACTGCCTGGCGTTCTTCGGCAGCCCGATGTCCGCCGGTTCGGCCCGCTCGACGGTGGTGCTGATCCTGACCAGGATCAACGTCCGTCGGTCCGTGCTGCCAGCGCCGGCGTGGCACATGCCGTGGTTCTCCTTACCGGGCAGCGGCTCGAAGGTCTTGAGCTTCGGCGGCACCCCCGCCAACTCCTGGAGCCAGGCATGGTCGAGGCGCTCGCAGAGGTTGTCCACGATCTGGTAGGCGGCCAACGGGGTCGCCGGAGCGCTCGGCGCGACGGGTTCCGCGGAAGGTACTTTCGCGCAGGCGGACAGGGCTAGCAGAAGGAGCGCGAGAGTGCTCCTGCCAGCGATGGTCATCGTCACCGAGGGAGGATTCCACACCCGACGAACAGGCGCTGTCCCGCTCGCTGTCCCCAGGTACGACGCGTCACCCGATCGGGGCGCCCGGCGGGATGAACGGGAGGCCGGAGGGCGGGCCGGCCTCGATGAGCCGCCAGAGCGCGTCGGTGTCCAGGTGCTCCTCGACGAGGTCGCCGAGCAGGTCCAGCGAACCTTCGCGGGCGGCGGCGAAGGACGTGTCCGGGGCGACCCGGAAGCCGCCCCGCCCGGCCTGCCGGGCCACCTCGGTCAGGAAGCGGCGGCGGAAGGCGTCCGACTCGAACGCGCCGTGCCAGTGCGTCCCGTACACCGCCCCGGCGACCGCGCCCTCGCCGGCACCGTCGGCGTACGCGAGCAGCGGGGTGAGGTCCGGGTCGGCGGACGAGACGTACCCGTGGTGGATCTCGTAGCCGCGGACCGGGACACCGCCCCACGCCGTGCCGGCCGACTGGCGCACGGTCTTGCGGGGGTCGAAGGTGACCTCGATCGGCAGCAGTCCGAGGCCGGGAACGCTGCCCCGCCGGCTCTCCACCGGGTCGTGGATCGCGCGGGCGAGCATCTGGAACCCGCCGCAGACGCCGAGCAGGGGGCGCCCGGCGGCGGCGTGGGCCAGCACCGCGTCGGCCAGCCCGGTCTCCCGCAACCAGGCCAGGTCCGCCACGGTCGACTTCGAACCGGGCAGCACGACCAGGTCGGCGGCGGCGAGTTCGGCCGGCTCGACGGTGAGGCGCACCCGCACGCCGGGTTCGGTGGCGAGCGCCTCGACGTCGGTGGCGTTGCTGATCCTGGGCAGCCGGACCACGGCCACGTCCAGCCACTCGTCGCCGCGCGGGCCGGCCGGACGGCCCAGCACCCGCCCGTACGCGAGCGAGTCCTCCGCGTCCAGCCAGAGGTCGAGCGCCCAGGGCAGCACCCCGTACGTGGGGCGGCCGGTGACCTGGCGCAGCATGTCCAGCCCCGGCCGGAGCAGCCCCAGGTCGCCGCGGAACTTGTTGACGACGAAGCCGGCGATCAGGGCCTGGTCGGCCGGGTCGAGCAGGGCGACGGTGCCGAACATCGCGGCGAACACGCCACCCCGGTCGATGTCACCGACCACGATCGTGGGTAGGCCGGCGTGCCGGGCCAACCCCATGTTGACGTAGTCGCCGGCCCGCAGGTTGACCTCCGCCGGGCTGCCCGCCCCCTCGCAGATCACCACGTCGTACGCCGCCCGCAGCTCGGCCAGCGCCGCGTACGCGGTCTCGGCGAGGCGGGGGCGCAGCTGCCGGAACGTGCCGGCCGTGATCGTGTCGACGGCCTCGCCCAGCAGCACGACCTGGCTGGCGAGGTCGCTGCCCGGCTTGAGCAGCACCGGGTTGAACCGCAGGTCCGGCGGGACCCCGCAGGCGGCCGCCTGCATGGCCTGGGCACGCCCGATCTCCCCGCCGCGCCCGTCCGGGCCGACCACCACGGCGGAGTTGTTCGACATGTTCTGCGCCTTGAACGGCGCGACCTTCACGCCCCGCCGGTGCAGCCAGCGGCAGATGCCGGCGGTGAGCACGCTCTTGCCCGCGTCGGACGTGGTGCCGGCGACCAGCAGGCCGCCGCTCACCGCCCGCTCCCCCGCTCGCTCGTGCTGCCCGCGCCCGCGTCGGGCCCGCGGCCGGCCCGGAGGGCGGATGCCGGGGCGACCCGGCCCGTCCGGGCGCCGGTTCCCACCGCGCCGCGGCCGGCGCGGGCGCCCAGCCCTGCCGCGAGCCGGCGTCCGGCGGCGGCGGCCAGGCGGCCGGCGGTCAGCGGGTACGCCGCCGCGAGCCCCAGCGCGGCGAGCCCCACCGCACCGGAGATCCGGGCAGCCCGGGGCAGGTGGCGGGCCTCCGGACGCGGCCCGTCACCGAGGTACGGGCGGACCTCGGAGCGGCCGAAGTAGACGTTGCGACCGCCGAGCCGGACGCCCAGCGCCCCGGCCATCGCCGCCTCGCACTGCCCCGCGTTGGGGCTGGGATGGTCGTTGCGGTCCCGGCGCCAGATCCGCCAGGTCCGCGCCCGGTCGCCGTGCGCCACCGGGGCCACGGCCACCGTCAGCAGCCCGGTCAGCCGGGCCGGGACGAGGTTGAGCACGTCGTCGAGGCGCGCGGCCGGCGTCCCGAACCGGGCGTACCGGGGCGAGCGGTGGCCGACCATCGCGTCGAGCGTGTTCGCCGCGCGGTAGCCGAGCAGGCCGGGCAGGCCGGCGACCGCGCCCCAGAAGAGGGGCGCGACGACCGCGTCGGAGGTGTTCTCGGCGACCGACTCGACGGTGGCGCGCGCCAGTTCGGGCTCGTCCAGCGCCGACGGGTCCCGCCCGCACAGGTGACCGAGCCGCTGCCGGGCTCCCGGCAGGTCGCCGTCGCGCAGCGCCCGGCCCATCACCGTGGCCTCGCGCCGCAGGGTACGCCCGCCGAGCACCGTCCACGTTCCGGCTGCCACGAGGACGGCGCGGGCCAACGGACGCCGCCGGGTGGCGACCGTCGCCGCCGCCCCGAGCAGCACCGGCGCGCCCACCGCCAATGCCGCGTACGCCGCACCGGCTGTCCGCTCGGGCCGGTAGATCCGCCGTTCCAGGGCACCGGCCGCGCGGCCGAACCCGGCCACGGGGTGCCACCGGCGCGGGTCGCCGATCAGGGCATCCAGCGCGTACCCCGCGACCAGTCCCGCCGCGGTCGCCACCGGCGTCGCCTGCCGCACCGGCCATCACCTCCGGCCGGCCAGCCTAACCGAGCCCTCCCCCGCCCCCTCCCGCCCGCCGCCCCGACCGATCACGATGTGTAGCGACCACCGCGCACCCGCACCGCCCGCCTACCCGCCCATGATCGAATACGTTCCACCGACTCGACACGCCGCCACGACAGCCGCTGAGCCATATCCGATCATGACGATCGCCCGAGCTCGGTCCGCCGGCCTGCGGGGTGACGGCGGCAACCGCCGCCACCCCGCCCCCGTTCGCCCCAGCGACCGGGCAGCCCAGCCCCGGACGGTCCCGACCCGACGCAGAGCCACCCCGACACAGGGCTGACCCAACGCAGAGCCACCCCGACGCAGAGCCACCCGACGCAAGGCCACCCCGACGCAGGGCCGACCGAGCGTGCAGAGCCACGCCGCGCAGAGCCGACCCCGGTCAGGCCGGCGTCGGCACCCGGTTTCGGCCTCGCCGGCCCCGACCACCGGCAACCGGCCCGGCCTCGGACCCGCCGAGCGGGTCCGTCTCACCGAGCGGGTCCGTCTCACGGTCCGCCGCACCGAGCCGATCCGTCTCCCCGACCAGGTCCGCCGTCCCGTGCAGGCCCGGCTCGGGAGCACCGGCCGGGCCCGCGTCCTCGCCGGAGTCCTCGGTCAGGTCGGAGTCGTCGTCCTCCGGGTCGGGCTCGGCCGGCGCGGCTTCCAGCGGGCCGTCCAGCGGGTCCATCCCGCTGAAGCTCAGCGACTCGGACCGGCTTCGCGCCGCCGCGAACTCGGGCAGCTCGAAGTCGTCGTCGAGCGGCCGGGCATCGGGCAGGGCCGGCGCCTCGGCGGGCGGCACCAGCTCGGTCGGCTCGCCGTGGACGCGCCGCTCGGCCTCGGCGTCCTCCACGGCGCTGGTCGCCCTCGTCGGGCGGTTGCGCAGGAACCGGCCGCGCCCCCGGGAGAGGTCGTGCCCCACGGCGACGGCCTCCAGCTCGTAGAGGGTGCGGTGGTTGCCGGCGTCGTCGGTCCAGTCGCGGGTGTAGAGCCGCCCGCACACGATCACCGGGTCGCCGACCATCACCGAGGCGGCGACGCCCTCGGCCAGCTTCCGCCAGCAGTTCACGCGGACGCGGAGGCTGTTCCCGTCCACCCAGCGGCCGCTGTCGCGGTCGAGGCGGCGGGCGGTGGAGGCGACCTTGAAGTTGGCCACCAGGGTCTGGCTCTGGGTGGTACGGCGCCACTCGGGTGTGGTGAGCACGTTGCCCACGATCGTGACGTAGGTGTCGAACATCGTCCCTCCAGGGGAGATCGGGCTTGCCATCAGCGAGTCGACTCGGCATCGAGCCTGGCCGCCGCGGACGTACACCGCGATCCCGGAGCACCGATCTGTGGACAGCGAGGCCGCCTGTGGACAACAACCTGATCAAGGCCCCGGTGTGCTAAGGCCTGTGTCGAGACACGCAGGCCGGCCGCGGGGGTCGATCACGTTCCGGACCGGAAGCCGTTGGGTATGGCTTTGATCAACGGCACAGCACCCCGAACGAAAGGTCAGCGATCATGACGACGACCACCACCGGCACCCGGCGGAGCCAGCGATGAGCGCCGTGACCAATCCGGCCACCGTCGCGGAGTGCCTGCGCGTCGGAGCGGGCTTCTCGCAGAGCGACCGGGCCTGGATCGCGGAACAGTTCGCCACCCTCGACGCCCGGCTGGCCGGCTTCCACGCCGACGCCACCGAACTGGAGGTGTCGGTCAAGGACCGCGCGGCCAAGGGCCAGAAGGTCACCCTGGAGTGCTGGATCGCCGGCCGGCAGAAGATCGTCACCACCTCCACCGAGGAGGACCTGCACGCCGCGCTGAACGACGTGCGCGACGACCTGCGGCGCCGGCTGAACGACGCGAAGACCCGCCAGGAGCCCCGGCACAACAAGCACCTGCGCGACACCGGGCCGCAACCGGACGACCAGCAGGTCGGCAACACCGAGCCGGCCCGCGCCGACGCCGAGACGGCCTGAGACGTACGCCCTCCTCCGCCCGCCACGCGGAGGAGGGCTACCGCCGGGTAGCTTGCGGGCGTACCGTCGCTGTCGTGGAACCGGACGTGCTGGGGCCGCCGTACGAGCGGCACACGATCGACCTGGGCACCGACGACGAGGGCCCGGTGGTGGCCACCCTGGTCCGCCGCCGCGCCGACCGGCCCACCCGGCGGGCCGTGCTCTACGTCCACGGCTTCGTCGACTACTTCTTCCAGACCCACCTGGCCGACTTCTTCGTCGAGCGGGGCTGGGACTTCTACGCGCTGGACCTGCGGAAGTACGGGCGCAGCCTGCTCCCGCGCCAGACGCCGAACTTCTGCCTCGACCTCGACGAGTACCTTCCCGAGCTGGACGCGGCCGCCGAGATCATCCGCGAGGACGACGGGCACGACATCGTGCTCGGCATTG
This sequence comes from Micromonospora sp. WMMC415, assembly GCF_009707425.1. Classification (GTDB taxonomy): domain Bacteria; phylum Actinomycetota; class Actinomycetes; order Mycobacteriales; family Micromonosporaceae; genus Micromonospora. The sequence goes on along the minus strand of NZ_CP046104.1, from coordinate 2,134,543 downwards.
GTCACTCCACCGGCGGCCTGATCATCTCGCTCTGGGCGCACGCCCGACGCGACGCCGGCCTGGTCGACGGGCTCTTCCTCAACAGCCCCTTCTTCGACCTCAACCTTCCGTGGGTGCTGCGGCGACCCGGCGCGGCCGCCGTCGCGCGCCTGGCCCGCAGCGCGCCCAGGCGCGTCATCCGCGCCGGCCTCGGCACGGTGTACGGCGAGAGCCTCCACGCCGACCACCGCGGCGAGTGGAGGTACGACCTGGCCTGGAAACCGCTCGCCGGGTTCCCGGTGCGGGCCGGTTGGCTGGCCGCGATCCGCCGGGGCCAGCAGCGGCTCCGGGCCGGTCTCGACATCCCGGTGCCGGTGCTGGTCGCCGCGTCCACGCGGAGCTTCAAAGGGCTCAAGTGGCAGGACGGGGCCTCCCTCGCCGACGCCGTGCTGGACGTGGAGCACATGGTCCGCTGGGCGCCCCGGCTGGGCCGGCACGTCACCCTGGCCCGCTTCGACGGCGGCCTGCACGACCTCACGCTCTCCGGCCCCGCCGTACGCGAGAAGGTCCTCGCCGAGGTGGGGCGCTGGGCCGACGCCTTCCTCGGCGCCGGGCCGACGGTCACGGCGGAGGAGCGCGCGGCGGTGGAGGGCGCACCGCCGGCGCCCCGCCGGCCGGAGGCGGAGGCCGCCGTACCGCAGGGCTGAGCCGGGTTCAGCCAGCGAGGTCGGCGACGGCCGCCCGGATGGTGTCGAACGTGGCCAGCGGGTGGCCGCTCCCGTCGGCGGGGAGCACCAGGCCGAGGCAGCTCAGCTCGACCTCGCCGGCGCTTCCGGCGAGCACCGCGAAGACGGGCGCGCCCACGTACCCGTCGGGCAGGTCGGCGGTGAGCCGGACGGTGTCGCCGTCCCGCGCGTACCGTTCGATGGCCACCTCCAACGGCCGCGCGCCGCCCTCGCCGACGCCCAGCGCGAGGACGATGGCGGAGCCCGGCTCCGCGCCGATACCGGCGATCGCGTCGCTGTCGGCGGCGATCACCTCCGGCACCTGTTGGGTACGCCACCGCCAGCCCGCGCCCTCCGCCAGCTCGTGCAGCCCGGCGGTCGGCATGGCCGCCGCACCGGCGCCCGGCCGGCTCCACCGCCCGACGAAGTCCGGCACGGTGAGCGCGTCCCCGGCGACGTCCGCCGGCTCGGTCAGGCTGGGTCGCAACCCGACCTCGCCGGTCGCGGACCGCGTGAGCGCGTCCGCCGTCAGCAGGTACTCCCCGCCGTCGGCCGTCGCGAAGAAGAACGCCGTCCCGAGGCCGTCGCCCGCGCGGACCGGCAGGACCGCACGCCCGACGAGCTGGCACAACTCGTACGCGACGTCACTCTCGGTGTCCGGATCAAGCAGCACGACGCCGAGCGTACGACGGGGCGACGACCCGGCGGGCGGCCGGGACAATCCGGGTGACCTGCGGCGCTGGCCGTGGCAGGCTGGGCCGTCGACGTGGCCGGCGCCACCCGTTCCCCCGCTGACCGGGGGCGCGGCGGTACCCTTCTCGCGCGAGATCCACGACACGCGCCCGTAGCTCAGCGGATAGAGCAGGGGACTTCTAATCCCAAGGCCGCAGGTTCGAATCCTGCCGGGCGCGCTCTTTCAGAGCAGCTTTGACCTCCCTGGCGGTTCGGCTCAGGGCGGGCAGGGTTCCCGTCGCAATGCCGCATCCGGCTCGTCGGCGGCATCCCATGCCGGGTTGAGTGCCAACGGCAGGGCTGGCGCCTGCCATGCCCCGGCGAACCGCTGGAGGGCCGAGTATTCCCAACGGAGCAGGTTGCTCGGCGGCTTGCCGGTGAGGTGGTCGGCCAGGTGGCGCAGTCCGGCCGGCCGGTCGATCAGGTGGCCGTGGAAGCCGGGCATCTGGATCACGGGTATCTGGGCGTTGAGTTCCGCCGGGACCGTGATGGCGTCGACGATTGGCAGTAGCGCGATCATCCGCACGCCCGGCACCGGGCAGAGCAGGTGGTTGCGGTAGAACGGCGCGTCGTCCAGCAGGGAGCGGATGAACGGAGAGTCGGGAGTGTCCGGTGCCTCGCTGGTGGCTTCCATCAGCTTGAACATGCCGCGCAGCTGCCAACCGGTGGCGATGCCCCAGCCCGAACGAGCCTGCGGCGGCGGGTAGTAGGCACGCCCGGCCCGCAGGATCGGGCTGTCCAGGACCACCGTGTCGACTGCGGGGTGTGGGTAGCGTTCCAGGTAGTAGCGGACGACGAGGGCGCCTTCGCTCTGCCCGACCAGTGAGACCGGCTTACCGCTACGCGAGTGAAGCTGATCCACCTGCATGGCGAGCAGTTGGGCGCTGGTGGACAGCGACTGGTGGGTGTCGACCGGCGAGTAGAACACCGGCTTCCCGTGGTGGTCGGTGCCCCGGTACGAGAAGCGCACGATGGGAGGCTGGGACTCTGACGGGTCGCCATGGTGGGCCGAGTTGTAGCCGCCGAGGAAGATCACCGGGTGGCCGATGTCCCCGAACTCTGGCAGGGCGTCGATGGGTTGCAGCGACTGGCCGGCGCCGCGAGCCCCGAGGTCCTCGACGTATTCGACCAACAGCAGGCTGCTCACCACCAAGGCGACGACCAGCGGCGTTACGGGCACCCGGGACCACCGCACCCGTTGCTGGAGCACCGTGGCGCGCACCTTCCGCTGCCACAGCAGGCCGTTGACCGATCCGGCCAGGGCGGCTGCCGGTACCGTCAACCAGTCCGGGACGGACCAGACGAGCGCGGCGCCCGCGGTGAGGGTCACGAAGTTGAGCAGCGACCAGCCGACCGTGGCGGCCGACGGCAGGCCGCGCCACCAGTCCGGCACGATCCCGCCCCGCTGTAGCAGCGGGGCCAGGATCATCACCGGCACCAGCACAAGGAACTGGAAGTAGGCCAGCGAGACGTCCGAGGCGACCACGGCTAGCGCGGTCCACGGCGAGAGAATCACGACGACGACGGCCGCGAAGGTCAGGTTGCGCCTGGCCAGCCGGCGAAACGACGGGCGCGGCCGCTCGGCCGGCCAGGCGAGCGCAACCAGTACGGCCGAGAACAGTCCGCGGAACACGATGGCGCCCAGCAGCAGTCCGGCGAACATGGCCCAGGAGTTGTGATAGACCAGCACCCAGCGCAGGTCGAAGAACGCCCCGTACGGCGTGATCGCACTGGCCTGGGGCGCCAGGCCGAACGCCGAGGTGAAGTTGACGGCGTACAACACGGCCGCCACGGCCGCCGCCGGCGCGGCGGTCAGGACGAGCAGCCACAGCAGACGTACTCGCTCAGGGCGCACCGTTCCTCCCTTCCGTCGGCCGGGCGGAGGGTACGAGACCGGTTGGGATGAACTTACCGTTTTATGACTATCCACGGACCAAATAGGCGAGCCCGGGTCAGGCTGCGGCACAGCACGTCGGGTCCCCCCTGGGCGGCGCTCACCGAATGGGCGCAACCAGCCGTAATGGTCGAAGCGGGACAGTAGGGTTTCCCGGGGCGGTGCGCCGTCGAAAGAGGGAGAGCGGAATGCGTGTCACGCGGGCGGCGGTCGTCGTGGTCGCGGCACTCTCCTTCGCCACCGGCGCCTGCGGTGGGGACGACAGCGGCCCCGGTGTCATCGAAAAGGCCACGGAGACCGGGACGCTCGCCATCGGCGTGATTCCCGACCAGCCGGGCCTCAGCCTGAAGACCGATGGCACCTACGTGGGCTTCGACGTCGAGATCGGGAAGATCGTCGCCAAGGGACTCGGCGTCGACCCGGCCAACATCCAGTGGAAGGACACCAGCCTGCCGGACCGCGAACAGGCCATCAAGGAGGGTGTGGTCGACTTCGTCATTGCCGCCTACACGATCAACGCGGCGCGCAAGAAGGAGATCAGGTTCGCCGGGCCGTACTACGTCGCCGGCCAGGACCTCTTGGTCAGGGCCGACTCGACCATCCGGGGGCCGGAGGAACTCGAAGGCAAGGTCGTCTGCTCGAACGCCGGCTCAACGTCAGCCCGGCGGATCCGGTCGCAGTACCCGAATACCAGGTTGCAGCAGTACGACCAGGACATCAGGTGTCTGGCGGACCTCGAGTCGGGCGCGGTCGACGCGGTGAGCACCGACGATGTCGTCCTCCTCGGCTACTCCATGCGGCCGGAGAACGTGGGCAAGTTCAAGCTGGTGGGCAAGACCTTCTCCGAGGAGCCCTACGGCATCGGGCTGAAGAAGAAGGACAAGGCCGGCTGCGAGAGGATCAACGAGATTCTGAAGACCGCTGCGCGGAACGGGTCGTACGAGGCGGCCTGGGAGGCCACGTTGGGCAAGGGCGGCAAGCCGGTACCGACCCTGGACGTCAGCAAGATGACCCACTGCAGTGCATGAGTGACCCCAAGGCCGGCGGCGGCAACCGCATCTGACCAGGCGCGCACAAGCAGTTCCCCACGCCGGAGCCCGACCGTCAACGCGCACACGTACAGCGCTTCGGTGCGCGGCTCCGGCGGAATGCGAACCGAGCCCGTCCGGGAGGCTGGACGCCCTGGCGACTGCCCGACGGGGAGATCCGCTTACAGGTACCAGCAGCGATCCAGCAGGGGAGCGCCCGGTCCGGACCAAGCGCCGGGAATCACGACAGCGTCAGCCATGCGGACGACTTACTGACGCGGATGGGGACAGGATGAGGGTGATCTGGAGCGCCTCGCCGCAGCCGCTTGCGCCGGCGCCCGGCTTCGTCAGCGTACGGCCGTCGCGACGCCGGCCTGACGGGCGGATTCGAACAGTTCGATCAGGTTGCCGGCGGGATCGGCCAGCAGGATCTGACGTCCGCCGGGACCGGAAACCACGTCGCTCCGAAACGACAGTCCAGCGCCCCGGTGCCGGGCGATCTCGGCATCCAGATCGTCGACGGTGAGGTGGATGCGGTTTCGGCCGGGAGCCGCAGAATCCTCGGGAGTTGCCCGGGCACCTGAGCTGGCGGGCCCGGACAGCAGTAGCCGCAGCGGGCCACGGACCACGTCAGCGAATGCGCCTCCGGCGTTGGTCAGCATGTGGAAGCCGAGGTGCGTCGTGTAGAAGTCGACGGCGGCCCGGACGTCGTCAACCACGTAGCGGACGCTGGCGTACTGGTCGGTTCCGGTCATGGCTCGAGCCTCCTTGACTCGTGGATGGTTGGGCAGCGAGTACCGGCAGCAGACGGCGGATGCGGTTGTCGAGGTCGGCGACGGTGCGGACAAAGGCCGGGTAGCCGGCCTGGCCGCTGTCGCCGGCAGGAGAGGGGTCAGGGATGCTCCAGTGGATCCGGCGAGGGTGATCGTCGAACTCGGGGCAGACCTCGCGGGCCTTGTCGCACAGGGTGATCACGTAGTCGAACCGGCGGCCGGCAAGGGTGCCCAGGTGGCGGGGACGCTGCTCGGCGATGTCGATGCCGTACTCGTCGCACAGCACCCGTACGCCGGTGGGATGCAGTCGCGCCCCGGGGCGGCTGCCGGCGCTGCTGGCCTCCACCTGTCCGGCGGTGTGGTGGCGCAGCAGGGCTTCGGCGATTGGTGAACGGGCGCTGTTGCCCGTGCAGACGAACAACACGGCAACGCGGGGTAACCGCAGTTGGTCGACTGACGGGTCCCAGGTGGCGCTCTCGAAGCGGAGAGCCGGGTGCAGGACGGCGCCGGTGCTGGCCAGTGCTTGGGCGCAGCGGTCCAGAGCCAGGTGGTAGTAGCTGTCACGGCCGTCGAAGCTGCTTCGCGTGGCGGTGACCAGCCCGCCGTCCCGCAGCAGCCGCAGGTGGTAGGAGACCAGGTTCTGCGGCTGGCCGATCAGCGCGACCAACTCGCGGACCCGCAGGTCGCTGTCGGCGAGCTCGGCCAGTAGCCGCCAGCGCAGCGGGTGGGCGGCCAGGCGCAGGAACGCCGGGGCAGCCTGACTCGACGCAGCCATGAACAGACGATACATCAAACAGATTTGATGGGCTGCGGACGGAGAGGTCCGATGGTGATCGATCCTCTCCGCCCGCGCCCACTACACTCGCCCGATGCCGACGTTCCTCTCGCCTGACGTCGCCCGGTTGGAGCCTCGGGACGGCGCACCCGTGATGACACTCGCCGTGCAGCGCAGCCTCGACCAGGTTCGCTCACCCGCACTGCGAAGCCAGGATCACCGCGTCAGGACGCGACGCTGAAGTCGACGTCGGCGGTGGTGACCGTGCCGCCCGTGCGGCCCGGCGCCGACTGGTAGGTCCAGTAGAGGTTGGTGTGGGCGATGACCTGCGCCGGCGGCGGCGCGCCCCACGCCGACTGGTCCTCCGTCGTGTGGGCGTCGCTGACGAGGGTCGCGTCGTAGCCCCGGACGAGCGCACCGTGCAGCGTCGAGCGGATGCACGCGTCGGTCTGCGCGCCCGTGACGACGAGTCGACCGACGCCCAGCCCGGACAGCACCGTCTCGAGAGTGGTGGCCTCGAAGGAGTCGCCGTAGTTCTTCTCGACGAGCGGCTCGCTGTCGACCGGCTTCAAATCCGGGACGATCCGCCAGTCGTCGCTGCCCCGGGTGAGCCCTTCGTCGGAGTGCTGGACCCAGACGACGGGAACCTGCTCCCGCCGCGCCTTCTCGACGAGGCCGGCGATGTTGGCGACGACGGCGTCGCGCTCGTGCGCCCCTTCGACGACGCCGTTCTGCACGTCGATGACCAGGAGTGCGGTGTTGGGACGGTTGTCCAAGGTGGTCATGGTCTCTCCCCCGGATCGGCTGCCTGCCCCGCAGACACTAGCCCCACCCACCGACAGGAATCAGTGCGGCGGATCCTCGCCGACCAGCCCGTCGACCGACTCCCGGATGAGGTCGGCGTGCCCGACGTGGCGCGCGTACTCCTCGATCAGGTCGACGAGGATCCGCCGGAGGCTGGGGGTGTCGCCCTCGGGGCTGGTCCACCGCGCCAACCCGTCCAGGCCGCCCTCGGCCAGCGCCTCCTCGATCATGAGCCGGGAGGTGGCGACGGTGTCCCGCCAGAGCGTCAGGAGCTGCTCGGGCGAGTCGTCGGCGGCGGATCGCCACTCCCAGTCCGGCTCGGCGTCCCAGTCCACCGTGTTCCACGGCGGCCCCGGGTCGCGGCCCCGCAACCGGAGGCTGAAGTAGATAGCCTCGACGGCGGCCAGGTGCTTGAGCAGCCCGCCGAGCGTCACCGTGGACGCCCCGACCGTGGCGCGCATGCCCTCGGCGTCGAGGCCACCGCACTTCCACGCGAGGGTCCGGCGCGAGCGTTCCAGAGCGCCCAGGAGGGTCGCCGTCTCGTCGCCGGCGGGCGGGGGCCCCTGCAGCACGGTCACGGGCCGACCCTAGCGGCGCCACCGCCGCTTCGCCGCCCCGGAAGGAATGCCGTCCCGTCGGCGAAGCTTCCGCGCAGCGTTCAGGCGGGCGCAGGCCGGTGCTCGGCGATCCACCGCTCCACGTCCCGCTTGCGCCAGACCTTGCCCATGCGGAGAACGGCGATCGGATCGGGAAAGCCACCCGACGGCGAGGCTCGCCCGTCGGGCAAGCTACGACGGCGATCCGGTGGGGTTGGCGGTGTACAGGGCCGGCTGCCTGTTCGACGCCGCGGGAGACCTGTACCGACTTGACCCGGATGGAATGCCCGGGGCGGACTCCCGGTATGTGCGGTTGTGGGATGGACCAGGCGAGGACTGGTTGACTGAGCCCGGCCAGCAGCCCTCGTCAGAATCGGCATGACGCGGACGCCGGTGCGCCGGCAACATCGACGGATGAGTCAGCCGCACCCGCCGGAGCCTGACGTCGTCCGCTACTACACCGAGGTGTTCGTCGAGGCCGACCGGCTGGAGCGCAGTCCGCACGGCCGCCTCGAGGCGACGCGTACCCGGGACCTGCTGTCCCGGCTGCTGCCGCCGGCACCGGCCATGGTGCTCGACGTGGGCGGCGGTCCCGGCGCCCACGCCGGATGGCTCGCGGCGGCCGGACACCGCGTCCACGTAGTCGACCTGGTGCCGGCGCATGCGGCGGCGGCGCGGCGCGCGTACCCGGAGGTGACCGCGACGGTCGGTGACGCCCGGCGGCTGCCGGTGGCCGGCGCCGTCGCGGACGTGACCTTGCTGCTCGGGCCGCTCTACCACCTCACGGACCAGGCCGACCGGGTGGCGGCGCTGCGCGAGGCGGCGCGGGTGACCCGCCCCGGCGGTGTGGTGGCGGCGGCGACGATCAGCCGGCACGCCCCCTTCATGGATCTGATCCGGCAGGGCCGGGTGGACGACCGCACCCGGCCGGCCCTGCTAGCCGCCTACGAGACCGGCGTGAACGACCCGGTGAGCGGCTTCACCACCGCCTACTTCCACCGCCCCGACGAAATCGTCGACGAGATCCGCGCCGCCGGGCTGCCAGCGCCGCGACGGTACGGGATCGAGGGCCCGCTCTGGCCGCTGCTGCCGGTGACCGGCGGGCCGGATGAGGACGGGCCGCTCTTCGCGGAGGTGCTGCGGTGTGCGGCGCTGACCGAGTGCGACCCGGAGGTGCTCGGTGCCAGCTCACACCTGCTCACCGTTGCCCGGCTCCCCCAATCCCGCCCGGCATGATGGCCGCATGGCACATCTGGGACTGGTCGCGCTGGTGGTGCGCGAGTACGACGAGGCGATCGCCTTCTACACCGAGCGTGTCGGCTTCGAACTGGTCGAGGACACGCCCCGGCCGGACGGCTCCCGGTGGGTGGTGGTGCGGCCGCGCGGCGCACGAGAGACCGCAATCCTCCTCGCCCGCGCGTCAACGCCCGAGCAGCGGACGCGCGTCGGGAACCAGACCGGCGGACGGGTGGGGCTGTTCCTGTACACCGAGGACTTCGCCGCCGACCACGCCCGGATGAGCGCCGCCGGCGTGGGGTTCCTCGAGGAGCCACGGCACGAGGCGTACGGATCGGTCGCCGTCTTCGAGGACCTGTACGGCAACCGGTGGGACCTGATCCAGCCGCGAGGGAACTGACCGGCCGGCGACACCACGCATACGGTGGGTGATCGCGGAGCCTCGGGCATGCTATTCTCCGGCGTCGATTTCTGCCGACCGGACCCGTATCGGTCGTTTCGGAAGGACGTCTCGCCCGATGCCGGCCGTTCCCGCCGCGACCGCGCCACCCGGCACCGCACAAGCCGCCGCGACCGCGCTGCCCGGCACCCAAGCCGGCATCATCGCGGCACCCGGCACTCTGGACACGCCGGCCGGCGGCGCCCTCACCCTTATCTTCGCCACGATTCCGGCCCTGCTCCGGCTCAGCTGCGGCGTGGTGGGCGCGATCGTGGCGCTGTGGGTGCGTACGCCGCCGGTCGAGCCGGCGCTGCTGCTGCCGGCCGTCGCCACACTGACCGCCTGGTCGGTCTGGTACGCGGTCCGCGGGCTCCGGCACGGGGTCACCGCACCGCTGGTGGCCGGTGACGTCGCGCTGACCACGATCGCCTGCCTGGCCATCCCCGTGCTGGTGGCACCGGAGGTGCTGCCCGGCGAGGGGAGCTGGATCGCGGTCCTCGCGAGCACCACGATCATCAACGCCCAGGTGACCGCCCCGGCCCGCTGGTCGGTCCCGGCGGGGCTGCTGGTGACCGCCGCGTACGCGACCGGCGCGCACGCTGCGGGTGATCCCGTCGAGGCGGGCGCCCACGCGGCGACGCTGCTGGCGCAGACCGGCTGCACGGTGGTGATGGCCGTCGTCATGCGCCGCCGGATCGGCCGCGCGGACCGGGCGTTCGTGGACCATCAGCGGCTGACGCGGGAGAGCCGGGTCGCCCGGGCCACCCGGGAGGCCGAGCGGCAGCAGAACCGCGACCTGCACGACACCGTCCTGGCCACACTCACGATGGTCGGCCTCGGCGCGGTGTCCGGGTCGTCGGCGGCGCTGCGCGACCGGTGCGCCGGCGACCTGCGGACCCTCGACGCCCTCGCCGACGGCCGTGCGGCGGAGGGTGACGGCCGGTTGGACGAGCGGCTGCGGCAGGTGCGGGCCCGGCTCCCGGAGCTGCCGGTCACAGTGGAGCTGGCCGCGTGCGAGGTGCCGACGGCCGTCGCCGAGGCCCTCGCGGAGAGCACGTACGCGGCACTGTCCAACGTGGTCCAGCATGCGCCGGGTGCGACGACCACGCTGCGCCTGGCCCGGGCCGGCCGCGCCGTCGTGGTCGAGGTGGTCGACGACGGTCCCGGCTTCGATCCGGCGACGGTCCCGGCTCACCGGTACGGGTTGCGCGAGTCGGTCCACGGCCGGATGGCCGCTGTCGGCGGGCGGGCCGAGGTCCGCTCCTGCCCCGGGGCGGGCACGCGGATCCGGCTGGAGTGGACCGTCTCCGGGCTGACGGCACCACCGGTCACGGCGGTGCCCCTACCGCGTACTACCAGGGAGAGCCGGACCGGCGCGGACGCGGCGGCCGCGGTGGCCCGCGCCTCCGACCGCGGCGCGCGGATCGTCGTGGTGGTGATCGCGCTGGCGTGGCACACGGCGATCGGTCTGCCGGCGGTGCTGTCGGCCCGCGCGGACCTGGCGGCACCGGCGGCGGTGCTCGGCGGTTGGCTGCTGGTCGCGGGTCTGGGCGGTATCGCGGGGACGGGCCTGCTGCGCGGCGCCCCGTTGCCGGCCTGGCCGCTGGCGGCGATGCTGCTGGCCGTCGACGCGGTCGTCTTCGCCGCGGCGGACGAGCGGCAGCTCTTCACCGCCGCGAACTGGGTGTGGGGCACCATCGCCTGGTTCTTCGTGCTGGTCCTGTGGGGGCGCCGGCTGGTCGGGCTGCTGCTCCTGCTCACCGCGCACTCGACGATCGCGCTGGTGGCCGTCCTCGGGTACGGCGCGACCGCCCCCGCCGACCTGGCCCGCTGCGCGATGTACGTGTACGGCACGTCCTCGCTGCCGGTCGCCGTGTTCGCCGGTGGCGCGGCGATCGCCGCGCTGGCCCGGCAGCGGGCCGCGACGGCGGCCGCGGCGTACGCCCTGGTGGCCGAACGCGAGGCGGCCGAGCTGGCCCGGCGGGAGCGGCGCGAACGGCTCGCCCTGGCCGGCGCCGCCGCCCGGAAGGTCCTCGCCGAGCTGGCCGACGGCCGGGCCGACCCGGCGGACGCGGACGTGCAACGCCGGTGCGTGCTGGCGGCGGCGCGGCTGCGCCGGCTCATCGCCGAGTCCGACGACGTGCCCGACCCGCTGTTGCACGAGCTGCGGGCGGCGGCCGACCTGGCCGAGCGGAACGGCCTCCCGATCGATCTGGTGACCATCGGCACGCCGCCACCGCTGCCGGTGGAGATCCGCCGCCGACTGGCCGACCCGCCGACCGCGACCCTGGCCGGGGCCCGGGACTGGGCCCGGTTGACCGTCGTGGCCGGGCCGGACGAGGTGGCGGTCAGCCTCGTCACCCCGGACGGCGAGCACGCCGACCATCCCTCCGACGACAGGTCACCGGCAGCCGGCGGCGGTGTTCCGGCGCCGGACGGCGGTGGCGGCCGAGTGGAGCACCTCGACGAACGGGACGGGGAGATCAGATGGACGCAGACCCGGTGGCGGCGGTGAACGCGCACCGGCCGGTCGGGGTGGCGATCGTCGACGACCATCCGGTGGTCATCGACGGCGTACGGGCGTGGCTCGCCCCCGAGCCGGGCCTGGAGGTGGTCGCCACCGGGGACGACCCGGACGAGGTGCTGCGCGAGGCCCCGCACGCCGACGTCGTCCTGCTGGACCTGCGGCTGCACGGCCGGATGGCGCTGGACAAGCTGGCCGAGCTGAGTGCGGCGGGCCGGCGGGTGGTCGTCTACTCCGAACACTCCGACCCGGCGACGATGCTGGCGGCGCTCGACGCCGGAGCGGTCGCGTTCCTCGCCAAGCACGAGGGGCGGGAGCACTGCGTGGCGACGGTGCTGGCCGCCGCGAGCGACCGGCCGTACGTGTCGCCGGCGCTGGCCGGCGCGATGGTCGGCGACCCCCGGCCGGACCGGCCGGTGCTGTCCGACAAGGAGCGGGAGGCGTTGCTGCTGTGGTTCCAGTCGATGTCGAAGGCGTCGGTGGCCCGCCGGATGCGCATCAGTGAACACACGGTCAAGCAGTACGTGGACCGGGCGCGGATCAAGTACACCCGGGCGGGGCGGCCGGCCGCCACGAAGGCGGCTCTGCTCGCCCGCGCGATCGAGGACGGCCTCGTCCGGCCGGAAGAGATCGGCACCTATCGGTCGCAGGCGTGGTACGACCGGCCGACCCCCTAACGGGCGTCATGACAGTGGTGCCGGGGGTCGGCGAGGCTGCACGGTGAACCAGGGGTGATCCGGCCGCCCCATCGCCGTCTGCACGAGAGGTCGTGACGATGCACGATGACGCGTCCCCCTTCTTCATCGCCCCGCACCGGTTCGACGCGCCGGACGACACCGGGCCGGTACTGGACCGGCGACACGAGCTGGTCCCCGAGCCGGGCGAGCGGGTGCTCGGCCGGTACCGGTTGCCCGCGGCGGGCTACCTGCTGGGCCCGACCGAGGCCTGGCGGCGCTGGACGCTGCCGGGGACGGTCGCGGTGACGGTCACCGACCGGCGGCTCGCGTACGTCGGGACGGCCTCGCAGCTGTCGGTCGTGGGCGTCGGCGCGGGCGAGCCCCGCCACCGGCGCGGGGTGCGGGTGCCGGGCCTGGTCAGCGGGCAGGTCCGCTGGCAGTGGCCGTCCCGGCTGGAGGTGGTGCCACCCGGTCCCGGGCGGCCGGGGCAGGTGCTGGTCGTCTGCGACGCGCTGCGGACGATCCACCAGCCGGCGCTCGCCCTCGCCGCCCCGGAGGGGGTCGTCGACCTGGCCCGGCAGATCCGCCGGGCGGTGGCCGCGTTCCGGCTGGCCCACCCTGAGCTGGTGGACCTGTCGCCGCCGGAACGTGACGTGTTGGCGCTGCGCGCCAACGCCGGCCCGCTCACCGTCGAGGGGCGGGTCACCCTGCCCGGGTCGCTGCCGGTGGAGTTCCGTTCGCGGGACGACTACTACCGGCGGGAGGGGTCCGAGGGGGTGTGGCCCGGGACCGCAGCCGGCGCAGCATCCGGGCATCGGTGAACCCGACCGCGCGGGCCGCCGACTCGACGGTCGTCCCGTGCCCGATCAGGTGTTCCGCGCGCTCGACCCGCAGGAGCTGCTGGTAGCCGAGCGGGGTCAGGCCGGTGGTCTGCCGGAACAGCCGGGTGAGGGTCCGCTCGGCCACCCCCACCTCGGCGCAGAGGTCGGCGAGGGGCAGCGGCCGGTCGTACCGGGCGTCGATCAGGTCCTGCGCCCGGTGCACCGCGTCGGAGAGGTGCGACCGGTGCCGCATCATCGCGCTGGCCTGCTGTTCGTGGCCGTTGCGGCGGGCGTACACGACCAGGACGCGGGCGATGCGGGCGGCCGCGGCGGGCCCGTGCCGGGTGGCCATCAGGTGCAGCGCCACGTCGATGCCGCTGGCGATGCCGGCCGAGGTGACCACCCGGTCGTCCACCACGTACAGCACGTCGCGGACCACACGCGCCGCGGGGTGGCGGCGGGCCAGGTCGTCCTGCACCTCGTGGTGGGTGGTGCAGCGCCGGCCGTCGAGCAGCCCGGCACGACCCAGGGCGTACGCCCCGGCGCACACGCTGGCCACGGTGCCGCCGGCCGCGTGGTGGGCGGCCAGCCGCCGCAGGTCCTCCGGGCCGACCGGCCCCTCCGGGCCGTGCGCGCGGGGCCGCCATCCGGGTACGACCACCAGGTCGTCGCGGGTCAGCTCGGGCCACTCGCGCCCGGCCACCAGCGGTACGCCCTGCACGGTCGGCACCACCTCACGGTCGGCGACGTAGTGCAGGTGGTAGTCGTACCCGAGGTCGGCGGCGGTGGAGAAGACCTGGGCCGGCCCGGCGAGGTCCAGCAGGTGCAGCTGCGGGACGAGCAGGAAGACGACCCGGGCCATGCGGTCAGCCTCGCACGCCGACGGGTTCGGGCCGCGACGCGCCCGTGCCGGTACCCGCCGCGGCGGCGTCGGCGGCCCGGTCCGGGACCGTGCCGGTCACCTCGTCGACGGTACGGACGGCGGCGAAGCGGCCGGCGAGGGCGTACTCGGTACGCGCGGTCATCTCCTCGACCGACAGGGTGCGCGGGTCGGCGAGGATCTCGGCGAGGGTGGCGGTCGCCGGCAGGTCCCGGTGCGGCGTCGGGAAGGTGACGGTCGCGTCGGTCACGAACGTCATCTCGTACCCGAGGTCGCAGCCGACCCGGGCGGTGGTCTCCACGCACTGCTCGGTGCGGATGCCGCAGACGGTGATCTCGCGGGCGCCGGCGAGGGTCAGCAGTTGCTGGAGGTTGGTCGTGGTGAACGCGTTGTGCGACGTCTTGACCAGCGTGGGCTCCCCGGGGACGGGAGTGAGACCGTCGATCAGCCGCACGTGGCCGTTGGCCGGGTCGAAGACGCCGCCGGTGCCGGGCTCGGCGTGCAGGACCCAGACCACCAGGTCGCCGCGGCGCCGGGCGGCGGTGACCAGCCGGTCGACCTGGCCGACGATGTCCGGCTGCGAGGCGTACGCCCAGATGTCGCGCTGCCGGAAGGACTCCTGGACGTCGATGACGACGAGTGCTGCTCTGTTCATGACCTGACTCTGCCGTCCGGCAGCCCACCGGCACGAGACACCATCCCGCCCGACACCGGACCGATCCGGCCACGAGCGCCACCACCCCGTGCCGCGTGTCCCCAGCCGCATCCGGGTCGCGGGGAGGGTCAGGCGCGGTCGAGAGCGGCGGCTTCCGCCGGGGTCGGGGCGGTGCCGCCGAGGTGGGCGGGGAGCCACCAGGTGTCGTCCGGGCCCGACGGGCGGTCCGGGTACTCGCGCTGCACCCGGTCGACCAGGGCGGCCAGCCGGGTCCTGAGGTCGTCGGCCATCGTGGTGGCGTCCGGGTAGCCGGCCGGGTCCATCGGCTCCCCCACCAGGATGGTGATCGGCGTGTGCCGCCTGGTCAGCGTGCGCGGGCGGCCCTTCGTCCAGAGCCGCTGGGTGCCCCACAGCGCCACCGGCAGCACCGGCACGCCGGCGTCGCGGGCCATCCGGGTGGCCCCGCTCTTGAGGTCCTTGACCGTGAACGAGCGGCTGATCGTGGCCTCCGGGAAGACGCCGACCACCTCACCGCGCTTCAGCGCGCCGACCGCCTCGGCGAACGAGCCGGCGCCGGCCCGCCGGTCCACCGGGATGTGCCGCATGCCACGCATCAGCGGGCCGGAGACCTTGTGCGTGAAGACGGACTTCTTCGCCATGAACCGGACCAGGCGCTTCGACTGGCGCGCGCCCAGCCCGCAGAAGATGAAGTCCAGGTAACTGACGTGGTTGCTGGCCAGCACCGCCCCGCCGGTACGCGGGACGTGGTGGGCGCCCTCCACCGTGATCTTCAGGTCGAGGACCCGGAACATCGTCTTGGCGGCGGCGATCACGGGCGGGTACACGAGCTCCGGCATCCGGCGACTTTACCCCGAGTAAGTTACGCCACCGTAGGGCGGAGCGCCGGGGAGTCCCGGCTGCGGAAGGGCCCCGTCCCGAGGGTCGACATCGGGGAAGGAGCCCTCCCGCACCGCTCAATCCGAGAGCTGGTGCAGGTCGAGGCGACCGCGGGCGAACGCGTCCACCCGGCCCCACCGGCCCGGGATGTCCAGCACCTCGATCCGGCCCATGCCGACCGGCAGGCGCGGCTCGACGGCGAGGTGGCCCTCGTGCGGCTCCAGGCCGAGCATCGTCCGCAGAAGCAGCAGCGGCGCCCCGGTGGACCAGGCCTGCGGGCTGCACGCCGTGGGGTACTCGACCGGGAACTTCGTCAGCTCCCGCGGGTAGCCGCCGAAGGCCTCCGGCAGCCGGCCGTCGAAGTACCGGGCCGCGTCGAGGATGCCGTTGGCGATGGTCGCCGCCTCGTCGGCGAAGCCGTAGTTACGCAGGCCCCACGCGATGAAGGAGTTCTCGAACGGCCAGATCGTGCCGTTGTGGTAGCCGATCGGGTTGTAGCGGACCTCACCCTCGGCGAGTGTCCGCACGCCCCAGCCGGAGAAGAGCCGCGGCCCGACCAGGTGCTGGGCGATCTTCCCGGCGCGGTCGGCGTCGACGATGCCGCTCCACAGCAGGTGGCCGACATTCGAGCTGAGCACGTCGCACTGCCGGCCGTCCGGGTCCAGGGCGAGCGCGTAGTACTCGCCGTCCTCCACCCACCATTCCCGGTTGAACCGCTCCTTCAACGCGGCCGCCTCCCGCTCCAGCCGGTCGGCGAACTCCGGGTCGCCCCAGAACTCGCGCGCCAGCCGGGCGGCCCGCACCTTCGCGTCGTACGCGTACCCCTGCACCTCGCAGGTCGCCCGCGGGAACGGGGGCAGCTTGCCGTCACGGTAGGAGATGGAGTCCCAGGAGTCCTTCCAGCACTGGTTCTCCAGGCCCGTGTCGGTGTTGCGCCGCTCGTACCAGATGTAGCCGTTGCCGACCAGGTCGGCGTAGTTGTCGATCCACTTCAGCGCCGCCCGGCACTCGGCCTGCAGTTCCACGACCAGCGCGGCGTCGCCGCTCCACTTCTCGTACTCGTCGAGCAGCACGATGAACAGCGGCGTCGCGTCCACCGAGCCGTAGTACGGCGAGTGCGGCTGTTCCTCGAAGGCCGCGGTCTCGCCGTACCGCATCTCGTGCAGGATCCGGCCCGGGTCCTCGTCCCGGAAGTCGTCGAACCGGGTGCCCTGGAGGGCGGCGAGGATGCGGAGCGTCGTCTTGGACAGCTCCGGCGTGAACGGCAGCACCTGGAGGCAGGTCAGGATGCTGTCCCGCCCGAACATCGTCATGAACCACGGCAGACCGGCCGCCGGCAGCGTCGCCCCGCCCAGCGACAGCGGTGAGAAGCGCAGCGCCGCCAGGTCCACGAGACAGCGGCGGTACGTCGCGGCCAGGTCCTCGTGCTCGGTGTTGACCTTCGGCGCGTTCGCGATCCACTCCTCCAGATCCTGCTGGAGGGCGAGCCGCTCCGTGCCGTGGGCGCGCACCCCCATCCGCAGGTCCCGGCCCCCCGGGCCGACCGCGTGCGTCTGCACGTCGACCTGGGCCATCCACTGCTCGTTGGGTTCGAGATGGACGGTGTACCCGAAGCCGCCCTTGTCGTACCGGGCCGGCACCGACGACGCGATCACCGTCTCCCGCCGGAAGCTGCCGCGCCGGTAGCCCAGCCGCAGCCGGTCCGGCTCGACCTCGGTGTAGATCTCGCCCTTTTTGTTGAGGATCTCGTCCTTGACCTGGAACAGGTCGGCGAAGTCGGACGCCGCGTCCATCCGGATCTCCAGGTCGACCGGCTTCTCGTCGTGGTTGAGGATGGTGACCGTCTCCCGGAAGCTGCCGCCCACCGCCCGTTCCCGGACGATCGACAGCTTGGCGTCGATGTAGTGCGTCGCCAACCCCGGCACCAGGAAGAACCGCGCCTCGTAGTACTGCAGGTCGTCGTACGAGAGCGGGTTGAGCCGCTCCCCGTTGACGGTCAGCACCCAGGTCGACAGGAAGCGGGTGTCCAGGGAGAAGAGTCCCGTCGGCTCGGTCGGCGTGGCCTCGATGTCACCGGTGTCCTCGGAGACGACGAAGGTGTTTCCGTCCAGGATCCGGACGTGGTTGCTCTTCGACATCAGACCACCTCCCGGTGGAAGGCCCGGCGGGGGCCTCGGGAGTCGGGGTCACCGGGGAAGAGGCGCTCGACCTGGACGATCAGCCGCGGGTCGCCGGCGACCGTCACGTCCCCGCGCAGGATCGCCGCGATCCCGTGCTCGCGCCCCGAGGCGAGGTCCTCGAACAGCGCCGGACTCGTCCCCACCACCGTGTCCGCGTCCCGGTCCTCCTGGGTCACCCGCAGGTTTCCCCGGTCGATCCTGACCATCCAGTGGTGCGTGTGCGCTCCCTCGTGCAGATCGAAACGCAGGGTCCCCGAGGTCTTCGCCAGCAGGGGTTCGTACCCCCTCCGGTCGAGATCCTCGAAGAACCGCGTGGTCGCGTCCGCCATCGGGTCCTCTCCTCCCCGTCGGTCGTGTCCCTCACCGACCGGCGCGACGGCTCCCGCCCGGTCGGTGACTCGACGTCCGGACACGGGTCCCCGTCCGCGGCCCGGTCAACCTCGCCCGGATCGGGTGAGCCGGCGGGCGGAACCGTCCGACGGCGGCGGTAACCTGCCGACGACGGAGGGGATGCGATGACCGAGGTCGACCGCCGGCGGGTCCTGGGCTACCGGGCTGCCGCCCAGGAGCTGCACCGGCCGGGCGGCCGGGCGGCCGACCTGGCGGTGGCGGGGCTGGGCGTGCAGGACACGCCGTACGGGTCGGCGCGGCTCGCGCTCGCCGCCCGTGGAGTGCCACCGGAGGACGACCGGCTGGAGCTGATCTGGTCGATGCGTGGCGCGCCGCACCTGCACCGCCGCACGGATCTGCCCGCGCTCGCCACCGCCCTCTGGCCGCTGTCCGACGCCGACGCCACCCGGCGGATCGCCGGCCAGATCCGGACGGGTGCCGCGCTGGGCATCGCCGCGTTCACCGCCGCTGCCATCGCGTTCGCCGAGGTGGTCACCGGGCCCGTGCCCAAGGGCGAGGCGAGCCGGGCGGTCAGTGACCGGGTGCCGCCCGAGCTGACGTACGACTGCGGGCCGTGCGCCGCGCGGCACATCTCCGGGTCGCTCTTCCAGCAGGCGGGCCCCTTCCTCGCGGTCCGCGACCGCGGGGTGCTCGTGCCGGAGAAGGCCCACCAGGCGCAGGTGTGGCGGATCATCGGCAACCCGGGTGCGGTGCTGGTGGACGGTGACGTGGCCGGGACGTGGCGGGCCAGGCAGGCGGGCCGGAAGACGCTGGAGATCACGGTGACCCCGTTCGCCGGCCGGCTGTCCGCCCGGGTGCGGGGTCAGCTCGACGCCGAGGCCGCCCTCGTCGCCGGGGCACGCGGCGCCGCCGAGGCCCGCGTCGAGGTGGCAGCGACGTGACGCCCCGGCCCCCGGAGCGGCGGCACGAGCCGACCGGCCGGGCGGCGGGACCCCCGGACCCACCCTGACCGGCGGCACGGCGGCTCCCGGACGGCGTGCCGCCGGCCCCCGCGGTACGGGAGCCGGCGCGTCCGCGGCGGACGTCAGTTGTTGGGGTCGTCGGCGCTGATGTCGGCGAGCACGGACTGCGGTTCGCGCTCCACCGCCAGGTCGCCCATCGACACCAGGCCGACCAGCCGCCCGTCGTCGACCACCGGCAGGCGGCGCACGGCGTACGTCCGCATCAGGTCCGCGGCGGCCACGGCGTCGTCGTACTGGCTGACCGTGATGACGTCCTTGGTGGTGATCTGGTTCAGCTTCGTCGAGGCAGGGCTCATGTTCTCCGCCACGGCCCGGACGGTGATGTCGCGGTCCGTCACGATGCCGACCACGTTGTCGCCGTCGGTCACCACGACGTCCCCGATCGCGCTGTCCCGCATCTCCTGGGCCGCCGCGACCAGCGTGTCGTTGCCGTCCATGGTCACCAACCGGGTCGTCATGAACTCTCCGACCGTTGTCATGGTGCTCCCCTCTCGGTGTCGGCACCGCGGTCTACCCGCGCCCGGACGGCAGGTAACGCCGCGCGGAAGGGGCGGTCAGCCGCGCGGAGGCACGCCGTAGACGCGTTCGACGTGCAGGCGCAGCACCAGCCGCCGCTCCGCCACCATCGCCCGGCGGTAGTCGTCCCAGTCGGGGTGTTCGCCGCCGATCGCCCGGTAGAGCGCGACCAGTTCCCCGACCGTCGGGTCGTCCGGGCGCTCCGCCACCGGGGTCAGCTCGGCGCGCGCCTCGACCACCGCGTACGCCCAGCCGTCCTCGCTGCTGACGTGGAAGCTGGCGCGGGGGTCCCGGCGCAGGTTGGCCGTCTTGGCCCGGCCGTCGGTGACCGACACCCGGACGACGCCGGCCGCGCGGTCGTACGCGTAGACCACGTTGGACAGTTGGGGCCGCCCGTCCCGCTTGAGTGTCGCCAGCACGCCCAGCCGGCCGGCGGCGACGAGATCGGTCAGTGCCGCCTGGCTCCGGTCGTCGGACACGGCACCCTCCCTCGTCGAGTCACCACCCATCCAAGCACGCCGAGCGGATCGCCGGCGTCCTCCGGCGGTGGGAGGATGCGGTGGTGCCGCGGGAACTGGTGCCGCCCGGCGGGGCGCTCGCCCCGTACCTCGCCGGGCTCGGCTGGTGGGCGACCGACCTGCCGGCGGGTCGGGAGCGGCGGCTGCCCACCGGCGGGATGCAACTGGTGGTCAACCTCGCCGCCGACGAGGTCCGCTGGTACGACGCCGACGGCCGGGAACACCGGCGCGGCGGCGCCGTCGTCTGCGCGGCCACTCCCGGTCCGGTCACCATCGACACCGCCGACCAACGGATGGTGATCTGCGTGCCGTTCCGGGCCGGCGGCGCGTATTCCGTGCTCGGCGTGCCCGCGACGGCGCTCGACGAACCGGTCGTGGAGCTGGCGGCGCTCTGGGGCCGCACGGCCGTGACCCTGCGCGAACGGCTGCTGGCTGCCGGCGGGCCGAGCGCGGCCGTGTGGGAGCTGCGCCGGACGCTGACCCGGCGGCTGGGCCGCGGGCCGGGCCACGATCCGGCGGTGCCCGCCGCGGCGGCCGCCCTCGATCGTGGGATGGCGGTGGCCGACGTGGCGGACCGGCTCGGCCTGACGGCGGCCGGCCTGCGCCGCCGCTTCGCCGTCGGGACCGGGCTCACGCCGAAGCGGTACGCCCGGATCCGGCGGCTGCAACGGCTGCTGCGTCACCTGCCGGACGCACCGGTGGACTGGTCCGCGGTGGCCGTCGGGGGCGGGTGGTACGACCAGGCGCACCTGATCCACGACTTCCGCGAGTTCACCGGTGGCACCCCGGGCGCCTACCAGCCCCGGTCAGCGACGGAACCGAACCATCTCCCGGTGGTGAGGTGACGATTCTTCCAATCCGGGTGCGGACCGCGCGGTGAGGATGGGCGACATGACCACGTTCCGAGGCGTCTCGCCGTACCTCTACTACACCGATGCCGCCGCCGCGCTCGACTGGCTGGCGCGGGTCTTCGGCTTTGTCGAGCAGGTCCGTTACCTCGACCCGGACGGTGTCGTCCGTGAGGCGGAGATGACCGTCGGTGACGTGCCGATCCACCTCTGCGGGCTCGACCCCGACCACTGGCAGCGGCAGGGCCTGCCGGGCCCCACCGGCCAGCTGACGATCGTGTACGTCGACGACGTCGACGTACACCACGCCCACGCCGTCGCCGCCGGGGCCGTCGCCGACCCACCCGAGACGAAGGACTACTCCGCGCGGACCTACCTGGTCCGCGACCCGGGCGGCAACAGCTGGTGCTTCTGGCAGCCGCTCGACCGCCCGGTACGGCTACGCGACGGCTGGAGCGAGACGCGCCCCAAGCCCGTCACCGCCCGGGGCGACCGGTGACGGGCGTGCGGCCCTACCGGCGTTCGGCGGCGACCAGTTCGGCGAGCTGCACCGCGTTGAGCGCCGCTCCCTTGCGCAGGTTGTCGTTGGAGCAGAACAGGGCGAGCCCGTGCTCCACGGTCTCGTCGGCCCGGATCCGCCCCACGTACGTCGGGTCCTGGCCGGCGGCCTGGAGCGGCGTGGGCACGTCGGAGAGTGCCACGCCGGGCGCGCCGTCGAGCAGGTCGCGGGCGCGCTGCGCAGTGATCGGGCGGGCGAACCGGGCGTTGATCTGGAGCGAGTGACCGGTGAAGACGGGCACCCGGACGCAGGTGCCGGAGACCTTCAGCCCGGGGATCTCGAGGATCTTGCGGCTTTCGTTGCGCAGCTTCTGCTCCTCGTCGGTCTCGTCGGAGCCGTCGTCGACGATCGAGCCGGCGAGCGGGAGCACGTTGAACGCGATGGGCCGGGCGAACGAGCGCGGCGCCGGGAACTCCACGGCGGCACCGTCGAAGGCGAGGCCGCTGGCCTGCTCGGCGACCTTGCGGACCTGCTCGTCCAGCTCGGCGACACCGGACAGGCCGGCGCCGGAGACGGCCTGGTACGTCGACACGACGAGCCCGACGAGCTCCGCCTCGGCGTGCAGCGGACGCAGCACCGGCATGGCGGCCATCGTGGTGCAGTTCGGGTTGGCGATGATGCCCTTCGGGCGGGCCGCCGCGGCGTGCGGGTTGACCTCGGCGACGACCAGCGGCACCTCCGGGTCCATCCGGAACGCGGACGAGTTGTCGATGACGACCGCGCCGGTCGCGGCGACCCGGGGGGCGAGTTCCCTGGCGGTGCCCTTGCCGGCCGAGAAGACGACGATGTCCAGCCCGGAGTAGTCGGCGGTGGCCGCGTCCTCCACGGTCACCTCCTCGCCCCGCCAGGGCAGGGTGCGCCCCGCCGACCGCGCCGAGGCGAACAGCCGCACCTGCTCCGCCGGGAACTTCCGCTCCGCCAGCACCTGCCGCATCACGCCACCGACCTGGCCGGTGGCCCCCACAATGCCGATCCTCATGACCGCGAGGCTACCCAGCGGGACGAGCCGACGGGGAACGCTTTCCCACCGCCCGGGCCACCGTCACACCGCCCGCCAGGGGCCCGGGCCTGGTCAGGGCGGCGCCGCCGACCCGCAACCCCACCGCCGATCGGCCGTCCCGACCGGAAGATCCCGGGCACCGGGCCCACCTGACCGCAGCATCGCCGACCGGCCCGGGGCCCACGCCACCCCCACCAGAACCGCTCCCGTTCCCGGGGACGCGACCGACATCACACCGGCCGCCGCTGGAGCGACCGCCACCCACCGCCGGGGGCAACCGCCACCCGCCGCGCCGCCGGAGTGGCCGCACTTTCACGGAAAGAGTGGCCTCGGGGCGCGGAATGAGCACTCTTTCCGGGAAAGTGCGCGAATCTTGGGGGCGCGTGCGCAGCCGCGGCGTGGCGCTGCGTCCCCTCACGGGGCTGTCGTGACGATCTCCCCCAGACCGGTAGCCATGAGGTCGTCGCGGATGAGGGCCGCGTCACCCTCGATCACCAGCGTCAGCGACCCGGGGTGGAGGTGGGTGGCGGCGGCGGCGGAGACCCGGTCGACGTCGGCGGCCAGCAGCTCCTCGCGCAGGCGGGCGTGGTAGTCGTCGGGCAGGTCGTGGACGACCAGGGTGGCCAGCGCCCCGGCGATCGCGCGCGGGGTCTGCAACTCGACCGAGAGCTGCCCGGCCCGCCAGGACCGCGCGACCGCGAGCTCCTCCTCGGTCACCCCGGTCTCCTGGGTACGGGTGATCTCACCGACCGCCTCGACGAGGGCGGGTGCGGTCACCGCCGTCTGCACCCCGGAGGCGACCGCGAACCGCCCGAACCGGCGGGACGCGGCGAAGTCCCCCCGGATGCCGTACGTGTAGCCGCGCACCTCGCGGATCAGGTGGTTCAGCCGGGAGGTGAACGCGCCGCCGAGCACGGTGCCGGCGAGGGTCGTCGGCACGTGGTCGGGGTGGGCGCGGTGCGGTGACGGGTGGCCGAGCCGCAGCGTTGACTGCACCGAGCCCGGCCGGTCGACGAGCACGATCCGGCGCCCGTCGCGCCGGGTCACCGGGATCGGTCCGCCCCGGTCCACCGGCCCGCCGCCGGTGCCGGCGAAGGCGGCCGCTCCGAGGACGTCCAGGTCGAGCCGGTCCAGGTCGCCGGCGACGACCAGGGTGCCCGGCCGGATGAACCACTCGGAGTGGAAGACCCGTACGTCCTCGACGTCCAGCGCCGCGACCGAGTCCGGGTCACCGTAGAGGGGGCGACCCCAACGGTTCCCGGCACCGAACAGGTCGGCCCGCAGCGCCGCGTCCGCCCGCGGGCCCGGGTTCGCCCAGTCCATGCGCAGCGCGGTGGCCTCGTCGTCGCGGACCCGCCGGACGTCGTCCGGGTCCAGCCGGGGGGTCCGCACCGCCTCGGCGAGCAGCTCCACCGCGGCGGGCAGCCGGTCGACCGGCACCTGCACGCTCACCTGGAACGAGTCCCAGTCCAGCCCGGTCACCAGCTCGGTGCCCAGCGCCTCGATGGCCAGGGCGTACGCGGTCGCGTCGCGCTGGGCCGTCCCCTCCTCCAGGGCCTTGGCGAGCACCCCGCCGAGCCCCTCCTTGCCGCCCGGTTCGCGCCCGGCGCCGGCGTCGAGCAGCAGCAGCGCGACGGCGAGGGTCTGCCCCGGCAGGTGCGCGGCGACCACCTGCCCACCGGCCACGGTGCGCCGGACCACCTGCGGGAACCGGTACGGGCGGGCGGCTCCCGCGCCGGGACGGGTGGTGATCAGCGTCATGAGGTCTCCTCGGACACGTAGGTCAGGGTCACCCGGTCGGGACCGGCGAGCACGTCGGCGGCCACCTCCGCGATCTGCTCGGCGGTCACCGCCAGCCAGGCCGGCAGCCGCTCCGCGGCCTTCCTCGGGTCGCCGAACTGGGTGGCGTACCGACCGAGCACGTCCGCCCGGCCCTCCACGCTGGACATCTGCCGCCACCAGGCCGTGCTGAGCAGCGCCTTGGCGCGGTCCAGCTCGGCGGCGGTGACCGGCACGGAGGCCAGCTCGTCGACCACCTCGGCGAGCCCGGCGGTCAACCGCTCGGCGGTCACGCCGGGCCGGGCGGTGGCGGTGGCGATCAGCGGTGCCGGGGCGTGGGCCAGGTCCACCCCGTACGCCCCGACCAGGTCCGGCTGCGCGATCCGCTCACCCTCGGCGAGCCGCTGGTAGAGGCGGCTGCCCCGGCCGCTGCCGAGGACGGTGGCGAGCACGGTCACGACGTCGTACCCGGGGCTGCCGAAGGGGTGGGTGCGGTGCGCGACGTACACGCGGGGCGCGGGCACGTCGGTGACGACGCTCTCCACCGCCGGCACGCCGGGGGCCGGGACGTGCCGGCCGTCCGGCGCGGACGGGATCTCCGGCCGGGGCGGGATCGCGCCGAAGTACTTCTCGGCGAGGGCGTACACCTCGGCGGCGGAGGCGTCGCCGACCACGGTGAGCACCGCGTTGTTCGGGGCGTAGTAGGTCGCGTGGAACGCCTGGAACGTGGCGAGGTCGGCGGCGTTCAGGTCGGCCATCGAGCCGATCGTCGCGTGGTGGTACGGGTGCCCGGGCGGGTACAGCAGCGGCAGGAGTCGCAGCCACGCGTCGCCGTACGGGACGTTCTCGTAGCGCTGCCGCCGCTCGTTCTTCACCACGTCCCGCTGGTTGTCCAGCGTCTCCTGGGTGAGCGCCGGGATCAGCCCGCCCATCCGGTCGGCCTCCAGCCAGAGCGCCAGCTCCAGGTGCTCGGCGGGGACGGTCTCGAAGTAGTTGGTGCGGTCCGGGTTGGTGGTGGCGTTGAGCGACCCGCCGCAGCCCTGCACCAGCTTCATGTGCTCGGTCTTGGCGACGTTGACCGAGCCCTCGAACATCAGGTGCTCGAAGAGGTGGGCGAAGCCGGTCTGCCCCTCCGGCTCGTGGCGGGAGCCGACGTCGTACCAGAGGTTCACGGCCACGGCGGGGGCGGTGCGGTCCTCGCTCACCACCACGCGGAGGCCGTTGTCCAGTCGGGTCGTCTCGATGGGCCAGGGGTAACCGCTGTCGGGCATGGCACGACGCTATCCGATCTCGCAGGCGGAAACGCGACACGCCGGTGCGGGGGGCTCGGCCCGGTGTCGCCGGATCGGCGGTCTCGCCGGGGACGGCGGGCGGCGCGGTGGGCGGCAGGTATCGACGGCCGGCCGTCGGGTACCGGAGGGGCATGTCGCCTGCCGCCGCCCTGGACCGGGCCGCCCTCGTCGTGGACGGGCTCACCACCGCTCTGACCCGGCTGCGCCGGGCGCGGTTGCTGCATCCGCGGGGCCGCTCGTTCACCGGCGAGGTGACGGTCTGGGGGTTGCCGGGGCCGCCGACCGGGGTGCCGCTGTTGGACCGGCCCGGTCGGTACCCGGCGGTGGTGCGGCTCTCCAAGGGGGTGCCGACCCCGGACGGCTGGCCGGACGTGCTGGGGCTGGGGGTCCGCGTGCGGCACGGCGCCGACCGACCCTTCGACCTGCTGGTCAGCTCGGCCGGGGCGGCGCCGGTGCTGCGTCACGTCCCACTGCCCCGACGCCGGGTCGCCGGGACCTACACGACGGTCATGCCCTACCGGGCGGGGCGGCGGCGGCTGTTCCTGGCGGCGCTGGCCGATCCGGAGTCGGTGGACCTCGGTCGTGACCTGGCCGAGGTGACCGCCGCGGCCCGCTCGGACGCGCCCCGCCTGGTGCTCGCGGTGGCGTCGGCGGTCGGGCCGTGGCGGCCGTTCGGCCAGGTGAGCATCGGCACCCAGGTCGGTGCCCGGGAGGACGCCGCCCTCGCGTTCGATCCGATCGGGAACCTGCCGCCCGGGCTCCGGGCGGTCGGGCCGCTCGCCTGGCTGCGCCAGGTCACCTACCGCGCGTCCCAGCGGACGCGGGGGGCGGCGCCGACATCGGGGCGGGTCAGTCCGGGGGCTCGCTCGGGGTGACCGTCTGGTCGGAGGTGCGCTGCTCCAGCACGGTGTCGGGGGCGGCGTTCCGGTCGGCCTCGCGGATGTCCGACTCGGCGAGGATGGCGTCCGCCTGCGCGTCCGGGTTGTCGCTGCCGACGCTCGCCTCCTCCGGCAGCAGGTGCGCGCGGGACTCGATCCGCTCCTGGTCGCTTCGCTCGTCACTCATGCCGGCCCTCATACCCCCCGCCCACCCCCTGCACGCGTGAAAGGAAGGGCCCCTTGTTAACGCCTGGCGTAGCGAAAGGGACCCTTCCTAACAGCTCAGGAGCGGAACGGCCCGCGCACCTCGTACGTGATGCCGCCGGACGACGAGCCGGACGTGCCCCGCTGCGACGAGAAGTAGAACCGGGTGCCGTCGGGCGAGAACGCCGGGCCGCAGATCTCCGACGAGGACTGGCCGGTGATCCGCAGGAACGGGGCCACCACCTCGCTGGGCGTGATGATGTTGATCTCCATGTTGCCGCCGTCCTCGGCGACGAAGAGGTCACCGGAGCGGGAGCCGGTGATGTTGTCCACGCCGGTCAGCGGCGCGGTCCCGGAGACGAGCGAGTCGTCGTACGCGAGGTCGATGCGCTGGTTGACCGCGTCGTACGCCCAGACCCGGTTGTCGCCCTTGGTGGTGAACCAGCAGGTCCCGTCGGCGTACCAGCAGCCCTCGCCGCCGTTGAACTTCTTCGCCCCGGAGACCTGGTTGCGCGTGTACGTCGGTGAGCCGTCCGGGTCGGGTACCCGGGCCCAGGTCACCGGCCCGCTGGTGGCGGTGCCGGCCACCAGCACCTCCAGGGTGCCGCTGGAGAGGTTGCCCCAGGTGGTCGGGCGGAACCGGTAGAAGCAGCCGCTGCTCTCGTCCTCGGTCAGGTAGATCACCTGACGGTCCGGGTCGCAGGCGGCGGCCTCGTGCTTGAACTGGCCCATCGCGGCTCGCCGCACCGCGGCCGTGCCGCCCTGCGGGTACGTCTCGTACACGTAGCCGCGGCTGACCTCCTCGCAGGAGAGCCAGGTCCCCCACGGCGTCGCACCGCCCGCGCAGTTCTGCCGGGTGTTGGACAGGATCCGGTACGCCGAGGCGATGCTGCCGTCGGAGTTGAACCGCACCGCCGACGCACCACCCCCGGGGTTGATCTCGGAGTTGGAGACGTAGATCCAGCCGGTGCCGGCGGCGAAGCAGGCACCGCCGTCGGGTGCGTCGTGCCAGGTGTACGACGTGCCGGTGACGGCCTGCCGGGACCGGGCGATGATCCGGCTGGTGAAGCCCGCGGGCAGTTGGATGCCGCGGGCGTCGGCCGGCTGGAGCGGGCCGTAGGGGCTGGCGCCGGGCTGGGCCGGGGCGGCCATCGCGGCGCCGGCCCAGAGACTGCCGGAGAAGGCGGCGGCGCCGCCGGCGACGCCGGCGCGCAGGAGAGTACGACGGTCCATCGGGAACCTCCGTGGGAGCAGCGAGCGGTGGCGCTGAAGTTACCGCCCACTCCATCGACGGAGGTGAACGTGAGGCGAGGCTTTCCGGACGTCCGGGTGAGCCCTCGCCGTCGGATCGGGTACGCTGGCCGACGTGACGCGGTCGTATCGATGGTTTAGGCAGCCGGCTCGCCAGCCGGTGACCTCATCGTGATCTGACGTCACCGCACACGAGCCGGCCGGGCAGGAGCTTGAAGTTCCTGCCCTTTCGCGTACGAGCAGCCGGCTCGTCCCGGGCACCGGCCCCGGCACGGTCGGCGGAAGGATGCCCACCGTGACGACCCCGGAGACGGACCGGGTCAGCGATCAGCGGATCGACCGCGTGGTGCCGCTGACCACCCCGGCACTGTTGCACCACCACCTGCCCCTGGACGACGAGCTCGCCTCGGCCGTGCTCACCGGCCGACGCGCGGTCGGCCGGGTGCTGGACCGCGCCGACGACCGCCTGCTGGTGGTGGTCGGCCCGTGCTCGGTGCACGACCCGGCCGCCGCCCTCGAGTACGCTCACCGGCTCCGCGAGGTCGCCGAGCGGCTCGCCGACGACCTGCTCGTGGTGATGCGGGTGTACTTCGAGAAGCCGCGGTCGACGGTGGGCTGGAAGGGCCTCATCAACGACCCGGGGCTGGACGGTTCCGGCGACGTGAACACCGGCCTGCGGAAGGCCCGCGCGCTGCTGCTCGACGTGCTGCGGCTGGGGCTCCCGGTGGGCTGCGAGTTCCTCGACCCGATCACCCCGCAGTACATCGCCGACACGGTGGCGTGGGGTGCGATCGGCGCGCGTACGGTCGAGAGCCAGGTGCACCGGCAGCTCGCCTCCGGCCTGTCCATGCCGATCGGCATGAAGAACCGCCCGGACGGCAGCATCTCCACGGCGGTCGACGCCATCCGGGCGGCCGGCGTGCCGCACGTGTTCCCCGGCATCGACGTCTCGGGCACCCCGGCGATCATGCACACCCGGGGCAACGCGGACGGTCACCTGGTGCTGCGCGGCGGCGGCGGCCGGCCGAACTACGACGCCGGGTCGGTGGCGGGCGCGCTGGAGCTGCTGCGCGCTGCCGGGCTGCCCGAGCGCCTGGTCATCGACGCCAGCCACGCCAACAGCGGCAAGGACCACCGCAACCAGCCGCTGGTCGCCGCCGACGTGGCCGCCCAGCTCGCGGGCGGGCAGCGCGGCATCGTCGGCGTGATGCTGGAGAGCTTCCTGCTTTCGGGCCGCCAGGACCTGGACCCGACCCGCGAGCTGACCTACGGCCAGTCGATCACCGACGCCTGCATCGGCTGGGACACCACGTCGGAGGTCCTGCGGGACCTGGCGGTGGCGGTCCGTTCCCGCCGCCGCACCACCGCCCCAACCGCGGCCTGACCCCCCGCCTCCCCCGCGCGCCGCGCCACGCCCTGTTGATCAAGAGGTCCTGGTCACGACACGCCGGACCTCAGCACGAAACCCTCTTGATCGACAAGGCCGGCGCGGCGGGGCGGAGGCGTTTGGGGGGAACGGCGGCGGGTAGGTGGGCGGCGTGACCGATAACCCACCTGTGACCCAGGCCCCGGGGACCGAGTCGGCCGTCCGGCGCCTCGACGACCTGCTCGAGGACCTCTACCGCGGTCAGGAGCGGATCAGCCAGAGCGACATCCACCGGCGGGCCGTCGCCGCCGAGTTGCCGGCGGAGCTGCTCACCCGGATCTCCGCGCTGCCTCAGGGCGAGTACTCGATCGACGAGGCGGCCGACCTCCTCGGCGGCTCGGTCACCTGACGCCGTGGCCCGCTCCCCGTCGGCGGGACCGTACGGACCCCCACCCCCCAGCTCGGCGCGAAGGAGAGCGACATGTCGCACCACGAGGAGCAGCACGAGAAGCTGGCGGCGCTCGGCCAACCGCCGGGCGGCCGGGACACGCTGCCGGAGCCGGACTTCGCCAACGAGCACGACCGCACGGCGGTCGACCGGGACATCATCACCGGCGACGAGGACGAAGAGGAGCACGAGGAGGAGTCGCCGCGGGGCTGGTCCGGCGAGGAGAGCTGACCGATACACGTGGACGGGGGCCGGCGCGCCGACGCCGGGCCCCCTTCCACGTCTCAGTCCTCGTCGTCGCCCTCGGCGGCCTGCTGGGCGACCGCGTACGCCATCTGGAGGAAGTCGGACGCCGCCACGGCGGTGAGCGCGGTGGCGACGAGGCGGGTCAGCCGGGGCGCCAGCACCAGCCCGCCGGTGAGCCCGGTCGCCACCCACACGGCGAGGCAGAACGGGCAGCTCAGCAGCTCCCCGACCGCGTGCCGGGTGCCGCTGCCCGAGTCGCGGACCTCCTCCATCACCTCGCCGCTGCCGATCGGCCGCTCGTACCGCGTGAACGGCGCCCGCAACGGGCTCGTCACCGCGTCCTTCGACAGCAGCCGGCTGAGCTTGTGCGTCGCGATGGACAGCAGCACCACGTCGGCGGGCGCCGGACGCTCCGGCACCGGCCGGCCGGCGCCCTTCACCACCGCCGCGATCGTCGCGGCCACCCCGGCGTAGGTGCCCATGGCCACGAGGTAGCCACCGAGCGGTCGGTGCTCGTGCGGCGCGTACGCCCGGCGTAGCCGCGCCACCTTCTCGTTCAGGTCGGTCACCGGTCTCCCTCCGTACTGGTTCCCCGCACCGGCTCAGCCGGCCTGGAGGTTGTCCGCCACCTCGCGGGCGAGGCTCTCCAGGGCCTCGTCGGCGAGCCGGTCGGCGGTGTCGTCACCGGTCACGTCGAGCCGGGTCCGGGCGCCACCGGCATCGGCCGGATCGACCCGGAGCTCGGCGGTCCACTCCCCCGCGGCCCGCCAGCGGGCCGTCAGCTCCTCCTCGCTGACGTGCTCGGCCGGCGTCCCGTCGCCGCGCAGCGGCTCGGGGAGCCACGCCGACGCCCGGTCCGGGTCGGTGGCCGTGTTGAACACCACCTCCGGCGGCGCCGACATGCCCCGCTCGGCGGACGCCATCAGGCGTCCCTCAGCCGGCTCGGGTCGACTTCCCGCCCCGGGTGCCGGGCCAGGTACTCGGTCTCCAGCTCGGCCGTGCGCCGCAGGTGGTTCGCGAGCGCCGAGTCGGTGGCGTGGCGCAGGGTGTCGAGCCGGGTGCGGTGCAGGCTGTGCATCTCGCGGATCAGGTCGTCGTCGCCGAGCTCAGCGGGGTCGATGCCGACCAGCTCACCGTCGGTGTCCACGTCGCCGCTGGCCATGTCGTGCACATGGTCCCCGTCCCACTCGGGCATCCGCTGCTCCGGGCTCGGAAATTCGTCCTGTCGTACGGATCCGGTCATCGTCGCCCCCCTGGTCTGGTTTGGGCTGGCGTCTAGACGGTTGCCCACACCGGGTGCCACCAAACCCGCCCCGACTACGACACCGCGTCGGAGACCGTCTCCGGCCCCGGTACCCTCGATGCCATGAAGCGGCTCTGGACCCCGGCGTGGATCGCGCGCCACGTGGCCATGGTCGTGCTGGTCGGGGCCTTCCTCGGCCTGGGCTGGTGGCAGCTCAGCCGCGCGGCCGGCGGCAACGCGATCAGCTGGGGCTACGCCGTGGAGTGGCCGGTCTTCGCCGGCTTCGTGGTCTTCGTGTGGTGGCGGGAGGTCCGGCACGCGTTGCGTGACCCGACCGGGCCGTCCGAGGAGCCGGCGGCCGCCGACCCGCGGCCGGCCGGGGAGTCCCCGGCCGCCGTGACGCGTCCAGCGGTACGCCGACCCGTGCGGGTCCCCCGCACCACGGTTCCCGTGCCCGGGGGCGAGGACGCCGACCTCGCCGCCTACAACCGCTACCTGCGATGGTTGACCGACAACCCGGGCGCCCGGCCCGGCGACTACCCCGGTTGAGGCCGGGTCGGAAGGACGGACGACGGTGGGCGCAGCCCTGACCCGGTACCGAGTGATCGCCTGGATCGTCGGCGTGGCGCTGATCCTGCTGGTGGTGATCGGCATGCCGCTGAAGTACGGCTTCGACAACCCGGTCGTGGTGGAGACGGTGGGCCAGGCCCACGGCTTCCTCTACATGGTCTACCTGGTGGCCACGTTCGACCTGGCCCGGCGGGCGGGCTGGCCGCTGAAGCGCATGATCCTCGTGATGCTGGCCGGTACCGTGCCGTTCGTCTCGTTCTTCGCGGAGCGACGGGTGAGCACCTGGGTGACCGAGCGCGTCGAGTCGACCCCTGAGCCGGTCGCCGGCGCGCCCACTTCCTGACTCGGGTCAGCGCACCGGCCGCCACGGGTCGGCGGAGGCGAGCGGGTCCTCCCAGCCGCCGTACCGGTTCATCTCCACGGCCCGGCGCAGCGCGCGGGTCACCTGTCCGAACTGCCGCTCGTCGTCGCTGGAGAAGAGCAGTTCGTCGGCGCCACGGCGCCGGCCCCACAGCTCGTACGCGGGCGGCCGCCAGCGGTCGCCCACGATCGCCAGCAGCACCGGCAGCAGGAACACCGCCCCCAGGATCAGGTAGGCCCCGGCGGTGAGCCGGTGCAGGCCGCCGGTGAAGCCCACGAGCAGCCCGACGCCGGTGACCATTCCGCCGGTGACGACGACGGCCCGGACGGCGACGCGGTCGTGCGGCCCGCGGGTGGTGTGCAGGTGGGTGAGTTCGGCCACCGGCCAGCTGCTGCGGCCGACGGTGAACCGGTCGACGGTGACGACGATCCCGGGCCGGGCGTAGAGCAGCGTGGAGCGCGGCCGGGCGGCGCCGGTGGGTGACTGCTTCGGTCGGGTGCTGGTGTTCGGGTCCACGGCTGTCCTCCCGCGGCTCGGGGGCCGGGTCGGGGTGACACCCGCCGTATGCGGTATTGCCCGTCGACGGGACTCCCGGCTCCGGGGCCCATTGTGTGGCCCCTCCGCCAGCAGCCGGATCGGATTTGCCGAGGCTGGCGTCGTTTCGGATGGTGGCCGCCGCCGGATACGAGCCGGCAAGTCCGTCTTATCCGGCATAGCGTGCCAGGCACCGACAGCATCCGCCGAGAACGACGAAGGCGACACATCCGGCTCACCGGACAAGCCGCTCGCAGCCGTCCCGCGCGCCAAGCACGTACCGTGACGACACTCATGTTCACTTGCTGCTGTTTCGCAACATTCGCCCCTGCTTCCACTGCGGACGACTCCTGCCCCGGGTTAGGTTGTCCGGGTTGGCCTGTCGACCGCCGTCCATCCGGACGGCACGGGCCGGCGCCACCGAGGCCTCAGCACACCCTGGTGGCGGTGGGAGAGGAGCTCACGCTCTTGTCGTCCATCCGGAACACGCTGCGCGCCCTCGCGGTCGCGGTGGTGTCGGCCGCGCTGGTCGCACCGGCCGTGCCCGCCCGGGCCGAACCGACCCCCGCCGAGTTGACCCGGCGGATCGAGAAGGCCTCCGCGGACCTGGAACGCGTCGTGGAGGCGTACAACGCCGTCAACGAGCAGATCAAGGCGAACGAGAAGACGGTGGCCCGATTACAGGACCGGATCGGGCCCCTGCAGGAGCAGGCCGAGCGGAGCCGCGCCGACGTCAGCGAGCTCGCCGTTACCGCGTACAAGACCGGCAACCTCGACACCGCGGCGGCGCTGCTGCGGCCGGGCGACGCCTCGTCGCTGGTGGACCGGTTGGCGACCGTCGGGCACCTCACCCGCGAGCGGCAGCAACGGATCGCCGCGTTCACCGACGACCAGCGCCGCCTGATCGAGGAGAAGACCCACCTGGACGTGACGCTGGAACGGCAGGCGGCACAGGCACGGGAGCTGACCAACGCCCGCAAGCGGATCGAGCGCGACCTGGCGTCGCTGTACGAGCTGCGCCGGCAGGCGTACGGGCGGGCCACCGAGGCTCCGGCGGCACGCCGGGACAGCGCCCAGCAGGCGCCGGCGATCGCCGGGTCCGCCGGTGTCGCGGTCCGCTACGCGTACGGTGCCCTGGGCAAGCCCTACCGGTGGGGCGCGGACGGCCCCGACGGGTACGACTGCTCGGGGCTGACCTCGGCGGCCTGGCGCTCGGCCGGGAAGTCGTTGCCGCACAACACCCGGATGCAGTGGGGTGCGGTGGCCCACATCGGTCGCGGCGACCTGCGCCCCGGCGACCTGGTCTTCTACAGCGGCCTGGGGCACGTCGCCCTGTACGTCGGCGGCGGTCAGATCATCGACGCGCCCAGTGCCGGCCGAAACGTGCTCAAGCGGGACATGAACATCATGTCGATCGTGGGCTACGGCCGGGTCCGCTGATCCCGTCCCGGTACGACGAACGGCCGGCGTCCCCCTATCGGACGCCGGCCGTTCCCCGTCATTCCTATCAGTTCACCTGGTCAGAAGCCTGTCGTCCCAACTAGGCGGCCTGGAGCCGCGCGGCCTCGGGCGGCCTGGAGCCGCCCGGCCTCAGGCGGCCTGGAGCCCCTCGGCCCGCGCCAGCTCGCGCAGCCGGCCGAGAGCCTGGATCTCCAGCTGCCGGATCCGCTCCCGGGAGAGCGAGAACCGCGAGGCCACCTCGGTGAGCGAGTGCTCCCGGCCGTCCTCGAGGCCGTACCGCGCCCGCATGATGCCGGCCGAACGGTCGTCGAGGTGGTTGAGCAGACCCTCGATGCGCTGCCGCTCCAGCCCGGTGAGGACGATCTCCTCCGGCGACGGCGCGTCGCTGTCGGCCACCAGGTCACCGAGGTTGGTGTCGCCGTCGTCGCCGACCGGCGTGTCCAGGGACACGGTGTCCTGCGACCAGCGCACCAGCTCGTTGACCCGCTCGACGGTGACGCCGAGCGCCGCCGCGATCTGCTCCGGCTCCGGGTCGCTGCCCAGCTCGCGGGTGAGCTGCCGGGCCACGTTGCGCATCCGGTTGACGTCCTCCACGAGGTGCACCGGCAGGCGTACGGTGCGCTCCTGCTGGGCGATCGCCCGGCTGATGGCCTGACGGATCCACCAGGTCGCGTAGGTGGAGAACTTGAAGCCGCGCTCGTAGTCGAACTTCTCGACGGCCCGGACCAGGCCGGTGTTGCCCTCCTGGATCAGGTCCAGCATGGGCATCCCGGAGCGGACGTACCGCCGGGCGATCGACACGACCAGCCGCAGGTTGGCCCGGATGAACAGGTCCTTGGCCCGATCACCCTCGGCGACCACCCGCTCGAGCTCCTCCCGCTCGACACCGGCCGGGACGCGGTCCTCGTCGAGCAGGTGCTCGGCGTACAGACCGGCCTCGATCGCCTTGGAGAGGTCGACCTCCGTGGCGGCGTCCAGCAGCGGCGTCCGGGAGATCTCGTGAAGGTAGACGCCGACCAGGTCGCGCTCCTCGGCGACCTCGTCGGTACGCATGCCGATGTTCTTGTCCACGTTGCCCACGGTCCCCTCGCTCGCGCCGGTTGCCCGGTTCCTTGCCATCCCCACGTCCGTCAGCTCCCTCCCCGTAACTTCCGCTGTGCCCATCGGTGCTGACACCTACACAACAGATGAGACGCGTCGGGGATTCCATGTCGTGAGTCGAAAGTGTCACGAATGCCTGATAATCAGCTGAGAGCGCGGTCCATGTTTGCTGTCAGCGCCCATGTGGCGGCTCTCCGGCGGGTACCACGTACGGGATGATGGATCGACGGTTCACCGTCCCCCTGCGGTCCATGGCAGCACTGCCCGGCCCAGGGGCACAGCGACCCGGGTCACCACCGAGCTGCGATCCTGGTCACTGCCAGATACGCGTCGGTGGACCGGTCGGTTCATCCACACCCGTGGTAATACCCCACGCCCCGATGAACAATCCGGGGGGTCGATCTATGCCCGGCGCCGCGCGGGCCGGCGTGGGCTCAGGACGCGAGCAGCGCGAGGGCGTCGCGGACGTGGTGCTCCGAGCGGGCGAGAGCGGCCCGTGCGGCGCTGACGCCGGCCCCGGACACGAGCGAGACCAGGGCGGTCTTCAGGTCACCGTCGGCCTCGTGCAGCGCCCGCCGGGAGATCTCCTCGCTGCACCCGGTGGCCTCCATCAGGATCGAGATCATCCGGCCCCGCAGCTTGGCGTTGGTGGCCACCATGTCGATCATGAGGTTCGAGTAGACCCGGCCCAGACGGACCATCACCGCCGTGGAGAAGGTGTTCAACACCAGCTTCTGCGCTGTGCCCGCCTTCATCCGGGTCGACCCGGTGACGACCTCGGGTCCGGTGTCCACCCCGATGAACACGTCGACCGACCGGGCGGCCTCGGCCTCCGGGTTCGCGCAGAGCAGCACCGTCGCGGCCCCCTTGGCCCGAGCCGCGGCCAGCGCACCCAGCACGTACGGGGTGCGCCCGCTCGCGGCGAGCCCGACCACGACGTCACCGGCGTCGACACATTCGGCCACCTCGGCCGCACCGCCCCGGTCGTCGTCCTCGGCGTTCTCCACGGCGCGCCACATCGCCTCCGTCCCGCCGGCGAGGTGCGCGCAGAACCAGTGCCGCGGCGAGTTGAAGGTCGGTGCGAGTTCGGCCACGTCGAGGACGCCGAGGCGGCCCGAGGTGCCGGCGCCGAAGTAGTGCACCCGGTGGCCGGCACGCAGCGCGGCCACCGCCAGGTCCACGGTGGCGGCGATCTGGTCGAGGACCCCGGCGACCGCGGCCGGTACCCGCCGGTCGGCCTCGTTGATCACCGTGACGACGTCCCGGGTCGTCATCAGGTCCAGGTCGACACTGCGCGGGTTGCGTCGCTCGGTGGGCGCGCCGACCCGGATCGCCGGGGGTGCCGTATCGGTCACCTCGTCCGGCTCCACCGCGGTCATGCCCGCCTCCGGGCCGAGCCGACCCGGTGCGACTGGACCGCGTCGGCGGTCACCTCCAGCGCCTTGCGGGCCCGGGCCCGGTTGCGCGCCGCCACGCCGACGAACAGGCAGTCGACGACGGTGAGCTGTGCGAGCCGGCTGGCCATGGCACCCGAGCGGTACGTGGTCTCCCGCGCGGCGGTGGTCAGGACGAAGTCGGCGACATCGGTGATCGGCGAGCGGGGGAAGTTGGTCAGGGCCACCGTGGCCGCGCCGCGGGCACGGGCCTGCTCCAGCACCTCGATCACGTCCGACGTGGTGCCGGTGTGCGAGATGCCGACGGCGATGTCGCCCCGCCCGAGCAGCGCCGCCGACGTGAGGGCCGTGTGCACGTCCGGGAAGTAGAAGGCGGTCCGGCCGATGCGGTGCAGCTTCTGCTGGAAGTCGGAGGCGACGAAGCCGCTGGCGCCGGCGCCGTAGACGTCGATGCGGCCAGCGGCGGCGATCGCCTCGACGACCTGCTCGCAGACCGCGGGGTCCAGTTGCTCCGCCGTCTCCTCGACGGCACGGGCGTCGTTGAAGGCGATGGTGGCGATGATCTGCGCCAGGTCGGCTCCGGGCGGGATGTCACCGCCGACGACGCGGGCGTCCGGCGGCTCGACCCGGCGGGCGGCCTCGGCGGCGAGGCGGATCCGCAGCTGCGGGTAGCCGTCCATGCCGACCGAGCGGCAGAACCGGATGACGGTCGCCTCCGAGGTCTCGGCGGCGGTGGCGAGGTCGGTGATCGTGCGGCGTGCGGCGTCGGCCGGGTCGGCCACGACCAGCCGGGCGACCCGCTGTTCCGCGGGGGACAGCGACGGCAGGAGCCCGCTGATGTGGACGATCAGTCCACCGGGCTCGTGACTCGCAGAAATCTTCGGACTCTTCGCCACGGATGAAACTTACTTTCATGAGGCGTGAGCGTCAACCACCACCGCCCGTGTCGGGCGAAGTACCGCCGATCACGGGACGTCGCTCGTGGCCCAGCCTGCCACCTGCCCGGTGCCGGCGCCTCCGCCGGGCGGCCGGCCAGGGCTGCCGGACCGGCCGTGCGACCAGGCCCGGAGGACACCTCCTCCGGCCGACTGAGTGTCGACCGGCCCCCGGAGGCGTCGACCGGCGGGCCCCCGGACGCGTCGATACGACGGTACCGCCGGGGCCCGGCACCCGGGACCCCGGGCGCGGCACTAGCGTGTGGCACATGGCGGATCGGAGTGTGCTGATCACCGGAGGCACCGGCGGGCTCGGTGGGGCGGTCACCGCCGCCTTCGTCGAGGCGGGCTGGCGGGTGGTCGTACCGTCGCGGGCGAGCGCGCCGGAGCCGGCCCCGGCGGCCGGCGACGTGGTCCGGCTGACGGCGGACCTGGCCGACCCGGCGGACGTCCGGCACGCGGTCGAGGTCGCGGCCGGCGACGCGGCCGCGCCACTGCGCGCCGTGGTCAACCTCGTCGGCGGTTACGCGGCCGGTGGCCGGGTGCACGAGACCCCGGTGACGGAACTGGAGCGCATGCTCACCCTCAACCTGCGACCGACCTGGCTGGTCACCGGCGCCGCCCTGCCGCACCTGACGGCCGGCGGCGGCGCCGTGGTCTGCGTCTCGTCCCGTGCGGCGGTCGCCCCGTTCCGCGGAGCGGCGGCGTACGCCACCGCGAAGGCAGCCGTGCTCGCGTTCGCCAACGCGGTGGCGGTGGAGTACCGGGCGGACGGGGTGCGGTGCAACACCGTCCTGCCGAGCGTGATCGACACCCCGGCCAACCGGGCCGCCCAGCCGGACGCCGACCACTCCCGCTGGGTCACGCCGGCCGAGATCGCCCCCGTCGTCCGGTTCCTCGCCTCCCCCGAGTCGGCACCGACCAGCGGCGCGAGTGTGCCGGTGTACGGCCGCGCCTGAGCCGCCGTCAGGCCCGCAGCGGCACCGGCTCACCGTCGGCGGCGCGGGGCGGCACGGGATCCGCCGGGGCGACCGGCTTCGCCCGGCCGGCGGCGGCCAGCCAGGCGTCCAGGTGCCCCCGGATCTGCCGGGCCACCTCGTCGGCGGGGCGACCCGCGTCCACCAGGACGAACGTCGGGTACTCCGGCAGCGTCCGGTACGCGCGGTCGGCCGCCCTCAGGTAGGCCATGCTCTCGTGGTCGGTGCCGCGCCGCTCGATCCGCCGGTACGCCTCGGCCGGGTCCACCGACAGCAGGAACGTCACCTGGGGTCGGGGGAACATCCGGTAGCCGAGCCGGGCCAGCCGCTCCCAGCGCTGCCCGCCGTGCGCACGGATGCTCGCGTACTGGCAGACGGCGTACCGGTCCATCACCGCGATCCGGCCGGTCAGCAGGCGACTGAGCAGCGCGGTGACGATGGCGAGCCAGCGCAGCACGGACTCCGCGGCCAGCAGGCCGGTCCGTCCGAGCAGGCGCTGGGCGTCCGCACGCCCGAGCCGCTGCGCCACCCGGCCGAGGAACCGGCGGCCGCCGGCGTTGCGGTGGTAGGTGGCGGGGTGACCCGCCGCGGTGAGCGCCTCGGCGAGCCGGTGCGCCTGGGTCGTCTTGCCCGAGCCGTCGATGCCGATCAGGGCGACGGCACGCAATCGGGCCCTACCGCGCCGCGCCACCTTCGATCTGGCCACCCTGCCCAGGTTATCCGACCCACGCTCGCCGCTCCGGCGATATGTCGTGTTTGGGAATGGTTGCTAGCTACCCGCGCGCCTGCCAGGTGTGGCCGACGGCCATGCCGGGTACCCGACTTCGAAGCCTTCCCCCTGACCACCACGACGGGAGATCCAGATGGCCGAGCGCGGGGACGAGACCCTGTTGCACACCTTGAAGAAGGTCGCCGCCGTGCTCAAGCAGGAAGACATCCCCTTCGCCCTCGGCGGCAGCTTCGCCGTGTACGCCCACGGCGGCCACTCGAGTGAGCACGACGTCGACTTCCTCATCCGCGAGGTGGACGTCGACCGCGCCCTGGAGTCCCTCGTGGCGGCCGGGTTCACCGCCGAGCGCCCGCCGGAAGACTGGCTGGTCAAGGTCTTCGACGACGGCCGCATGGTGGATCTCATCCACCGCCCCATCGAGACCCCGGTGACCGACGAGACGTTCGGCGACACCGTGATCCGCCCGGTCGACGCGATCCACATGCCGGTGCTCTCGGCGACCCAGTTGATGGTGCACAAGCTGCTCAGCTTCTCCCAGCACTACTGCGACTTCGCCCGCGGCCTGCCACTGGCCCGGTCCCTGCGGGAACAGATCGACTGGGAAGGGGTACGGAAGGAGACGCAGCACTCGCCGTACGCCGAGGCGTTCCTGGTGCTGCTGGACCGGCTGGAGGTGGTGCCGTACGCCGGCACCCCGGAGGGAGAGGGGACACCGTGACCGAGCATCGCGACGTCGCCACGGGACCACCCGACGAGTACGTGGAGGCGGAGATCCACCGGTTGCTCACCGAGGACCCCGCCGTCGCCGAGCAGGGGATCACCGTGGCCCGCAAGGAACGCGGTCTCGTGCTGTCCGGCGAGGTGGAGAGCCCGCACCGCCGCGAGGAGATCCTGCGCCGGGTGGCCGAGCGCTTCCCGGACGTGCCGATCACCAGCGACATCGGGGTGATCCGCGCGCAGGCGCCCACGCAGATCGAGCAACTGCCCTGAGGGAGGCACGATGGTGATCCGGATCGCCGCCGTGGGAGACGTGCATCTGGACGAGGACGTCGTCGGCCGCTTCCGGCCGGCCCTGGAGGAACTGTCCGACTGCGCCGACGCGCTGCTGCTCGCCGGGGACCTGACCCGGCACGGCACCGAGGCCGAAGCGCGGTGCGTGGCACAGGAGTTCGGTGGGCTGGGCGTGCCGGTGGTGACCGTGCTCGGCAACCACGACCACCAGTGCGACCAGGTGCCGCAGGTGGTCAAGGTACTGGAGGACGCCGGGATCACCGTGCTGGAGGGCACCGGCGTGGTCCTCGAGTGCGCGGGCGGGCGGCTCGGCATCGCCGGGGTGAAGGGGTTCGGCGGTGGGTTCGCCGGACGCTGCGCGAGCGACTTCGGGGAACCGGAGATGAAGGCGTTCGTCCGGACCACGACGGACAGCGCCGACGCGCTCGGTGCCGCCCTGCGCTCCCTCGACTGCGACGTGCTGGTGGCCCTCACCCACTACTCACCGGTTCCGGACACGCTGGCCGGCGAACCGCTGGAGATCTACCCGTTCCTCGGCTGCTACCAGTTGGGGCAGGCGATCGACTCGGCAGACACCGCACTGGCCCTGCACGGGCACGCGCACCACGGGACCGAGCGGGGAACGACGCCCGGCGGCGTACGGGTCCGCAACGTGGCGCACCCCGTCATCAAGCAGGCGTACAGCGTGTTCCACCTGGGTGACCATCTCGATCAGGGCGAGGTTTCCCGGATCGCTGCCTCGGGTACTCGATGACCATGGAGCTGATTCTCTGGATTCTCGCAGTCGTGCTTGTGGTCGCCGGCATCCTCGCGCTGTTCCGGCGGCAGATTCTCTGGGGCGTCGTCCTCATCATCGTCGGGCTGCTGGTCGGGCCGGGTGGTGTCAGCATCTTCAGCTGAGCCGGCGTCGGCCGCCGCGCGCGCCGGCCGACGCCGCCGACCGAGGGACCCGCCGGGGTCGTCGCGACCGGAAGCTCCGTCCTCCCGACAGGAGCAGGCCGGACGCGGCGACCCCGGCGTCGTCGGTTCGGGTTTCGCCCCTCTCCAGGACGGAAACATCTCGATGATGGAGATTTCTCGGAGCGACCGGCGCGCTGACGACGCCCGGCAGTGGTGGGTTCTGCTCGGCTTCGGCGCGGCCGTGTTCGTCGCCGCCGCGATCGGCGGTCTGGGCGTCCGCGGCACCGCCGCCGAGTACGCGAACCTCGACCAACCCTCCTGGGCCCCGCCGTCCGGGCTGTTCGGGCCGGTCTGGACGGTGCTCTACGCGATGATCGCCCTGGCCGGCTGGCTGGTCTGGCGCCGGGCCGGCTTCGGGCCGGCGCTCTGGGCCTGGACCGCCCAGCTCCTGCTCAACGCGATCTGGACCCCGCTGTTCTTCGGCGCGGGCCGGTACGGGCTGGCGTTCGCCGACCTCGTCCTGCTGTGGCTGACGATCGGCGTGACGGTCGCCCTCTTCTGGCCGGTCTCCCGGGCCGCCACGGCGCTGATGCTCCCGTACTGGGCCTGGGTGACCTTCGCCGGAGCCCTCAACCTCGCCATCTGGCAACTCAACAGCTGACGCCCGAAACCCCACCTCACTGCCGCCCGCGGTCGCCCGCCGACTGCGGGCGGCGGCGCGTCCGGCGACGCTCCGCCCCTGCACAATGGCCAAATCGTTACCGATCCGATCAACCTTTCACCGTTGCGCCACAACCCTGTAACGGATTGACTGACGGCCTCGAACTCCTCTGTCCGAGGCCGGCGGTGATCCCCCGGCCCGGGCGGCGCTTGACGAGAAAGGAAGGGCCCCATGCCATTTCGTGCCACGAAGTCGCGCCTCGCGGCTGCGTCGGCCGGCGTTCTCGGCCTCACGCTCACTCTCACCGCCTGCGGTGGCGGCTCCGACAACGACACCTCGGCGGACGCCCCGTCCGTCGACTGCGCGCAGTTCAGCCAGTACGGCGACCTGAAGGGCAAGACCGTCACCGTCTACGCCGGCATCGTCACCCCCGAGGACAAGGCGTACGTCGACTCGTACAAGCCGTTCGAGGAGTGCACCGGGGCCACGATCAAGTACGAGGGCGACAAGTCCTTCGAGACGCAGATCCTCGTCCGGGCCAAGGCCGGCAACCCGCCGGACATCGCGATCGTCCCGCAGCCCGGTCTGCTGGCGCAGCTGGTCGAGACCGGCCGGGTCAAGGCGGCACCGCCGGAGGTGGGCGCCAACGTCGACAAGTTCTGGGGCGCCGACTGGAAGTCGTACGGCACCGTGAACGGCACCTTCTACGCCGCGCCGTCCGGCGCGAGCATCAAGTCGCTGGTCTGGTACTCCCCCAAGGAGTTCAAGGACAACGGCTACCAGGTGCCGAAGACCCTGAACGAGTTGGTTCAGCTCTCCGACAAGATCGCCGCGACCGGCAAGAAGCCGTGGTGCGCCGGCATCTCCAGCGGTGAGGCCACCGGTTGGCCGATCACCGACTGGATGGAGGACATGATGCTCCGGCTCAACGGGCCGGAGACCTACGACAAGTGGGTCAAGCACGAGATCCCGTTCAACGGCCCCGAGTCGACCGCCGCGCTCGACGAGGTGGGCAAGTTCCTGAAGAACGACAAGTACGTCAACGGCGGTCTCGGCGACGTCAAGAGCATCGCGACGACGACGTTCCAGGACGCCGGGCAGCCGATCCTCGAGGGCACCTGCTCGCTGCACCGGCAGGCCAGCTTCTACGCGGCCAACTTCCCGGAGAACACGAAGGTCGCCGAGGACGGGGACGTCTTCGCCTTCTACCTGCCGGGCAAGGACGCCAACTCCAAGCCGCTGCTCGGTGGTGGCGAGTTCAACGTCGCCTTCGCCGACCGGCCTGAGGTCAAGGCGTTCCAGACGTACCTGTCCACCGACACCTGGGCGAACGTGAAGGCGCAGGTCTCGCAGGGCTGGGTGAGCGCCAACAAGGGCCTGGACGTCGCCAAGGTGAGCAACCCGATCGACAAGCTCGCCGCCGAACTCCTCCAGGACCCGAACTCGGTGTTCCGCTTCGACGGCTCGGACCAGATGCCGGGCGCGATCGGCTCGAACGCGTTCTGGAAGCAGTCCACGAGCTGGATCACCGGGCAGAGCACCAAGCAGACCGTCGACAACATCGAAGCCGCCTGGCCGAAGTGAGCTGACGGTCTCGGGGCCGGCCGGAGCGGACGCTCCGGCCGGCCCCGAACCGTCGGAGGGAGGTGAGTTCCGGGTGACCACCGCTGAGAAGTTCCTCGAGATGGGCATCGCGATCGGGCTCTTCGTGGCGATCGTGGGCGTCATTCTCTTCGTCGCCGGCCGGATCGGTGGCGGGCGCGGCGACCGCTGGGTCGCGTACCTCTATCTCGCGCCCGTCGTGCTCATGCTCGCCGTCGGGCTGATCTACCCGGCTGGCCGCACCATCTGGCAGTCCTTCTTCGACGCCGCCGGCACCTCGTTCGTGGGGATCGACAACTACCACACGATCTTCACGTCCCCCGATCAGCTCACGGTGCTGCGCAACACCGTGCTCTGGGTGGTGGTGACGCCGTTCGTGGCCACCGCCGTCGGCCTGCTCTACGCCGTCCTGGTGGACAAGGCGCGGCTGGAGGCGTTCGCCAAGGCGCTGATCTTCCTGCCGATGTCGATCTCGTTCGTCGGCGCGTCGATCATCTGGAAGTTCGTCT
This sequence comes from Micromonospora sp. WMMC415, assembly GCF_009707425.1. Taxonomy (GTDB): domain Bacteria; phylum Actinomycetota; class Actinomycetes; order Mycobacteriales; family Micromonosporaceae; genus Micromonospora. The sequence continues at coordinate 2,090,661 of NZ_CP046104.1, read as the reverse complement.
ACGAGTACCGGCCGGACCAGCCGGGCGTACGGCAGATCGGCCTGCTCAACCAGCTGATCGTGTGGGCCGGCGGCACGCCGCAGCAGTGGCTGGTGGAGTCGCCGTGGAACACGCTGTTCCTCATCGCGGTGATGATCTGGATCCAGGCCGGCTTCGCGATGACGGTCCTGTCCGCCGCGATCAAGGCGATCCCGGACGACGTGGTCGAGGCGGCCCGACTGGACGGCGTCAGCCCGGTGGGCATGTTCCGCTACGTGACGCTGCCCAGCATCCGCCCCGCCGTGGTGGTCGTCCTCACCACGATCGGCATCGGCACCCTGAAGGTCTTCGACATCGTGCGGACGATGACCGGCGGCCAGTTCGACACGAGCGTCGTGGCGAACGAGTTCTACAGCCAGAGCTTCCGCAGCGGCAACGAGGGGCTGGGCGCGGCCCTGGCGGTGCTGCTCTTCGTGCTGGTCATCCCGATCGTCGTCTACAACGTCCGGCAACTGCGCGCAGCGGAGGCGTCATGACCGCGACCAGCACCCCACTGTCCACCACGCCGCCGGTCAAGCCGACCCGGACCAGCACCGCCCGCGCCCGCAAGCGGCTCACCTCGCCGTGGGCGTCCCTCGCCGCGGTGGTCATCGCCGTGCTCTGGACGCTGCCCACGTTCGGCCTGGGCATCTCCTCGCTGCGGCCGGAGCGGGAGATCAAGACCACCGGCTGGTGGACCTTCTTCACCGAACCGACGATCACGCTCGACAACTACCGGGACGTGCTGGCGGCCGAGGGCTCGGAAGGGCTGGGCGCCTTCTTCGTCAACTCGTTCATCATCACGATCCCGTCGGTGATCATCCCGATCTGCCTCGCCGCGCTGGCCGCGTACGCCTTCGCCTGGATCCGCTTCCCGGGTCGCAACGTCCTGTTCGTGGCGGTGTTCGCGCTCCAGATCGTGCCGATCCAGGTCACGCTGATCCCGCTGCTCACGCTCTACGTGGACGCGGGCCTGGTCGGGTCGTTCTGGACCATCTGGCTCTCGCACTCGATCTTCGCGCTCCCGCTGGCGATCTTCCTGCTGCACAACTTCATGCGGGAGATCCCGGCCGGGTTGCTGGAGGCGGCCCGGGTGGACGGGGCCGGCCACGTCCAGATCTTCTTCCGGGTGCTGCTTCCGCTGCTGACCCCGGCGCTGGCCGCGTTCGGCATCTTCCAGTTCCTGTGGGTCTGGAACGACCTGCTGGTGGCCCTCACCTTCGCCGGTGGCGGCGACGAGGTGGCCCCGATCACCGTGGCGCTGGCCAACCTGAGCGGCACCCGGGGCACGGCCTGGCACCTGCTGTCCGCGGGCGCGTTCGTCTCCATCATCGTGCCGGTGGTGGTCTTCCTGCTGCTCCAGCGCTACTTCGTGCGCGGCCTGCTGGCCGGCGGCCTGAAGGGCTGAGCCCGGCGCACCGCGCCCGGCAGCCGCTCGGCGGCGGGCGCACCGACGGCGCGGTGGCGGGTGCGCACCGACGGCGCGACGGTGATCCGCGGCATACCGGTCCGCTGTCCACCCGGCGGCACGCCGCCGGGGGCCGGACAATGGAACGCGCAGATGGTCCGTCCGTCCCGGGGATCCGGGGCGGGCGGGCCGCGGACCGCACCGGACCGGCACGAGACACGGGAGTAGACCTGAACACGCACCCGACGCACCCGGACCCGACCGAGGCGCCGGTCACCGGCTGGTGGACCGAGGCCGTCATCTACCAGATCTACCCGCGCTCCTTCGCCGACGCGAACGGCGACGGGATCGGTGACCTGCCCGGCATCACCGCCCGGCTCGACCACCTGGTGGAGCTCGGCGTGGACGCCGTGTGGCTCTCCCCCTTCTACCCGTCACCCCAGGCGGACGCCGGGTACGACGTCGCCGACTACCGGGGCGTCGACCCGCTGTTCGGCACGCTCGCCGACGCGGACAAGCTGATCACCGAGGCGCGCTCGCGGGGCCTCCGGGTCATCGTCGACCTCGTCCCGAACCACACCTCGTCGGCGCACCGGTGGTTCACCGCCGCCCTCGCCGCCGGCCCCGGCAGTCCCGAACGCGACCGGTACGTCTTCCGGGACGGCAAGGGCGCCGACGGCGACCAGCCGCCCAACGACTGGCAGAGCGTCTTCGGTGGGCCGGCCTGGACCCGGGTCACCGGGGCCGACGGCCGCCCCGGTCAGTGGTACCTGCACCTGTTCGACCCGGGTCAGCCCGACCTGAACTGGGACAACCCGGAGGTGCGGGCGGAGTTCCTCGACGTGCTGCGGTTCTGGCTGGACCGGGGCGTCGACGGGTTCCGGGTGGACGTGGCGCACGGTCTGATCAAGCAGGCCGACCTGGCCGACTGGCAGGAGCCGCAGGAGATCCTCTCCGGCCGGGAGGTCGACAAGCCACGACCGCCGATGTGGGACCAGGACGGCGTACACGAGATCTACCGGGACTGGCGGGCGCTGCTCGACAGCTACCCCGGCGAGCGGATCCTGGTCGCGGAGGCCTGGGTCGAGCCCGCCGAGCGGCTGGCCCGGTACGTGCGCCCGGACGAGATGCACCAGGCGTTCAACTTCGAGTACCTGCTCGCCTCGTGGACCGCGCCGGCCCAGTACGCCGTCATCACCCGCTCGCTGGAGGCCACCGACGGGGTCGGCGCACCGACGACCTGGGTGCTGTCCAACCACGACGTGGTCCGGCACGCCTCCCGGCTCGGCCTGCCGGTCGGCACCCCCCGACCGCACGGGATCGGCATCGGCGACGAGCAGCCGGACGCCGCCCTCGGCCTGCGCCGGGCGCGGGCGGCCAGCCTGCTGATGCTGGCCCTGCCCGGCTCGGCGTACCTCTACCAGGGCGAGGAACTGGGCCTGCCCGAGCACACCACGATGCCGGACGAGGCCCGGCAGGACCCGACGTGGGAGCGCAGCGGCCACACCCTGCGCGGCCGGGACGGCTGCCGGGTGCCGATCCCGTGGGAGGCCGACGCGCCGTCGTACGGCTTCGGGCCGACGGACGCGAGCTGGCTGCCCCAGCCGCCGGTGTGGGCGGAGTTCGCGCTGGACCGGCAGCGCGGGGTGCCCGGCTCGACGTACGAGCTGTACCGCACGGCGCTACGCCTGCGCCGGGAGCACGGGCTGGGCCGGGGCACGCTGGCGTGGCTCGCCACCGGGGACGAGGTGCTGAGTTTCCGCAACGACGGGCTGACCGTGCTGACGAACTTCGGCGGGGTCCCGGTGCCGGCGCCGGCGGGCGAGGTGGTCGCCGCGAGCGCCCCGCTCACCGACGACGGCCGGATGCCCACCGACGTCACGGTGTGGGTGCGCTCCGCCTGACAGTGTTGAGAGGGGCCCCTTGTACAACGCCAGGCGTTAACAGGGGGCCCTTCCTTACAGCCGCTCGGCGCGGGTGTGCAGGAGGTCGCGTACCTCGGCGATGTCGCGCGGTGAGGTCCGCGCCGCCAGCCAGTACATGATCCCCGTGGGCACGAAGAAGAGCTGGAAGGCCGCGAGCCCGACCGCGTAGTTCAGCGGCGGTGGGAACGCGACCCGCAGGCCGTGGAAGGCCACCCCGACCAGTCCGTTGCCGGCCGCCCGCCCGACGCCGTTGACCAGGTTGCCCAGGCTGTAGACGGTCCCCCGGTGCTCGGGCGGGTTGACGTCGGCGATCAGCGCGAACCAGTTGGGCGAGTTGGCGGAGGTCAGCGCGAGCGCCAGCAGCGCCGTGAGCAGGCTGAGCCCGACCGTCGGTTCGGTCAGCACGCTGGCCAGGACCGCACGGACCACGGCGCCGGCGCCGGCGCCGTCGGGCACGTCGATGCGGATCGGCACGAAGAAGAGCACCAGGTAGAACGGGAGCGCCGCGAGGATGCCGACCGCCGCGACCAGCGCCCGGCCGGAGGGCGTACGCCGTTGCAGCGCGTCCCCGACCAGCCCGCCGACGATGGAGAAGACGCCGCCGAGCTGGAACAGGGTGGCGAAGACGCTGCCCACCACGACCGCGGTGGCGGTCGAGTAGCCCTGGGCCTCGGCCCGCTCGGTGAAGAGCACGGGCAACCACACCAGCGATCCGAACGCGGCCTGCGCGGTGAGCCCCTGCAGGATCAGCCAGCGGTTCGTCCGCCGGCCCACGATCCGCGGTAGGTCGGCCCGGCTGATCCGGTAGTCGTACTCGGCGCCGCCGGCGAGCACCTCGGCGAGTTCCGGTTCGCTCTGCCCGCGCCGGATGTCGTACGTGAACAGGTAGGCCGCGGTGGCGGCGAGGCCGACCACGGTGAGCACCACGAAGGGCCGGCGCCAGTCCGCCGCGCCGAGCAGCCCGCCGACCAGCGTGCCGGCGAGCGTACCGACGCCCTGGGACAGCCCCCAGAAGCTCATCACCAGGCCCCGCCGGCGGGGCGAGATGAGGTCGGTGACCACGGAGAACCCGACCGACCCGACCGCGCCGAGCCCGACCGCCCCGATCAGCTGGGCGGCCAGGAACGCGGGGTACGTCCCGGCGACCGCGCTGCCACCGGTGCCCACCGCCCAGATCAGGGTGCCCAGCATGAGCAGCGGCTTGCGGTTGGCACGGTCCCCGACGTACGCCCAGCCGACCGCCGCCACCGCGCTGACCAGGAAGCTGACGGCGGTGACCAGACCGAGCAGGCGCGGCGGCACCTCGAACGCCGCGGCGATCGAGCCGTACAGCGGGGGGACCAGGCCGATCGCCACGTTGTCCAGCGAGGCGAGCAGCACGAACACCACCACGCTGTAGATCCGGTGCGTGCGGCCGCCGCCCCACGCCCGTGGGCTCGGCCCGATCAAGGTCATGACCCGCAGCCAACCAGGACCAGATAACAACCGGGTGACTTCCCCGAGCTACCGGTAGCCGAGCCGGCCTCGCCGGCGCGCGGGGCGGGCCGACGTACGCGAGGCCCTTCCGCGGCCTGGCCCCGAGAACAACCAGGTGCTCTCCTCGACGGCCGGCGCCAGGCGGTGGTCTCCCGGCACCAGGTCGTCGCGGGGACAGTAAGAAGGCAAGCCCCGACTCTCCTGATGTGAATGCAGTTTTCGCATCCACTGCCGAGTCAGCTCGGACGCCCAGCATTCCCGAACAAAGCAAGGAGAAAGCCGCGCTTCACTCACGCGGCTTTTTCCTTTACCGTATTCCGCGGCGGCGCTATTTCAGCGTCGGTCGTAGCCGCTCGACGTAAGGTACGGGTACGTCGAGTTGCAGTAGGCGTCCGACCAGCCCCCACCGACTGAGATCCAGGGACCGTATCGCCAGGTGCCCTTGTTGTAGTCGTTCAGGCAGTAGACCTTGGCACGGTACTGGCCGGTGCCGTTGTAGCACTTGACGGTGGCGCCCTGGGGTTGCGAGTACCAGGTGCCGGTGGAGCAGTTGCTGGGGATCGCGAGCGCCGGGCCGGCAGCCACTCCGATCACACCCAGGCTCGTCGTGGTGGTCAACAGTGCGGTTGCGGCAAGCAGACGTAGTGCCTTCTGAGGGCGCATGTTCGCCACGAATTGCCGTCCTCTCCCCGTGGTCGCCGCCGCCTTACGCTGCGACGTTCACCTATTTCTATCGTATGGCAAATACGTCGCGCAAGAGCCGATCACGCAGTCTGCTCTCACGACCGGTATTCCGGCGCCACGGGCTACCACCACGCTCGTCGCACCCGCCCCCTTATTCACCACTAATGTCCGTCACGCTCAATTCGTGGCGTCTCGGCACTCGGCGTACCTGGCGCGGACGGCGGGCAGCGGTTCGCCGTCGTACCGCTCGCCGGCGCCGCTGGCCCAGACGGGCGGTTCCGCATCCCCGAGGGCGACCCAGGCGGCCTGGCGGGCGGCGCCGTCGGCGACGTATTCGCCCGGCGGCGGAACGACCACCGGGACACCGAAGACCTGCGGGGCGATCCGCCGTACCGCCGCCGAGCGGGCCCCACCGCCGACCAGGATCACCCGGCGCACGGTGGCGCCCTGCGCGACCAGCGCGTCCAGGCCGTCGGCGAGGGCGCAGAGCATCCCCTCGACCGCCGCCCGGGCCAGGTGCGCCGGCGTCGACGTGCGCAGGGTGAGGCCGTGCACCGAGCCGGTGGCATCCGGTCGGTTCGGGGTCCGCTCCCCCTCCAGGTACGGCACCAGGACCAGCCCGTCCGCCCCGGGCGGCGCGGTGAGCGCCAGCTCGGCCAGTTCGTCGAGGCCGACCCGGAGCAGCGCGGCGGCGGCGTCGAGCACCCGCGCGGCGTTGAGCGTGCAGACCAGCGGCAGGAAGCGGCCGGTGACGTCGGCGAAGCCCGCGACGATGCCACTCGGGTCGGCCGCCGGGGTGTCCGCGACGCTGAAGACGGTGCCGGAGGTGCCGATCGAGACGACCACGTCGCCGGGGCCGGCGCCGGCCCCGAAGGCCGCGGCGGCGTTGTCGCCGGCCCCGGGACCGAGCAGCGCCGCCCCGGCGCGCACCGGGACGGCGCCCGCGAACACCGACCGGTCGAGGTGACCGGCGGTCTCGGCCGGGCCGAGCACCCGGGGCACCGTCACGACCCGGCCGAGCGCACGTTCCAGCAGGTCCGGGCGGTACGCGCCGGTCGCCGGGGACCAGTAGCCGGTGCCGCTGGCGTCGCTGCGGTCGGTGCGCAGCGCGTCGAGGCCGGGGGCGCCGGCCAGCCGCCAGGTCAGCCAGTCGTGCGGCAGGCAGACCGCCGCCACCCGGGCGGCGTTCGCCGGCTCGTGCCGGGCCAGCCAGCGCAGCTTGGTGACGGTGAAGCTGGCCACGGGCACCGCGCCGACCGCGTCGGCCCAGAAGCGGCGGCCCTCCTCCCCGCCCCCGGCCTCGGCGACCAGGTCGGCGGCGGCACCCGCCGACCGGGTGTCGTTCCAGAGCAGCGCCGGGCGGACCACCTCGCCGGTCTCGTCGAGGCAGACCATCCCGTGCTGCTGTCCGGCCACCGAGATCGCCGCCACGTCGGCGAGCCCGCCGGCCGCCGTCACCGCCTCCCCGAGCGCCGACCACCACGCGGCGGGGTCGACCTCCGTGCCGTCCGGGTGCGGCGCCCGGCCCTCGCGGACCAGGGCGCCGGTCTCCGCGTCCCGGACGACCACCTTGCACGACTGGGTCGACGAGTCGACCCCGGCTACGAGCGGCATCAGCGGGCGCCGAGCAGGTGCTCGACGGCGAGCTGGTTGAGCCGGACGAAGCCGAAGCCGCGGGCGGCGGCGGCGTCGACGTCGTACTCCTCGAAGGCGGACCGGTCGGCGAGCAGGTCGGTGTAGCTCTCGCCGTCGGCCAGCGTCGGCGTGGCCAGGTCGCCCACCCGGCTGGCGGCGAGGGCCTCGGCCACCTCCGGGTCCGCCCGGAAGGCGGCGGCCCGCTCCTTGAGGAGGAGGTACGTGCGCATGTTCGCCTCGGCCGAGGCCCACACGCCGGTCATGTCCTCGGTGCGGGAGGGCTTGTAGTCGAAGTGGCGGGGACCGTCGTACGCCGGGCCACCGTTCGGGCCACCGTGCTCCAGGAGGTCGACCAGGGCGAACGCGTTGAGCAGGTCGCCGTGGCCGAAGACCAGGTCCTGGTCGTACTTGATGCCACGCTGGCCGTTGAGGTCGATGTGGAACAGCTTGCCCTGCCAGAGGGCCTGCGCGATGCCGTGGGCGAAGTTCAGCCCGGCCATCTGCTCGTGACCCACCTCCGGGTTGAGGCCGACCCGCTCCGGGTGCGCCAGGGTGGAGATGAAGGCGAGGGCGTGGCCGACGGTGGGCAGCAGGATGTCGCCGCGCGGCTCGTTCGGCTTGGGTTCGAGGGCGAAGCGCAGGTCGTAGCCGCGGTCGACGACGTACTGGCAGAGCAGGTCGACGGCCTCCCGGTACCGGTCCAGGGCGGCGCGCACGTCCTTGGCCAGGTCGTACTCGGCGCCCTCCCGGCCGCCCCACATGACGAAGGTGCGGGCGCCCAGCTCGGCGGCGAGGTCGACGTTGCGGAGCACCTTGCGCAGCGCGTACCGCCGCACGTCGCGGTCGTTGCTGGTGAAGCCGCCGTCCTTGAACACGGGGTGGGTGAAGAGGTTGGTGGTGACCATCGGCACCACCAGCCCCGTCTCGTCCAGCGCCTTGCGGAAGCGGGTCAGGTGGGCGTCCCGGGTGGCCGCGTCCGCGCCGAAGGGCACCAGGTCGTCGTCGTGGAACGTGATGCCGTATGCGCCGAGCTCGGCGAGCCGGTGCACGGCCTCGACGGCGTCCAGCTCGGGACGGGTGGCGTCGCCGAACGGGTCACGGGCCTGCCAGCCCACCGTCCAGAGGCCGAAGGAGAACTTGTCGGCAGGGGTGGGACGGGGTGCCATGACAGACCTCCGGGGTGTCGTCCACTATTTGTTCAGTGGTTGAATTATTTGACCGGCATATGGCACTGTCAAGGGGTGAGCCGCACCGCCGCCGTACCCGCCGGGGCCGCCCGGCAGGGCAGCCTGCGCGAGCTCAACCTCGCGCTCGTGCTCGGCCGCATCGCCGACGCCGACCGCCCGCCCTCCCGGGCCGACCTCGCCGCCCACACCGGGTTGACCCGCGCCACGGTCTCGGCGGTCGTCGAGGACCTGCTGCTCGGCCGGCTGGTGACGGAGGTGGAGCCGGCGCCGCGCGCCGGCGCCGGGCGGCCCGCGCGCGGGCTGGTCCTCGCCGGCGACGGCCCGGCCGGGCTGGGCCTGGAGGTGAACGTCGACTACCTCGCCGTCTGCGTGGTCGACCTCGCCGGCCGGGTACGGCACCACACCGTCGAACGGGCCGACCTGCGCCCGGTCCCGCCCGCCGAGGCGCTCGACCGGCTCGTCGCCCTGGCGACGACCGCCCGCGCCGACGCGGCCGACCAGGGCCTCACGCCGGCCGGCGCCGCGCTCGCGGTGCCCGGGCTCGTGGACGACGCCGGCCTGGTCCGCCTCGCGCCGAACCTGGGCTGGCGGGACGTGCCGGTGGCCACGCTGCTGGCCCGGCACCCGGCGCTGACCGAGCACGTCGACGGCGTACCGCCGCTGGTGGTCGACAACGAGGCCAACCTCGCGGCCCTGGGCGAGCTGCACGCCGCCCCGTCCGGGGCGGCGAGCTTCCTGCACATCTCCGGCGAGGTGGGCATCGGCGCCGGCATCGTCCTGGACGGGACGCTGTTCCGGGGAACGCGCGGCTGGAGCGGCGAGATCGGCCACGTCCCGGTCCGTCCGGACGGGCGGCCGTGCCGCTGCGGGGGGCGCGGCTGCCTGGAACGGTACGCGGGCCAGGAGGCCGTCCTCGCCGCGGCCGGCCTGGCCGGGGCCGACCTGCCGGCCGACACCGCGGCGTACCACCTGGCCGAACTGGCGCGGGCCGGCGACCCGGCGGCCCTGGCCGCGCTGCACGACGCCGGGACCGCGCTCGGCGTGGCGGTGGCCGGCGTGGTGAACCTGCTCGACCTGGACACCGTGGTCCTCGGGGGCGGATACGCCCCGCTCGAGCCGTGGCTGCGCCCACCGGTGCTGGCCGAGATTGCCCGCCGGGTGCTCACCGCCGCGTGGTCGCCGGTGACCGTACGACCCGCGACGCTCGGCACCCAGGCGGCGGCCGTCGGGGCGGCCGGTTCGGTGGTCCGCCGCATCCTGGCCCGGCCGGGCGGCTGGCTGGCGCACCGGTCCTGACCGCACGGGCCGGCCGCCGGGCCCCGGGCCCGGGCCACGGCCGGGCCGGCGCGGTCGGGGCCCACGACGCCCACCGGCCCGGACTCCGGCGCGGGCGTCCCGCCGCCCGCCTCGGTACCCTTGTCGCCGAGCAACGACGTCCAGCCGAGGAGTGCACGACCAGCATGCGGACAGGTCGACGGACCCGGGCGCCCGGCGCCGCCCGGTGACCGGGCCCCCGCGCGAAGGCGTCACCGGGCCGGTCGGCACCCGTGGGCAGACCACCCGCCGCGACGCCCCGCCCTCCCCCGGGACACCCCAGCCGGCCGGTACCCAGCTGGCGCGGGAACTGCTGGACGGGCTCGCCGACGCCGTGCTGACGACCGACGGCACCGGTGTCGTGACGTTCGTCAACGCGAGGACGGCCGAGCTGCTGCCGGAGATCGTCCCCGGCACCGACCTGTCCGCCAGCGCCCTGCCCGCCCTCGCGGCGGCGGAGACGTTCGACGCCGAGCACCGCGGCCGGCGGCTGCGGGGAGTACGGCGATGCCTCACCGGCGGCCGGTACGCCTGGTACGTCCGGGACGTCAGCGAGGAGTACGCGCGGACCACCGCCCTGCTGGCGGAGCGGTCGCGGACGGCGTTCCTCACCCGGGCCGGCAGCCGTCTCGGCATGTCGCTGCACCGGGACCACGCGTTGCGTACGGCGGTCACGCTCGCCGTTCCCCACCTCGCCGACCTGGCGCTGGTCGTGCACCGGCCGCCGGCACCGACGGAACACCTGCCGCACTGGCTGCGGTACGCCGACGGCGACCCCGCCCCGGTCGCCGGCGTCGCCCCGTGGGCCGTGACGAGCGCCCTGCCCGGCCTCCCGGAGGCCTTCGCCGGTGACACCAGCGACCCGGGCCCGTGGCCCGACGCCGACCTGACCGACCTGCTCCCGGCCGGGTTCGGCCGGCCCGGCGCGGTGCTGGTCAGCCCGGTGCTCGCCGCCGGGCGACCCGCGGGGGCGCTGGTGCTGGTCCGCCGGGTCACCACGTTCGACCCGCGCGACGTGGAGGTGGCCCGGGAGTTCGCCGCCCGGGCCGGCGCCGCCCTCGCCACCGCCGACCTGTACGGGGAAAAGGCCCACCTGGCACGCGTCCTGCAGGCCAGCCTGCTACCGCCCGAGCTGCCCGCCGTGCCGGGCATCGCCCTCGCCGGCGGCTACCGCGCCGCCGGGGACACCCTGCGGATCGGCGGCGACTTCTACGAGGTCTTCCCCACCGCCCGGGGCGCCCTGTTCACCCTCGGCGACGTGTGCGGCAAGGGTGTCGGCGCCGCCGTCCTCACCGGCCGGGTCCGCCAGTCCCTCCAGACCCTGCGCCTGGTCGAGCAGCGCCCGGCGGAGCTCGTCCGGCTGCTCGACCGGGCGCTGCTCCACACCCCGGACGCGGCCCGCCGCAGCCAGTTCACCACGGTGCTGCTCGGGACGCTGGACCGCGAGCCGGACGGCGGGGTACGGGCCACGATCGCCGGCGGCGGACACCCCTCGCCGCTGCTGGTGCGGCCGGACGGCACCGTCGAGCCGGTCCCGGTCGGCGGGATGCCGGTGGGTGCGCTCGCCGCCGCCCGCTTCGGTCGGGCCACCGTCCGGCTGGCCCCCGGTGAGCTGCTCCTCGCCTACAGTGACGGGGTGATCGAGGCGCGCGGCGGGCCCCGCGACGTCGAGATGTTCGGCGAGGGCCGGCTGCGCCGCGCGCTCGCCTCCGCCGTGGGCCTGCCTCCGGCGGCGCTGGTCGATCGCCTGCTTCAACTCGTCGACGAGTGGCTGGGCGGCCAGAGCCAGGACGACGACATCACGATGCTCGCCATGTCCGCTTCGCCCGGCTGACCGGGGCACCGGCCACGATCCCCGCCGGGCGCGTGCGCGGAGCGTACGGCCGCCGGGACGGTGTCGGCCACCCGGCGACGGCCGGTGCCGCCGGGAGCCGCTCAGGCCGTCCGGGCCGCCGGCGGCTCGTCCGCCGTCCACTCCGCCGGTGGCGGCTCGACGTCCCCGAGCGGCCAGGGACCGGGCGGTTCGGCGTACGGGATCGACTCGTCCTGCCGGCGCGCCGCCTCGTCGAACTCGCGCAGGCCGCGCAGCAGGGCCTCGCGGCCCTCCGGGCTCATCCCGGCGAGGATCTCGGTCAACCGGCGCCGCCGGTGCTCGCGCAGCTCGGTGAGGAGACGGCGGGACTCCACCGTCAGGTGCAGCGCGATCTCCCGCCGGTCGAGGCGGCCCGGCTCCCGTTCCAGCATCCCGGCCGCCACCAGCCGGTCGCAGAGCCGGCTGGCCGAGGAGAGCAGCATGCCGAGACGGTTCGCCAACCTGCGCAGGTTGATCCCGTCGTGCTGCTCCACCACCATGACCACCCGGAGCTGCGCCCCGGAGACCCGGCTGGTCGTGCTCTCCCGCGCCGTCTCCCAGACGGTCAGCAGCGCCTTCGCCGCGGCGTCGACCTCGGCAGCCATACTCGTCTGTGGTCCCGGTGGACCCTGTACTTCGACCATGGTGGGCCCGAGCGTACTCCGCCTCGGGAGGAAAGCGGACCTGCGATCAAGGAGCGGTGATGAGCGAACCGGTCAACCGGGCACGAAGGGCGCTCAGCCAGGCACCCGCCGACCTCCTCCTGGACAAGGTCGCCGAGGTCATCGGGCGGGCGTACGGCATCGAGGACGTGGAGCTACTCCAGGTCGACTACCGCCTGTCGGTGCTGCTGCCGCTGACCGGCGGTGAACCGGTCAGCGGTCCGGGGCACCCGGCGTGGCGCTGCTACGACCACCAGGTCCCGCTCGTCGCCGACGGCTACGCGTACCTGCCGGTCTCCATGCGGGGCGAGCGCCGCGGGGTGCTGCGGGTGGGCCCGGCGCCGGACGACGGCGCGGTCCTCGCCGAGCTGGCGGAGATCGCCACGGTGCTGTCGCACGAGATCTCCGCCGTGACCGACGGCACGGACGTGTACCGGGTCGCCCGGCGCAGCCGGCGCCTCACCCTCGCCGCCGAGATGCAGTGGGAGCTCCTGCCGGGCCGCAGCCGCGTCCGCTCCACGTTCAGCCTGGCCGGGCAGTTGGAGCCGGCGTACGCGGTGCGCGGCGACAGCTTCGACTGGTCCGACGACGGCGACCGGGTGTGGGTCGCCACGATCAACGGGTCGGGCACGGGCGTGGCGGCGTCGCTGCTGACCTCGCTGGCCACGTTCGCCCTGCGCAACGCGCGGCGGGCCGGCCTCTCCCTGGCCGACCAGGCGGCCCTGGCGGACCAGGCCGTGTACGAGGTGCACCGGGGCGAGCGGCACCTCGCCGTGCTCCTGATGGAACTCGACCTGCACTCCGGGGTGCTGACGGTGGTCGACGCCGGGTCGCCCCGCCTGGTGCTGCTGCGCGACGGCGAGGTTCACGACCAGCCGTTGGAGAAGCAGTTTCCGCTCGGCATGTTCGAGGACACCGACTACCGGGAGCAGCACTTCGCGCTCCGCCGTGGCGACCGGCTCTTCGTGGTCAGCGACGGCGTGGTCGAGGCGACCGGCCACGACACCCGGTACGGCGAGACGGCGCTGGACCGCTTCCTGCGGCGCACCGGGCCGATGCAGCCGCTGGACGCGGTCCGCTCACTGATCGGCGACCTGCGCGCGTTCGTCGCCGGCGACCTGGTGGACGACGCGGTGGTGGTGTGCCTGGACTGGACCGGGCCCCGGAGCTGACGGGTCAGTACGCGCCGCGGCTGTTGAGCACCGCACCGAAGGTCTTCCACAGGATCGTCAGGTCGGCGGCGAGCGACCAGTTCTCCACGTAGTAGAGGTCGAGCCGGATCCCGTCCTCCCAGCTCAGGTCCGACCGGCCGCTGACCTGCCACAGGCCCGTCATTCCGGGCTTGACCAGCAGGCGGCGCGCCACGTCGCCGTCGTACCGGGCGACCTCCGACGGCAGCGGCGGGCGCGGACCGACCAGGCTCATCTGCCCGAGCAGGACGTTGACCAGCTGGGGCAGCTCGTCCAGCGACCACTTGCGCAGCAGCCGGCCGATCCGGGTCACCCGCGGGTCGTCGCGCATCTTGAACATCAGGCCGTCGGTCTCGTTGCGGGTGGACAGCTCCGTCAGCAGGGCGTCCGCGTTCACCACCATGGTGCGGAACTTCCAGACGCCGAACTCCCGGCCCCCCTGCCCCACCCGGGTCTGCCGGAACATGACCGGGCCCCGGCTGTCCAGCCGGATGGCGGCCGCGATGACCGCCAGCAGCGGCAGCAGCACCGTCAGCGCGAGGAACGCCGCGGACCGGTCGACGAGGCCCTTGACGAGCTTGCGGGCGCCCCGGAACTCGGGCGCCTCGACGTGGATCAGCGGCAGGCCCGCGACCGGCCGGGTGTGGATGCGCGGGCCGGCGACGTCGGTCAGCGCCGGGGCGACCACCAGGTCGACACCGGTGCCCTCCAGCTGCCAGCCGAGCCGGCGCAGGCGGGTGGCGGTCAGCTCACCGGAGGCGGTCACGGCCACGGTGTCCGCGCCGATCGCGGTGGCGGCCTCGGGGATGCCCCGGAACGAGCCGACCACCGGCACGTCGCCCAGCCGCTGCGGGACCGGAGCGAGCAGCGCGTCCGGGATGCACGCGCCGACCACCTGGTAGCCCGCGTACGGCTCGCGGCGCAGCGTGTGCACCAGTTCCAGCACGTGCGCGGTGTCGCCGACCACGAGCACCTTCCGGGACCAGCCGCTGCCCCGCGAGCGGGCCCGGTGCAGGCTCTTGCGGGCGGTGAACCGGGCCACCTCGAGCCCGAGCGTGCCGACCGCCACCGAGATGCCGAGGAACCCGCGCGAGACACCGACGTCGAAGATGTAGCCGGCGATCGCGATGCCGCCGGCGAGCCGCAGGCTGGCCGAGCTCACCCGCCGGTACTCGTCGGCGCCGTACCCGAGGACACGGTCGTCGTAGCACCGCAACGCCTTCAACGAGACCAGCCAGGCCAGCACCAGGCCGGGGGCCACCACGACGTACGGGATCTCGGCGCCACGCGGCAACTCGTCGCCGAAGCGGGCAACGTAACCCACCAGGACGGCGACGATCAGCACGGTGGTGTCCAGCACCACCAGGGCGCGGACGTAGGACCGTTCAGCGGCGCGTGCCGCGGGCCGGGACGGCGGGCCGCCCGCGGCCGACGACGACCGGGCGGGGGTCATCAGCGTCGCCGACGTCACCGGCCCCTCCCCACTTCACCGTCACCGGCCGCGAACCGGCCGGACCGGAGTCGACCCGGTCGCCGTCCGGAGCACGACGCCATCCTGCCCCGAGAATTATGGCGGCCGATTGCTTCGGACGTATTGCCGTCACTTTTCCCGGCTCGCAAGGAGCCGGAAAGGGGCCTGTCGTACGGAATTCACCGCCACGACAGGCCCCGTCGCTGAGCGGCCGGTCAGGCGCCGGTCTTCCGGAGCGCGATGGCCTTCAGGAAGATCGTGCTGATACCGGTCGGATCCTCGGTCACGAACGACCCACCACCGGTGATGTCGGTGATCGACTTCAGCTCGGCCTTGCTGACGTCCCGGCCGATGCCGATCAGCACGACCTGCACCGGGCGCTCCGGGTCCTTGATCCGCTCCAGCTCGGCGAGCAGCTGCTGCTGGCTGATGCCGCTGTCGTCGTCGTTCTTGCCGTCGGTGAACAGCACGAACGAGTTGACCTGGCCCGGGTCCCAGTCGTTCTGGACCGCCTTGTACGCGGCGAGCACCGTGTCGAACAGGCCGGTGTCGCCGTTCGACGACTGCATCCGGGCCAGCGCCTGCTCCAGCGGGGCGCGCCGGGTGGTCAACGGGCCGATGTCGACCAGCTTCCGGTAGTCGCGCGGACCGTCCAGGTTGGTGGAGAACTCCCAGAGGCCGATCTCCCAGCGGTCGTCGAACAGGTTGAGGCCACGCCGGGCCGCGTCGATCGTGACCTGCTGGCGGGTGGCGCCGTTGGCGCTCGCCACCTTCTCCTTCATCGAACCGGAGACGTCGATGACGCAGAGCATGCGGCCGGACGCGGTGGCCACCGACCAGCTCGTCACCGCCCGGTCCACCGCCTGCGGGTCGAGGTCGCCGGCCGCGTTGCCGCCGCCGGCCTGCTGGGCCGACGCGCCGCCGGCCTCCGGGCTCGGGGCGCCCGGCGGGGCGCTGAACCCGACGCCCCAGTTGCCGTCCGGGGCGCGCAGCGACAGCGGCGCCAGCCGGTCACGGAAGGATGCGGTGGTGAGCCCTTCCTCGAACAGCACCCGGGCCGCCGACGCCTTGGCCGGCTCGATGCCGGGCAGCACCGCGTACGGGTAGTCCAGCGGCATCGCCGCCGGCTGGAGGTAGAGCGCCGCCAGCGGGACCGCCGGCTTCTTGCTGTTGTACGAGATCACGTCCTCCTCCGACAGCGCCGCGGCACCGAGGCTGCGAGCCACCGTGGTGGGGTCCGCGGCCGTCGGGAACTTGGCGAGGAGGTCCTGACGCAGGTTGGAGCTGCCCGTCGACAGTGCGCGCAGCGCACCGACCGTGTCCTTCTGGGCGTCCTTGCTGGCGGCGGCCGCGGCCGTGGTCAGCGAGAGCAGGCCGGAGAGGCCTGCGGCGTCACGGGTCGGGTTGACGATGCCCGCCTTCAGCGGCTTGGAGTTGTTGACCTGGCCGACGAGCTGCGCCCAGGTCAGCTCCTTCTGCGGCCAGCCGAGCCGGGAGGCGATCGGCTCCGGCATCGCCACGACCACCGGGCTGCGGGCGATGGACGCCCCGTTGCCCGGGTCGAACGCCGTCGCGCCACCGGTCTTCAGCCGCAGCAGCCACGTGGACGAATCCGGCACCCAGACGTCCGGGCTGACCGCCGTGCCCGGGGCCTGCCCCACGCCGGCGAGGATCGCGCCGTGCTTCGCGGCCACCGTGGCGGCCACCTCGACCGGGTCGGACGCGGACACGTTCACGTCGATGCAGGTGCCACCGACCGCCGCGCCCTTCTCCTCCCACTCGGTCGCGGCGGCGTCGACCGCCGGAGCGAGCTCCGTCGCCACGGCGACCGACAGCTCGATCTTGCCGGAGCAGTCGGGCGACGCGAGCTGCTGATAGCCGAAGTACCCGCCGGCAGTGACGACGAGTACGCCGACGGCGGCTGCGGCTCCCGCGGCATGGATATTCGTGCGCATACGATGGCGGCCTGCTGACACGGAGACCATCTTGCGGATCCGATGCGGGCGCCGCCACGTCCGTTCGGACGAAAGTTACGCAGAAGCAACAGTTGATCGCAGATTTGTGACACTGTGTAGCCAGTCAGCCTCAGGCCGTTGCCCTGAACGGCGGCTCAGGGTAGGACGCACGTCGGACTCGGCACCACCACGGGCTCGCCCACCGGGGCCGGCACACCGCTCGTGGGGTCCACCAGGAAGACGCGGATCATGTCCGCCCGCTCGTCGGCGACGTACAGGTGCTCACCCGTGAACGCGAAGTGCCGGGGCCACTCCCCGCCCGTGTCGACCTCGGCCACCGGTCGCGGCAGCGTGCCGTCGAGGGCGAAGACCGCGATCGTGCCGACCCCCCGGTTGGCGACGTAGAGGAAACGTCCGTCCGGGCCCACCGCGATCTCGGACGGCTGCACGTGGCCCGGCCGCTCGCTGGCCTCCACGCGACCCCGCTGGCGCATGCCGCCGTCGGCGGTCAGCTCGTACTCGACGACCGAGGCGTCGAGTTCCCCGACCAGCCAGCAGCGCCGCCCGTCCGGGTGGCGGGCCAGGTGCCGGGGACCCGCCCCGGCGGGCGTCCGCACCCGTGGCGCCCGGGGCATCAGCCGTCCGGTCGCCGGGTCGAGGTCGTACCGGTAGACCGAGTCGGTGCCGAGGTCGACCGCGAGCAGCGGGCCGCCGCTCCGGTCCGGGTTGACCATGTGGGTGTGGGCGTGCTCCTGCCGGTCCGGATCCGGGCCGTGCCCCTCGTGCCGGACCAGGTCGCTGCGCTCGCCGGGGATGCCCTGCTGGTCGAGCGGGAACACCGTCACGCTCCCGCCGCCGTAGTTGGCCACGAAGAGGTGCCGGCCGTCCGGGGCGACCGCGAGGTGGCACGGCTCGGCACCGCCCGTGGGCCGCGCACCGAGCAGGCTCAGGTCGCCGTCGGGGGCGACCCGGAACGCGCTGACCTCACCGGTGGTCAGCTCGTTGACCGCGTACAGCACGGGCACCCGGGGGTGCCGGGCCAGGAACGACGGCGACGGCGTGACCGCGACGGTGCCGAGCGGTGTGAGCGCGCCCGAGGCGGGATCCCGCCGGGCGGCGACGATGCCGGTGCCCCGCCCGCCGCTCGCCGCGGTGTAGCCGCCGACATGGACGATCACGCCCTGACCTGTCACGGGTCCGCCCTCCGCCGATTGTTCCCCGATCAAACCAGAGGCTTCCCGATCCGCCGCCTTGTCACGCCCGAAGTCCACCCTCGATTTCCGACGGGTGGCCGGCGGCGGGGCGGCCTCAGGCCGACGGCGGGCCGGCCTCAGGCCGACGGCGGAAGCGGGGGCCGCCTCAGGCGGTCGGCACCGGCTCGCCACGCTGGCGCGCCACGTGCTCGACGAGCGCGATCAGCGCCTGCTTGCCCGACTGCCGGTCCCGCGCGTCGCAGAGCAGCAACGGCACGTCCGGGTCCAGGTCCAGCGCCTGGCGTACGGTCTGCAGGCCGAACCGGCGCGCCCCGTCGAAGCAGTTGACCCCCACCACGAACGGGATGCCGCGCTGCTCGAAGTAGTCGATCGACGGGAAGCAGTCGGCCAACCGCCGGGTGTCGGCGAGCACCACCGCGCCGAGCGCCCCGAACGCCAACTCGTCCCAGAGAAACCAGAACCGGTCCTGCCCCGGCGTGCCGAACAGGTAGACCTGGAGGTCCTCGTTGATGGTGATCCGACCGAAGTCCATCGCCACCGTCGTCGTGGACTTCGTCTCCACGCCGGAGAGGTCGTCGGTGCCGATGCCGGCGCCGGTCAGCACCTCCTCCGTCTGGAGCGGCCGGACCTCGCTCAACGCACTCACCAGCGTGGTCTTCCCGGCGCCGAAGCCCCCGGCGATGAGGATCTTCAGCGCGACCGGGATACGCGTACCGGTTCTCGCCAGGTCAGAGCGCACGGAGTCCACTGACCACCGCCTTGAGGATGTCGTTGTCGGGCAGGTACGGGGCGGTCGGGGGCTGGTGCACCGTCACCAGTCCCCGGTCCACGAGGTCGCCGAGCAGCACGCGGACCACCCCGACCGCGAGGTCGAGGTCGGCCGCGAGTTCCGCCACCGGCACCGGGCGACCGGCCAGCGCCACCAGCCTCCGGTGCTCGGGGTGCAGGTCCGGGTGCGCGGCCGGGTCGGCGTCCGGCTCGGCCACCACGTACGCGACCAGGTCGAAGCCGTCGACGGCGGACCGGACGCGACCCCCGGTCAGGGTGTAGGGGCGCACCACCGGGCCGGCGTCGTCGTCCAGCCACTCGTGGCGTCTGCCCCCCTCAGCCCGCATCGCCGGTGCCCGTCGTGGACCGGGCCGGGGCGCTCATGTTCTCCCCGACGCGGGTGACGAGCATCGCCATCTCGTACGCCACCAGCCCGATGTCGGCGTCGGCGTCGCTCACCACCGCCAGGCAGGCGCCCTGCCCGGCCGCGGTCACGAAGACGTACGCCGACTCCATCTCGACGACCGTCTGCCGGACCGGGCCACCCGCGACGTGCCGGCTCGCGCCCCGGGCCAGGCTGGAGAAGCCGGACGCCAGCGCGCAGAGGTGCTCCGCGTCCGCCCGCTCCTGCCCGGCGGACGCGCCGAGCAGCAGCCCGTCGGCGGAGAGGACCACCGCCTGGCGCGCGGACGGCACCCGCTCCACCAACTCGTCGAGCAACCAGTCGAGACCGGCACTCTGCCTCGTCGAATGCAGCATCACGCGTCCCTCTCAGTCACGGTCGGGTGTTCAGGGTCCGCCGACGCCGCGCCCCGGGGGCCGGCGGCCGCCCGTCCCCGGGCGGTGCCGGCCTGCAGGGCCGACATGACCCGCCGCGCCTCCTCCGGGGTTCGCGGGGTCGGGTCGGCCACCGGCGCCCACCAGGCGGGGCCGCCGACGGCGGGTTGCCGGAGCGTGGGACCGTCCACCGCCGGCCGGCGGACCTCGACGGTCGTCTCGCCCGGATCCGTCACGTCCGCGGCGGTGGTCGGCGCCACCCCGCCGCGCGGGGCGCCGTCGGCCGGCGGGTCGCCGCCCTCGTGCCCGGGCGGGGCCGTGGTGACCGTCGGGTCGGGCACACCGGCTTCGCCGTGGTCCGTCACGTCGCCGGCCGTCCGTTTCCGGACGGGGGCACGGAGTGGCGTGACCGGGCCGCGGTGGCGGACCCGGCGGGGCAGCCCGTCGATCTCACCGGCCACCTCCGCCCGAGCCGGGCCGCCACCGGGCTGGGCGTCGGCGGGAAGGGACGTGGCCGCCTCCGGGGCACGCGGGCGCGGGGGACGCGGGAGCGTCTCCCGCCGGCCGGCCCGCCGCCCGTCCCGCCCCGGGTCCGACGACTTTGCGGGCAGCAGCGGCGGCTCCTCGGTGACCAGGTCGTTCGGGACGAGGACCACGGCGGTCAGGCCGGCACCGTCGGACGGGCGGAGCCGGACCCGTACCCCGTGCCGGGCGGCCAGCCGGGCCACCACGAACAGGCCGAGGCGGGCCGTGCGGGTCGGGTCGAACTCGGGCGAGGACGCCAGGCGGCGGTTGACGTCCTCCAACGCCTCGCTCGGCATGCCGAGCCCCCGGTCGGTGACCTCCACGGCGTAGCCGTTGGGCAACCGCTGGCCGGAGACCAGGACCCGGGTGCCCGGTGGGGAGAACGCCGTCGCGTTCTCGACCAGTTCGGCGAGCAGGTGGATCAGGTCGCCCACGACGCGGCCGGTCACACCCGCGGGCTGGACGTCGGCGATGTCCACCCGGTCGTACGCCTCGACCTCGGAGATCGCCCCCCGGATCAGGTCGACCATCGCGACCGGGTTGCGCCACCCGCGGCCGGGCGCCGCGCCGGCCAGGATCACCAGGTCCTCGGCGTGCCGGCGCAGGCGCGTCGCCAGGTGGTCGACCCGGAACAGCTCGGCCAGCTCGTCCGGGTTCTCCGTACGCCGTTCCATCCGGTCGAGCAGGGCGAGCTGCCGGTGCACGAGGCCCTGGCTGCGCCGCGCGATGTTCAGGAACACCTCGTTGAGGCCCCGTCGCAGGTTGACCTCGTCCTCGGCGGCCCGGATGGCGGTCCGCTGCACGGAGGTGAACGCCCGCCCCACCTGGCCGATCTCGTCCGCGCCGTACTCCAGCGACGGCGCCTCGCGGGCGACGTCCACCTCCTCGCCGCGCCGCATCCGCGCCACCACGCCGGGCAGCCGGCGTTCCGCCCGTTCCAGCACGGTGCGGACGCGGACGAGCCGGTACGCGAAGGAGCGACCGACCCGCAGCGCCACGACGAGCGAGACGACGACGGCGACCAGGCCCAGCACCCCGGCGGCCGCGAGCCGGACCAGGATGCCCACGGCGGTGGGCACCGACCGTTCGGCGAGGCCGTCGGCCTGGGTCAGCTCGAACTCGCGCAGGGACTGCTGGACGGTGTCGTAGTCGGTCCGCCAGGCGTCCGCCGCCACCTGGGGGCGGCGGCCATCGGTGGTGACCAGCGCGTCCTGCATGGCGCGCAGCCGAGAGAACGCCGCCTGCTCGGTCAACCGCTGGTACGCCCTGTGAGCCGCCTCGGGCAGGTCCGCCACCGCGGCCTCCACCAGCAGCCGCTGGTTGCCGATGGTCTGCACGAGCCGGGTGTGCTCGTCGTCGGCGAGTCGACCGGAGACGAACGCCCCGGCCAGCAGAGCGTCGGTCTGGCCGAGCAGTTCCCGGGCACGGCCGAGCGCGGTGATCGCCAACGCCTGGCGGTTGAGTTCCGGGTCCGGCAGCGCGGCCATCCCCTCGTACGCGAAGAACGCCGACGAGATCATGCCGCTGTAGAGGCCGAGCGCACCGGAGCGGTCCACCGCCCGCCGGTCGATGAACTCACGACCGGCGGGCAACGCCTCCAGGGCGACGACGAGATCGTCCAGGCGCTCGTCCAGCAGGTCGTCGGCGGCGTCGCGCAGCTCCTCACCGTTGATCCGGCGGAGCAGCTCGGAGACCGCCCGGTCGGTCCGGCGCCGCTGCTCCGCGAGGCCGGGCTGGGCCTGGTCGGTCGACAGGTGGATCACCGAGAGGCGGCGCTCGCGTTGCAGCTCGACCACGACGGCGTCACCGGGCCGGCCGAGGTCGTACAGGAGCGTCCGGGCGGAGAGCAGGTCCAGCGCGGGCCCGAAGGTGAGCGTGACGGCGAAGATCCAGAGCGCGAGCAGGGCGGTCACCGGCACCACGACCAGCGCGGTCAGCTTGGAGCGGATCGGCCAGTCGCGGGTGTTCACTCAAGACCTCGCCCGGAAGGTGTGGCTGC
Source organism: Micromonospora sp. WMMC415 (assembly GCF_009707425.1). Taxonomy (GTDB): domain Bacteria; phylum Actinomycetota; class Actinomycetes; order Mycobacteriales; family Micromonosporaceae; genus Micromonospora. The sequence continues at coordinate 2,068,601 of NZ_CP046104.1, read as the reverse complement.
GGGGGTGCCGGCGCCGGCCGGGCAACGCCCGGCGCAGCGCACCCGGCGGTGGCGCCGGGACGCCATCGACGGACGCCTTGGGCAGGATACGTAATCAGCGCCGGTTGCACTACCGTCCGTCCATCGTGCCGCAGGCGGTACGGACTCGCGGCTGTCCCCCGGCGCGCGACTCCGCACCGTGGACGGTGCCGGCGGGTCAGCTCCGACGGCCGCCGACCGAGGAGACGCTGGCTGTCCTCTCCCCTAAACGCCCGACCTGCGGAACGGCCCCCACGCGACGAACCGGTCGAACAGCTCGCGCGGGCGTGGCCCGTCGTGCGGGTTGAGGTGGTAGAGGTCGTGCATGGCCTCGTAGAGCAGACCGGCGAGATAGATGGAGAGGCTGGGCATCCTGCCCTCGAACTCGGCCTTCAGCAGGAGCCGGGCTTCGGCGCACGGCCACGGCTGACCGCACGACCGGCACGCCCACATCGGTCGCAACGGGATGTGCGGGGGTCTGGTTTCGGTGCGGTAGCGGGGATGCTCGGGGTGCGGCCCGAGTCGGGGCTGCGGAAGCTGGGCGAAGATCACCACCGGCCTCCGTTCGCCCGCCACCGCTGGGCGGGGGTCAGCCAGCCGGCGCGGCCGGGCCGGGGGTACGCCTGGGTCGGCTCGGTCATCCAGGCCGGCAGGTTCCGGCCCCGAACCCGTTGCGGCAGCTCCGGCGGTTCTCCGCTCCGGCACCGGAACCAGCTGATACGCACATCGACCTCCTCGACGGTGGGAAGGGCCGCCCCGCCCGGGGGTGCGGGGCGGCCCCGGCAGGACCCGCCCCACCTCACCCCTCGGCGGAGCGGGTCCGCATGGGTGACAGTCTGCTGAGGACACCGCTACCCTCGAAAGGCATCGACGCAGGTCACGGCGGGGGTCTGGGGATCACCCGCGCCGACTGGCGACGGCTGGCGATCTTGACGGCTCTCTGGAGGTCCGGTGGAAGGCGAGCAGAACGCCGATCTGATCCGCGCCCAGCTCCGTAGGCAGCGGACGCTGGTCGGCATGAACCAGGAGGAGTTCGGCAAGCGCGCGAACTACTCGGCGTCGACGGTGTCCGCTGTGGAGACCGGAACCCGGCCGATCGACCTGCCGTACGCCCGGCGGGCCGACGAGATCCTGGGAACGGGCGGCCTCTTCGAGTCCCTGCTGCGGTCGGCGCAGCGGGACAGCCTGCCGACCTGGTTCAAGCCCTGGCTGGAAGCCGAGCGCGAAGCCCAGCAGCTCCGGTATTTCAACCCACTGTTGATCCCGGGCCTGTTCCAGACGGAGAACTACGCCCGCGCGGTGTTCCGGCTCGTCGACACCCGCCCGGAGCAGGAGGTCGAGCAACACCTGGCCGCCCGGCTGGAGCGGCAGGAGATCCTGAACCGGGAGCACCCGCCCCAGGTCGTCGCCGTGATCGACGAGTCCGTGCTGCGCCGGGCCGACGCCATCATGGGGGAGCAGCTCGCCCACCTGCTGCGCATGGCCGAGCTGCCCTACGTCCACATCCATGTCGTCCCGGCGGGCGCCGGCCTGTACATCGGCCTGGACGGGCCGCTGGCTTTGGCGATGCTGCCGGACGGCGGCTGGGTCGGATGTCTCGACCACCAGGCCGGCAGTGCGGCGGTTGGCACCGAGGAAAAAGTGGCTACGCTTCTGGCCAGGTGGGAAGGCGTGCGCGGCGCGGCCCTTCCCGAAGCGATGTCGGTCGCCCTGGTCAAGGAAGTAGAGAGCCAGCATGGACCTCAGTAACGCCCGGTGGCGGACGTCCACGCGGAGCACCTCGGCAGGCGGCGAGTGCGTCGAGGTGGCTGACAACCTGCCCGGCGTGGTGGCCGTCCGCGACAGCAAGGACCCGGCGGGCCCCGTGCTCGCCTTCGGGCCGGCGACCTGGAGGGCGTTCGTCCGGTTCGCCAAGCAGCACTGACCGAACCGCACGGACAGGCCCCCAAGCGCGAGGCTGGGGGGCCTCTCCATGCCAATCGGAAGATCTTGGAAGATTTCGGCCCTTCCAGGGGCCGTTTCCCTCCAAGATCCCGACACGAGACGGCCGCGCCCGGCTCCGGAAACGCCCGGAGCGGGACGTTTCACCGCTCGGCGAGGAAAGTGCCCCGGATCGGGATTGGCGATCAGCAGGAAGAGGGAATACCGGGGGCGAAGGAGGAGCCATGTCGCCCACGCAGGTAATCGTCATAGTCGTCGTCGTACTGGTGATCGTGGCACTGGCCGTCGCGGGCCGGACGTACGCCCGCCGCCGGGCTTTGCGGTCCCGGTTCGGTCCCGAGTACGACCGTCTCGTCGCGGAACAGGACAGCCGCACGGCCGCCGAGCGGGAGCTACGCGACCGGGAGCGCCGCCACGCCGAGCTGACCCTCGTCCCCCTCTCCCCCGAGAACCGGGCCCGGTACGCCGCCGCCTGGGAGGAACTCCAGGTCCGCTTCGTCGACTCCCCGGGGGAGACCGTCGGCGAGGCGGACGAACTGGTCACCCGGCTCGTCGCCGAGCGGGGCTACCCGACCGGTGACTTCTCCGACCAGATCGCCCACCTCTCCGTCGAGCACGCCCGCACGCTGACCCACTACCGCGACGCCCACGAGATCCACCTGCGCAACTCGCGTGGCGAGGCGAGCACCGAGGAGCTCCGCCAGGCCGTCGTCCACTACCGGGCGCTCTTCGCCGACCTGCTCGGCGAGGACCCGGTCGGGCAGGGCACGACCACCGACGAACCCGACGGACACCGCCCTCACGCCGAACAGCCGGCCGCGCAGCGCACGACCACCGACGAGCCGGACGGACACCCCGCCCACGCCGAGCAGCCGGCCGGGCACCGCCTGCCGGAGCAGCGGGACCCCGAGCGCCCAGACGTCACGAGCCGCTGAGGAGACCACCATGCGTCAGGACGAGCAGCAGGCGACCGACCACCCGGAGGCCGTACGCTCCGCACCCGTACCGGTGCCACCGCCGGATGACAGCGCCGGCAAGACCGACACGGGCGGCAAGGCCGACCCGGCGGACCGGACGGAGGTGCCCGAGGACGCCCTCGACGACCGCGGGACGTTCGACGATCCGCGGGTCACCGGCGACCGGGACACGGGCGACGACGACCGGAACGCCGGCGACCGCGACCGGGACCGGCGGGCCGATGCCGAGAGGCGCCCGGAGTTCCACGAGCCCGGTCCGGTGCCGACCGCCTTCGGCGCCACCACCGTGGGCGGTGCGGTCGCCGCGTCCGCCCTGGCCAGCGGCCGGCCGGAGGACGAGCCGGACCCGCGGACGGAATCGACCGCCCGGCCCGGCGACGGCGCCGAGAGGGGCGAGCGCGAGGGTTGGCGCGCGGACCCGACCGCCGAGTTCCGCGGTGGCCCGGGCTGGGAGGAGCGCCGGCACGAGCGGGCGGCGGCGTTCGACGGTGACGGGGCGACGGGCACGGCGACCGTGGTGCCGCCGGGCGCCACCGAGGGCCGGCCGGAGCGGCGCGCCGACCTCACGACCTGGGGTGGCGACCCGGACGCCGCCGCGGCCGGCGCGACCGGGTACGGCAGCGCGACCCCGAGCATGGTCGACCCGGACTCCGTCTCCCCCGACGCGGACCCGACGCTGGCCGGCACGAGGGCCGACATCGACGCCGCCGGTGCCGGCACGACCGGCTCGCTCGGGGCGGCCGGGACGGCCCGGCCGGCCGGGTCGACGGTGGCGGCCGAGCCGGCGACGCTCTTCGACACCGGCGAGGCGCAGGGTTTCCGCGACCGCTGGCGGGACGTCCAGCTACGCTTCGTCGACGACCCGCGCGCGGCGGCCGGCGAGGCCCAGGCGCTGGTGGACGAGGCCATTCAGGCGCTCGCCTCGGCCCTGTCGGCGCAGAAGCAGAAGCTCGGTGCCTGGCAGGACGCCGGCTCGGCGGACACCGAGCAGCTGCGGATGGCGGTACGGCAGTACCGGGACTTCCTGGACCGGGTGCTCGGCCGCTGAGGTGTCGCGGCATGCGCGGACCGGCCGGGCCGGTCCGCGCATGGCGTCCGCCGCACGGGGTACGCGAGGAGGTAGCGAACGCGCGTGCGGACAGGAGGGCGACACCATGACCGATCGTGACCGGGACCGACCGCTGGAGGAGAGCCCCGAGGTGGCCGCGGCGGTCGAGGACGACACGGGGGTCCCCCAGTTGATGACGGGCGGCGCCGCCGATCGGGACAATCCGGCCTTCACCGAGCCTGGCGACCGCCCGATCGGAGGTGGCGGGCCGGACGACATCATCGGCGACCCGTACGCCGCCGGCACCGGCGCGACCGGCACCGGCACGGGCGCCGGCGCGGACAACATCCGCACCGGCGCCGAGCAGCCCTGGGAGCCGGAGGACCTGGTGGCCGCGCGCGGTCAGGACCTGACGCCGGAGAACATCGAGAAGGCCCGCCGGGATCTGGCCGAGCTGGGCCAGGCGGCGATCGAACGTACGGTCCCCTGACCGGCCGGGCCACGCCCGCCGGCAGGCCGCGGCCGGCGCCGGTACCGGCGGGCCGGCACGCACGAGGGGGCCCCTGGCCCGACCGGGACGGTCGGACCAGGGGCCCGGGGAACCTGCCGCTGGAGCGCCTCACCTGAGTCCAGCGGCGGGTGGGCGCCGGAGGTCAGGACAGCGGCGGGTACGCGTTCTGCATGAGCTGCTGGAACTGCGCCGGGAACCAGGCCCCGGAGATCGGCGCGTCGGGCAGCGCGCCGGTCGCGTTGTTGCCGTTGCGGGGGTTGCCGCCGTACGTCGGGTCGCACATGCGGTCGAAGCCCTTGCCCTCGTTGTTCGGGATCTCCTTGCTGGAGCCGTCCGACTCGCCCGGGGGCTTGACCCACACGTACGCGTCGATGCCCGGCTCCGGCGCGGCCTTCGGCCGCTCGCCCAGTCCGGCGCCGGACTGGTTGCACCAGTTGCCGGCGTGGATCCGGCGGTCGACCCGGCCACCGTCGACGTACGCGTCCACGCTGGTCGACGGGCCGGAGCCGGTCGGCCGGGCGGTGCCGCCCCAGCCGTTGCGGGACGTGTCGATCAGCATGCCGATGTTGGCGTCGAAGCCGACCTGGACCAGCTTGTTCCGGAACGCCTGGGCGAACGACAGCTCGTCGACGTACTGGTTCCAGTCCACCCACTTGGACTGCCGCACCGTCTGACCGTTCACCGTGTCGGTGATCCGGACGTACGGCTCGCGCAGCGCCGAGTAGTTGGCGGTGTTGACGATGAAGCCGTGCACGTTGGCCACGGTGCTGCCGGAGGCGACGGCCGCCGACTTCAGCATGTCGGCGGTGGGGCCGAAGTTGCTGTCCCAGCCGATCCAGCCGTGGTGCGCGGCGTCGATGTAGTTGTAGACGTTGGGGACGGCGCCCAGCTTGGCGAGGGCGTACCCGACGCCGTTGACGTACGCGCCGTTGGCCTTCACGGTGTCGCACATCGCGGTGCCGCCCGGGTTGCCGGAGGTGTTGGTCACCAGGTTCGGCAGCGAGTCGATCTCGATGATGTTGATGATCCGCAGGTTCCGGTACTTCGCGTCACCCTGGATCGCGGCGATCGGGTCGATGTACTCGGCCTTGTAGCGCGGCAGTTCGTCCGGGCCCAGTTCACCGTTGGAGGCCAGTGCGGCGCAGTCCCGGCCGGGCAGGTTGTAGATGACGAACTGGATGTAGTTGGCGCCCTGCGCGAGCGCCGCGTCCAGGTGGTCCCGTACACCCATGGCGCCGTTCGAGCTGCTGTCCGGGGTGCCGTTGATGGCGGCGATCCGGTCCAGCCAGACGGCGGTCGGGTTGTTCGAGACCCGGTTGCCGCCGGACACCGACTCGGCCTTGGCCTTCCACTCCGGGTTCACGTACCCCCGGGCGTTCAGGTACGGGTTGTCGACCCGGGGACCGCCGGGCGGCGGTGTCGTGGGCGGCGGGGTGGTCGGCGGCGGCGTCGTGGGCGGTGGGGTCGTCGGCGGAGGGGTGGTGGGCGGCGGGGTGGTGGGTCCGCCACCGCCGTTGCAGGTGACCCCGTTGAGGGTGAACGAGGTCGGCTTCGGGTTGCTGCCGCTCCACGAGCCGTTGAACCCGATGCTCACGGTGGCGCCACTGGCCACCGAGCCGTTGTACGACTCGTTCTGCGCCGTGACGTTCTGGCCGGACTGGGCGTACCGGGCCGACCAGCCCTGCACCACCCGCTGCGAGCTGTTGGGGAACGTGAAGCCGAGCGTCCACCCGTTGAGCGCGTCACCGATGTTCCTGATGTTGACGGTCGCGGTGAACCCACCCGGCCAGTCGTTGGTCGTGTACGACACCTCGCACTGCGTCGCCGCGTGGGCCGTGGTGACCGGTAGCGTCACCAGCCCGCCCGCGACCAGGGCGCCCGCGCCGGTGAGCGCGAGGGCCCGGCGTGGGCCGGAGAGCCTTCTCCACACATTCATGCCACAGATCTCCTTGGGCGAGACCGGGACCGCAAGCGGCCCGGCGGAACGGCCCGGCGGGCACGGACGGCCTACCGGCGCCATCGGGGATGTGTTCGGGGGTGCCCGACCCGGACGGGCGGTGGTGGTGTGCCGGACCGGCGACGCTACGACGGTCGGCCGGCGGGATCGTCGTCCGGCGGACCGGTTGCCCTCGACTCCCTGCCGATGCGCGGTGCGTGGCTCCCCGCGTTCGACGATTCTTGCATGGGAGCGCTTCCATAGCAATGCCCCGATGGCTGTCGGTCCGGTGGCGCGGGGACGTTTCCCCCATCCGCCCCGGCCGGCGTCGGCACCTCCCAACAGGTCTGGAACGCCCCGGGAACCGGCAACATCGGCGGTCGGTCCCGGTACCGGTCGTACCGGCCCTACCGCCCGTGACCTCCACAAAGTGGAAAAGACGAATCTTTCCCTTCATACGTCGTGAATCGGTCTAACGTCGGGCGTAGCTCGGTTGTCGCCGAGTCCAGGACAAGAGGGATGGAGTGACGCAGGTCATGGCAAACAAGATGCTCGGGAAGGTCGTAGCGGGTGCCGCTCTCGGTGGCGCCTCCCTGCTCGTATTCACGCCAGGGATCGCGTTCGCGGACGACCACGACCACCACCGCAACGACAAGGACGGCAAGGTCATCGCCAAGCCGCACGTCGTCAAGCCGGGTGAGAAGGTCAAGCTGCTGCAGATCTGCGAGGAGCCGCAGAAGCACGCGTTCGCCTGGTCGAAGGTGACCGGCAAGGTCAAGCTCGAGCCGGTCAAGCACGACAAGGACGACAAGCGGCACGACGACGACAAGCGCCACGACGACAAGCGCCACGACGACAAGCGCCACGACGACAAGCGCCACGACGACAAGCGCCACGACGACGACAAGCGCCACGACGACGACAAGCGCCACGACGACAAGCGGCACGACGACGACAAGCGCCACGACGACAAGCGGCACGACGACAAGCGGCACGACGACAAGAAGGACGACTGGAAGAAGGACGACCACCGCAAGGACGGCAAGGACGACAAGCGTCCCGAGCCGGACGAGACCATCACCATGCGGCCCGACGGCTACGGGGGCGGCGCTGCCGACGACTCGGAGCACGGGAAGGACCGCAAGGACTGGAAGGGCGACGAGTACGGCCAGGACGCGGAGGGCCGTGACTGGAAGGGCCACGAGGACGACAAGAAGCGCGAGGACGACAAGCGGCACGACGACGACAAGCGGCACGACGACAAGCGGCACGACGACGACAAGCGGCACGACGGCAAGCGGCACGACGACGACAAGCGGCACGACGACGACAAGCGGCACGACGGCAAGCGGCACGACGACGACAAGCGGCACGACGACAAGCGGCACGACGACGACAAGCGCCACGACGACGAGAAGTCCAAGGACCACGGCAAGGACCGGTGGGAGCACAAGAAGGACTTCGTCTACTACGGCGAGGCCAAGGTCGACAAGTGGGCCAAGCCGGGCGTCTACAAGATCGAGGGCTCCTGCGGCGATGGCAAGCTGGTGGTATTCCCCAAGGGCGGGGTCGACGGCGGTGACGGTGGCATGACCGCCGGCACCGACCAGGGCCTGGCCGCCGGTGGGGCGGGCCTGCTCGGTGCCGCCGCCCTGGGTGGCCTGGTGCTGCTGCGCCGGCGTCGGACCGACGGTGCTCTCGTCTGACATGACGACGACACGCGCCGGCGGCCGTCACGGGTTTCCGTGGCGTGCCGCCGGCGCCGCGGTCGTCGTCCTGCTCGCCATGGTGGGCTCGGGCCTGATCGGGGCCTCGCTCAAGGACGCCCCCGCTCCCCGGCCCCCACAGCCGCTCGCCCAGGCCGGACCCGCCTCCAGCGGCCCGGTCGAGGCCGAGCCCGACGCCGCCGGCCCGATCGAGGCCGACCTTCCGGCCGAGGGCGGCGATCCGGCCGAGGGCGGCGATCCGGACGTGGTCGCTGCGCCGACCCCCGCCGGACTGCCCCGGTCCGCCCCCACCCGGATCGCCATTCCCCGGATCGACGTCGACGCGTCGATCATGAAGCTCGGGACCAACCCGGACGGAACGGTCGAGGTGCCTCCTCTGAAGCAGGCACACCTGGCCGGCTGGTACGAGCCGGGACCCAGCCCGGGCGAGGTCGGCAACTCGGTGATCGTCGGGCACGTCGACTCGGCCGCGATGGGCCCGGCGGTCTTCTTCTCCCTCGGCGCATTGCAGCCGGGTGACCGGATCGACGTCACCCGGGCCGACGGGCGGCAGGTCGGCTTCACCGTCGAGTCGGTGAAGGCGTACCCGAAGACCGCCTTCCCCACCGAGCAGGTCTACGGCCCCACCGACAAGGTCGGGCTACGGGTGGTGACCTGCGGCGGCATCTTCGACCGGACCGCCGGCAGCTACCCCGACAACATCGTCGTCTTCGCCAGCCGGGCGGAATGACGCGCGGTGCGACGCGGCCCGGCGGTCGGACGAGCCGACCGCCGGGTCGCGTGCGGCATCACGAGGCCGCGGAGGTTCGCACCAGCGTCCGGATCTGGCGCAGCAGCACCGACAGGGCCGCCAGGTCGGCGCGGGATTCGTCGAACTCCCCCATCGCCCGTTGTGCCCGGTGGATGGAGGTCGCGTTCGACTGCTCCCACTGGTGCACCCTCTCGTGCGGCGGCAGGGTGTCCGGCGTGGAGTCCAGCACCTCGGCGGTGAGCGCGGCCAGCGCCGCGTACAGGTCGTAGCGCAACGCCATCCGCGCGAGGGTCTGCCAGCGGTCCTCCCTCGGCAGCAGGGAGATCTTCGACAGCAGCGAGTCCACCCGGAACCGGTCGGAGAGCACGAAGTAGACCGACGCCACCTCGCCCACGTCCCGGCCACTGCTCGCCGCCGTCTCCACCACGTCGAGCAGGCCGAAGCTGTACATCAGCCGGACGGCGTGCTCGGCGAGGTCCCGCGGCAGGCCCTTGGCGGCCATCGAGTCGATGTGCGCCGCGATGGCCTCCCGCTCGCTGCCGTAGAAGAGGGTCTCCATCCCGGGCAGGAGGCGGGCCACCCCGTCGCGCAGACGGGCGATCTCCGCCGGCACGTCGATCGGCGACCGGCGGTTGGTCACCAGCCACCGCACCGCCCGGTCGAGCAGCCGCCGGGTGTCCAGGTAGACACCCGTCTGGAGCTCGGGGGCGATCCTGTCGTCGAGGGCCTCCACCGCGGCCCACAGGTCACGCAGCCCGAACACCTCGCGGACCACGACGTACGCGCGGATCACGTCGGCGGCGCTGGCGGCGGTCTCCTCGACGACCCGGAAGACGAACGAGATGCCGCCCCGGTTGATCGCCTCGTTGACCAGCAACGTCGTGACGATGTCCCGGCGCAGCCGGTGCCGGCCCATCCGGTCGGCGAACCGCTCCCGCATCGGGGTGGGGAAGTAGTTGACCAGGACGTCGGTCGTCCACTCCTCGTCCGGGAGCCCCTCGGTCAGGATCTCCTTCTCCAGCGCGATCTTCACGTACGCGAGCAGCACCGCGAACTCCGGCGCGGTCAGGCCCGACTCGGTCCGGATCGCGAGTTCCTCGTCCGGCGGCAGGGCCTCCAGCGCGCGGTCCAGCGCCCCGGACCGCTCCAGCTCGCTGATCATCCGCCGGTGCACCGGGAGCAGGGACGCGGCCTGGGCCTGGGCGTTGTTGATCGCCCGGGCCTGGTCGTAGTTGTCCCGCAGCACCAGGTCGGCGACCTCGTCGGTCATCTGGGCGAGCAGCTCGTCCCGCTCGGCGACGGTCAGCTCCCCGTCGGCGACCGCCGTGTTCAGCAGGATCTTGATGTTCACCTCGTGGTCGGAGCAGTCCACCCCGGCCGCGTTGTCGATGAAGTCGGTGTAGATCCGGCCGCCCGCCAGGGCGTACTCGATCCGCCCGTGCTGGGTGAAGCCCAGGTTGCCGCCCTCGCCGATCACCCGGCAGCGCAGGTCCTTGCCGTTGACCCGGATCGCGTCGTTGGACTTGTCGCCCACCTCCGCGTTGGTCTGGCTGGACGCCTTCACGTAGGTGCCGATGCCGCCGTTCCAGAACAGGTCGACCGGCGCGGTCAGGATCGCCTTCATCAGCTCCTGCGGCGACATCTGGGTGACGTCGTCGTCGAGGCCGAGCACCGCCCGGACCTGCGGCGTGATCGGCACGGACTTGGCCGTACGCGGGTGCACCCCGCCGCCCGCCGAGATCAGCTCGGGGTTGTAGTCCTCCCAGGACGACCGGGGCAGGTCGAACAGCCGCTTGCGCTCCTCCCAGGAGGTGGCGGCGTCCGGATCCGGGTCGAGGAAGATGTGCCGGTGGTCGAACGCGGCCACCAGCCGGATGTGCTTCGACAGCAGCATCCCGTTACCGAACACGTCGCCGGACATGTCGCCGACGCCGACGGCGGTGAAGTCCTGCGTCTGGGTGTCGTGCCCCAGCTCACGGAAGTGCCGCTTCACCGACTCCCACGCGCCGCGGGCGGTGATGCCCATCTTCTTGTGGTCGTAGCCGGCGGACCCGCCGGAGGCGAACGCGTCGCCCAGCCAGAAGGTGTGCGCGGTGGAGATCTCGTTGGCGATGTCGGAGAACGTCGCCGTGCCCTTGTCGGCGGCGACCACCATGTACGGGTCGTCGCCGTCGTGCCGGACCACGTCCTCCGGCGGCACGATCTCGCCGCTGAGGATGTTGTCGGTGACGTCCAGCAGCGCGGAGACGAACTCCTTGTAGCAGACCACCGCCTCGTCCCGGTCGCCCGGCTTCTGCTTGAGCACGAAGCCGCCCTTCGCGCCGACCGGCACGATCACCGCGTTCTTCACCATCTGCGCCTTGACCAGGCCGAGCACCTCGGTCCGGAAGTCCTCGCGCCGGTCGGACCAGCGCAGACCGCCACGGGCCACCGGCCCGAAGCGCAGGTGCACGCCCTCGAAGCGGGGCGAGTACACGAAGATCTCGAACTTGGGCCGGGGTGCCGGCAGGTCCGGGATCGCCTGCGGGTCGAGCTTCACCGCCACGTACGCCTTCGGCCGCCCGTCGGCGCGCTTCTGGTAGAAGCTGGTCCGCAGCGTGGCCTGCATCAGCGTCAGGAACGACCGGAGGATCCGGTCCTGGTCGAGGCTGGCCACGTCGTCGAGCGCGGCGTGGATCTCGCTCACCAGCTCCTTGCTCTGCTGCTGGCGCTGCTCGGCACCCATCGCCCCCGGCGCGAACCGGACCTCGAAGAGCCGCACCAGCAGGGCCGCGACCCGCGGGTACGCGATGAAGGTGGACTCCATGTAGTCCTGCGAGAAGACCGTGCCGGCCTGCCGCAGGTACTTCGCGTACGCCCGCAGCACGACCACCTGCCGCCAGGTGAGGCCGCCGCGCAGGACCAGCTCGTTGAACCCGTCCACCTCGGCCTCGCCGCGCCAGGCCGCCGCGAACGCGTTCTCCACGTGCGGGCGCACCTCGGCCAGGTCGTGGTGCCCCTCGGGCAGTCGCAGGCCGAAGTCGTACAGCCAGATCCGGCCGTCGACGCGCTCCACCTCGTACGGGTGCTCGTCGACCACCTTCACGCCGAGCGAGTGCAGCACCGGGAGCACCGCCGACAGCATCATCGGCTCGCCGTACCGGTAGACCTTGAACCGCACGTCCATCGACTCGTCGACGTCCGCGCCACGGCCGGCGCGCGGCGCCACCTGCTTGCGGAACAGGTGCATCTCCAGCTGGCCGGGCTCCTCCAGCAGCTCCAGCTTCGCCAGGTCCTTCATCGCCTCGTACGGCGTGTGCCCGTCCTTGTAGCCCTCGGGGAAGGCGTCGGTGTACCGGGCGAACAGGTGCTTGGCCTGCTCGTCGCCGAGCTTGCGCTCCAGTACCAGCCGGTAGTCGTCGTCCCAGAGGCGGGTGGCGTCGGCCAGCTCCTCGGCGAGCAGGTCGGCGTCGATGTCACCCGGCGGCTTGGTCGGGTCGGTGCGGACGATGAAGTGCACCCGGGCGAGCATCGACTCGGTGACCCGGGTGGTGTAGTCCACCCCGACACCGTTCAGCTCCCGCAGCAGGATGTCCTGCATGCGGAGGCGGTTCTGCGTGGTGAACCGGTCCCGGGGCAGGTAGATCAGGCAGGAGATGAACCGGCCGTACGCGTCCCGCCGCAGGAACACCCGCAGCTGCCGACGACCGGCCATGCGCAGCACACCGATCACCGCGTGGTACAGGTCGTCGGTCTTGATCTGGAACAGCTCGTCGCGCGGGTAGGTCTCCAGGATCTGGAGCAGGTCCTTGCCGGAGTGGCTGCGCTGGCTCAGGCCGGACCGGTCGAGCACCTCCGCCACCTTGCGCCGGACCACCGGCAGCTCACGCACGCTGGTGCGGTACGCGGCGGTGGAGAACAGGCCGAGGAAGCGGCGCTCTCCGACCACCTCGCCGGCCTCGTCGAACACCTTGAAGCCGATGTAGTCGAGGTACGCGGAGCGGTGCACGGTGGCCCGCGAGTTCGCCTTGGTGATGATCAGCAGGCGCTTCTCGGTGACCTTCTCGTGCGCCTCCGGCGTCATCGACGCCAGCGCCCGGGCCTCCGTGGAGTCCGAGCGCAGGATGCCGAGGCCGGTGCCGAGGACGGCCTGCAACGCCTTGCCGTCGCCCGCGCCGGGCGCGTCCACCAGGCGGTACTCCCGGTACCCGAGGAACGTGAAGTGGTCGTGGGCGAGCCAGCGCAGCAGCTCGACCGAGTCGGTGATGTCCTTCTCCGGCACCGGCGGTCGGTTGTCGCTGGTGCGGGCGGCGGCCAGCTCGTCGGCGAGGGCCAGGGCGCGCTGGCGCATCTTCGGCCAGTCCTCCACCGCCTCGCGCACGTCGGTCAGCACCCGCTGGAGCTCCCGGCGCAGCGTGTCCCGCTCGCCGGCGTCCCGGACCGGGTCGATCTCGATCCGCATCCAGCTCTCGACCAGGTCACCGGCGATCGCGTCGTCGGGCTCCACGTCGGCGGCCACCTCGACCAGCCGGCCGAGCGGCTCGCGCCGGACCACCAGCAGCGGGTGGACCAGCAGGTGCACGTCGAGGTGGTGCGAGTTGAGCAGGGCGGTCACCGAGTCCACCAGGAACGGCATGTCGTCGGTGACGATCTCCACGACCGTGTGGTGCTGGTCGGTGTCGGGTGAGTGGATCCGCAACTTCAGCTCGCCCGGTACCCGCTGCTCGGCCAACTCCCGGTGGGTGCGGGCCGCGTCGATCATCTCCTCGGCGGTGAAGCCGATCAGCTCCTCGTCCGGCGCGAACCGCCAGTAGCGGCTGACCAGGGTCGCCAGGTCATGATCGTCGCCGGCGAGCGCGACCGCCTGGGCCACCAGGCGCTCCGCGTTGGGTACCGGTTCGTCGAGTTCCGCGTCCTCCACGTCCTCGGCCAGCGCGTCGGCGGGCAGGCCCAGGTCGTAGATCGTGTCGACGCTCGAACCGGTCAGACCGGTCACGCCGGTGTCGACCTCGCCGTAGCCGTCGGAATCGGTTGCCGAATCGAAGTTGTCGTCCCGGCTGGTGTCAACCTGCCGGAGATCGGGTCCCGGTTTAGTAGCCGGACGCCGGTCCATCGGTGCCACTCCCCTCGACCCACCGCGTTGTGGGTCACTCTGCCGCCAGCCTAGGCCCTGCCGAAACGCGCCTTGGTCGGCGGACCACAGTGCGGACGTCCGGATCGGGACTGTCGTCCTTTCACCTGGTTGCGGGTACGCGGTTGGCCCGTCCCGGGATACCCCGCCGCGGGTTGTTCATCACACCGTCACGGGTCCGTCTTTCCGCCAACCCGCCCCGAGCGGGGACGATGCGGACGGCGGGGGCGTACTACGGTGCAGGAAGTCCAGACCTCGGGGGATCGTTCCATGCGCCTGTCGTACCGCCGCCGTCACCATCCGTCACGTTCTTCGTACGCGCTCCTCACCGCAGCCCTGCTCGTCGCCGGCGGGCTCACCGCCTGCTCGGGCGAGGACGGGCCGGCCCGCAGCGTGGACGCCTTCCTGAAGGGCTGGCGTTCCGGGGACCTCCAAGCCGTCGGCTTCGTCGACGCCACCGGCGCGCGGGTGCCGGCCGCCGACGTCACGCGGGAGATCAAGGAGCTCTCCGGTGAGCTGGCGGCCACCCCGCCGGAGCTGCGCCGTACCGGCGAGCCGACGGTCACGTCGGGCACCGCGACCGCCACCGTACGCGTCGAGTGGACGCTGCCCGGCGACACCCGCTGGGCGTACGACCGTCCGGTGCGGCTCGCCCGGGGCGGCGACGACGAGTGGCAGGTGATCTGGGAGCCGCAGGTCGTCCACGAGCAGCTCACCCGGGGCGACCGGCTGGGGCTGCGCCGGGAGTCCGGTCCCCGGGCGACGGTGCTGGACGCGGCCGGCCAGCCGCTGGTGGCGCCCCGGCCGGTGGTCCGGGTCTCCCTCGTGCCGCAGGAGGTGAAGGACGTACCCGGCGTGGTCCGGAAACTCGACGCGGCGTTCAAGGCGATCCGGCCGGCGCTCGTCCCGCCGGTGGACCTGTCCGACCTTCCGAAGCGCCTCGCCGAGGCCAAGCCCGACGCGCGGGTCGAGGTCGTCACGCTGCGCGACGAGGCGTACCGGCAGATCAAGCCCCGCATCTACGAGCTGCCCGGCACCCGCTTCCCGACCGACAAGCTGGACCTCGCGCCGACCCGCGAGTTCGCCCGCGCGGCGCTCGGCACGGTCGACCCGGCGCAGGCCGACGACCTGGCCAAACACCCCGACCGGTACGCGCGTGGCGACCTGGTGGGCCACGGCGGCCTCCAGGGCCGGTACGACGAGCGGCTGCGCGGCACCCCGGGCCTCACCGTCGTCGTCTACCGCCCCGGCCCGGAGGGCACCCTGACCCCCACCGGCACCGAACTGTTCCGCCGGGAGTTCCGCCCGGGCGAGCCCCTGAAGACCACGCTCGACGTCGCGACGCAGAAGGCCGCCGACACCGCGCTGAGCGCCGAGAAGCGACGCGCGGCCCTGGTGGCGGTCCGCATCAGCGACGGCGCCGTGCTCGCCGCCGCCAACGGCCCCGGCCCGGCCGGGGAGAACCTGGCCTTCACCGCCCAGGTCCCGCCCGGCTCCACCTTCAAGATGGTCAGCGCGCTGGCCCTGCTCGACCGGGGCGCGGTCACGCCGGACCAGCCGGTGGAGTGCCCCAAGACCCGCGAGGTCGACGGCCGGTCCTTCAAGAACTCGGACGACTTCGCGCTCGGATCGGTCCCGTTCCGCACCGACTTCGCGAAGTCCTGCAACACGGCCTTCGTGGCGCTGGCGCCGCAGCTCGGCGCCGACGGGCTCGCCGTCACCGGCCGCGCGCTGGGCCTGGAGGCCACCTGGGACGTCGGCCTGGACGCGTTCTCGGGCAAGGTCTCGGCGAACGGCGGCCCGACCGAGCAGGCCGCCGCGGCCATCGGCCAGGGCACCACGGTGGTGAGCCCGCTGGCCATGGCCTCCGCCACCGCGGCGGTCGCCCGCGGCCGGTTCGTCCAGCCGAAACTCGTGCTCGACCCGGCCCCGGCGAAGCCGGCCGCCGACGGGCCGGAGCTGAAGGCCGAGTCGCTGACCGCGGTACGGGCGATGATGCGCGAGGTGGTCACGGCCGGCAGCGGCAGTGCCCTGGCCGACGTGCCTGGCGGCCCGGTCCACGGCAAGACGGGCACCGCCGAGTACGACGACAACCCGGCGAACACGCACGCCTGGTTCGTGGGCTGGCAGGGCGACGTCGCCTTCGCGGTCTTCGTCGAGCGGGGCGGCTCCGGCAGCGGCACGGCGGCCCCCATCGCCGAGCGCTTCCTCCGCGCCCTCCCCCGCTGACCGCCGGCCCGACGACCGGGCCCCCCGCGCCCGACCGCGAGGGACCCGGGTCGGCGCTGCCCGCCGGCGAACGGCGGTCCACACCGTGCCGCCGGTACGGCGGTGTCCCACGCGGGGGACACCGCCGTGCCGGCGGCGTCGAGTCGATCATTCCGCCAGCGGCGGACGGAGAGCGGTCAGACGGCGCCGGCCGCCGCCTGCGGCGGGTCGTCGTCGGTCGCCGGCCGGCCGTCACCGCCCGGGTCGAAGCCCGGCGGCAGCGTACGGCGCAGCAGGCCGGGCCCGGCCGAGGCGGGCGGCCCGACCGGCTCCAGCCGGTCGGCGGGCGGGATCTCCGGCACGCCGGGCCGCTCCCGCCGGTCGTCCTTGGGAACGGCCGGCTGCTCCCGCCGGTCGGTGCGCAGCCCGGCAACCGCCGGCAACGTCCGCGGGTCGACGCGAGGCTCGGGAACGGCCGGTGACTCCCGCCCGTCGACACGCGATTGGGGAACGGCCGGCGACTCCCGCCCGTCGGCGCGCGGCTCGGGAACGGGCGCCGACTCCCGCCGGGCGTCCTCCCGGTCGCCCAGGAGCCCGGGCCCGGGCGCGGGCAGGGATTCCGGGTCGGCCGTGGGCCGGGCCGTACCCCGCCGTGGGGCGGGAGCGGCGGGTGCCTCGGGCAGCAGCCGGGGCGGCACCGATCCCGGCGCGGAGACCGGCCGCAGACCGGCCACGAGAGTGTTGACGATCTCGGCGGCGTACGACCCGTCCGGGTCGTAGTCGGGGTCGAAGACGGTCAGCTCGACGCCGAGGCAGTGCGGGGTGTCGACCAGGCCGGCGAGCAGGATCTCCAACTCGGCGAAGGCGATGCCGCCGGGATCGGGGGCGTCGACCGCCGGCATCACCGCCGGGTCGAGCACGTCCACGTCGACGTGCACCCAGTAGCCGGCGCAGTCGGCGAGTTGCTCGTGCGCCCACTGGGCGGTGCGGGCCGCGCCCTCGGCGCGCAGCGCCGGCACCGGCCGGGTGGTGATCCCGGCGGCCTGGAGGTCGAGCCGGTACTCGTCCTGCGCGCGGATGCCCAGCACCACCACGTCGATGTCCCGGAAGTACGGGCGCCGCCCCTCGATGGCCGCCAGGTCGGCCTGCCCCCGGCCGGTGACCAGAGCCAGGTCCTCGCCGGCCGCCGCGCCGACGTACGAGGCGTTGCCCGGGTGCCGGAAGTCGGAGTGGCCGTCGACGAAGACCAGCCCGATCCGGCCGCCGACCGCCTCGCCGAGCCGGTGCATCGCCAGCGCCGAGCCGAGCAGCACCGAGCAGTCGCCGCCGAGCACCAGCGGGAACTCCCCCCGGTCGATGATCGCCCCGATCCGTTCGGCGAGCGCCACCGAGTAGTCGGCGATCTCATGGGCGTGGCACACGCCGTCGCCGGGCCGCCAGTCGCCGGGGTCGTACCGGGGCGGGGTCAGGCAGCCGGCGTCACGCGCGCGGAGCCGGGCGAGCAGCCCGTGGTCGCGCAGGGCGCCGGGGGCCTTGGCGCAGCCCGGCACCGAGGTGGGCGTGGGCGGGCGCAGGCCCAGGTTGCTGGGCGCGTCGAGGACGGCGATCCGGCGCATCATGGGCTCCCGTCCTCGAGGTGTCGGAGCGGGCCGGCCGGGGTGCACCGGCCCGCGCTGGCGTGGTCAGGGTCAGAAGAGGGCGCTGGCCAGTGCCCGGCGGGCCGAGGCCACCGCGGGGTCGTCGGGGCCGGCGATGGTGAAGAGGCCCACCAGGTGCTGGCGAACCTTCTCCCGGTCGTCACCGGCGGTGCGGCGGACCAGGCCGACGAGGCGCTGGTAGGCCTGCTCGGCCATGCCGCTGAGCACCTCGATGTCGGCGGCCAGCAGCTGCGCGCCGACGTCGTCGGGGTCCGCGGCCGCGGCGGCGAGCGCCGCCTGCGGATTCGCGCCGGCGACCCGGCGGGCCAGCCCGACCTGGGCGAGCCCCGCCTCCGCCGCGACGTCCGACGGGGTCTCGGCGAGGATCTTCCGGTACGCGCGCTCGGCGGCGTCGAGGTCGCCGCTCATCAGCGCGTCGTCGGCCTCGTCCAGCCGGGGGTCGGCGGGCTCGGCCACGGCCACGCCGCCGGCCTTGAGGATCGCCTGGATCCACTGCCGCAGCTGGGCCTCCGGCACCACTCCGGAGAACGCGTCGACCGGCTGGCCGCCGACGACCGCGTACACCATCGGGATGCCCTGCACGCGGAACATCTGCGCGAGCCGGGGGTTGGCGTCCACGTCGACCTTGGCGAGCACCCAGGCGCCGCCACCCTCGACGGCCAGCCGCTCCAGCACCGGGGAGAGCTGCTTGCAGGGCTCGCACCACTCGGCCCAGAAGTCGACCACGACGGGTGTGCTGAGCGACCGTTCGAGGACCTCGGCCTGGAACGTCGCCTCGGTCACGTCGACGACTGTGACGGCGCTGGCGGGGGCGCCGCCGGGCGCGCCGGCCGGTGGGCCGGACTGGACGGGCGCGGAGGCCGGGGTGGGGGCGGGGGTGCGCAGCGCGCTGAGGTCGACCGCGCCGCGGGTGAAGATCGACGAGGTGATCCGTGGGTCGCTCATGGTTATCTAGTCTCGCACGCGCTACGCCGATCTCCCTTCATCGGCGAGGCCGAAGGTCACAGTTCTCACCCCAGCTCAGGGCCCGTCCCACCGCACCCCCGCGATGGTGCGCTTCCGGTCGCCGGTTCGCGGCTTACGGGGGCTTTCGCCTCGGCAGCAAGGGCACGATCGCGGGGGCGCAAGGGGGTCAGAAGCGCGCGGGCTCCCGGTAGACGCCCCATTCGGCGCGGAGGGCGTCACAGATCTCGCCCAACGTGGCCTCGGCGCGGACCGCGTCGAGCATCGCCGGGATCATGTTCTCGTCGGTACGGCTGGCCGCCACCATCCGATCGAGCGCCGTCTTGACGGCCGCCTCGTCCCGGGTCGCCTTCCGTTCGGCGAGCACCCGGCGCTGCTCCAGCTCCACCTCGTGCGAGATGCGCAGGATCTCCAGGTCCTTGGCGACCGTGCTGGTGTGGCAGTTGACCCCGACGATCTTCTTCTCGCCCTTCTCCAGCGCCTGCTGGTACGCGAAGGCCGACTCGGCGATGTGCCCGGTGAACCAGCCGTCCTCGATGCCGCGCAGGATGCCGGACGTCATCGGCCCGATCTGGTGCGGCCCGTCGCCGCCGAGCTGCCTGATCCGGGCGAAGATCTCCTCCGCCTCGGCCTCGATCCGGTCGGTGAGCGCCTCGACGTACCAGGACCCGCCGAGCGGGTCGGCCACGTTGGTCACCCCGGTCTCCTCCATCAGCACCTGCTGGGTACGCAGGGCGATCTCGGCCGACTCGTCGGTGGGCAGCGCGAGGGTCTCGTCGAGGGCGTTGGTGTGCAGCGAGTTGGTGCCGCCGAGCACCGCCGCGAGGGCCTCCACGGCCGTACGGACGACGTTGTTGACCGGCTGCTGGGCGGTCAGCGAAACGCCGGCCGTCTGCGTGTGGAACCGCAGCCACTGAGCCTTCTCGCTGGTGGCGCCGTAGACGTCGCGCAGCCAGCGGGCCCAGATCCGGCGGGCCGCCCGGAACTTGGCGATTTCCTCGAAGAAGTCCACGTGGGAGTCGAAGAAGAAGCTCAGGCCCGGCGCGAAGACGTTCACGTCCAGCCCGCGCGAAAGGCCCAGCTCGACGTACCCGAACCCGTCGGCGAGGGTGTACGCCAGCTCCTGCGCGGCGGTCGAGCCGGCCTCGCGGATGTGGTAGCCGGAGACGGAGAGCGGCTTGTAGCGCGGGATCTCCCGGGCGCAGTACTCCATCAGGTCGCCGATGAGGCGCAGGTGCGGCTCGGGGTCGAAGAGCCACTCCTTCTGCGCGATGTACTCCTTGAAGATGTCCGTCTGGAGCGTGCCGTCCAGCTTCGACAGGTCGGCACCCTGCCGCTCGGCGGCGACCAGGTACATGCAGAACACCGGCACGGCGGGCCCGGAGATGGTCATGCTCGTGGTGACGCCGGCCAGGTCGATGCCGTCGAAGAGCACCTCCATGTCGGCGGCGCTGTCGACGGCGACGCCGCAGTGCCCGACCTCGCCGAGCGACTGCGGGTCGTCGGAGTCGCGGCCCATCAGGGTGGGCATGTCGAACGCGACGGACAGGCCGCCGCCGCCCGCGCCCAGGATCATCTTGTAGCGCTCGTTGGTCTGCCGCGCGTTCCCGAAGCCGGCGAACTGCCGGATCGTCCAGGCCCGCCCGCGGTAGCCGGTCGGGTGCAACCCCCGGGTGTACGGGAATTCGCCCGGCCAGCCGATCCGCTCGAAGCCCGGCCAGGCCACTCCCTCCGGCGGCCCGTAGACCGGGTCGACGGCCATCCCGGAGAGGGTGGTGAAGTCGGCGTCCCGCTTGCGCGCGGCGTCGTAGCGGGCCTGCCAGCGTGCCCGTCCGGCGGCGATCTCGTCGGCGTTCATCCGCGGGGCTCCTCCTCGAGTCCTCGACTGCACCCCGAGTGTAGAGCCCCGACCTGAACGATCGCTAAGGAAGTTCGTACCGGCGGGTAACGTGCCCCCTCGTCAGGAGGCGATCTGGGTCAGCAACTGGTCGGCCGCCGCGTACGGATCCAGGGACCCCTCCGCCACCTTGGCGGCGAGCGCCGGCAGCTCCGTACCGTCGCGCAGTGAGCCGATGCGGTCGCGCAGCGCGCCGAGAGCGATCGCCTCGATCTCGGCGGCGGCCCGCGCCTCCTGCCGGCGGCGCAGCTCGCCGTGCTCGACCAGCCAGCCGCGGTGCTTGTCGATCGCGGCGGCGATGTCGTCGATCCCCTCGCCGCGCGCGGCGACCGCCCGCACCACCTGCGGCCGCCACTGCCCCGGCCCCCGCTCGCCCAGGGCGATCATGCCCTGGATGTCGCGGACCGTGGCGTCGGCGCCGTCCCGGTCGGCCTTGTTGACCACGAAGACGTCGGCGATCTCCAGGATGCCGGCCTTCACCGCCTGGATGGCGTCGCCCATCCCGGGCGCGAGCAGCACCAGCGTGGTGTCCGCGAGCGAGGCGACCTCCACCTCGGCCTGCCCGACGCCGACGGTCTCCACCA
Organism: Micromonospora sp. WMMC415; assembly: GCF_009707425.1. Classification (GTDB taxonomy): domain Bacteria; phylum Actinomycetota; class Actinomycetes; order Mycobacteriales; family Micromonosporaceae; genus Micromonospora. Next base: position 2,047,272 of record NZ_CP046104.1, on the reverse strand, counting down.
GCACCACGTCGCAGCCGGCGCCCTCCAGCACCCGGACCGCCTGCGGCGTGGCCGCCGAAAGCCCGCCCAGGTGACCGCGGCTGGACATCGAGCGGATGTAGACGCCGGGGTCGGTGGCGTGGTCCTGCATGCGGACCCGGTCGCCGAGGATCGCCCCGCCGGTGAACGGGCTGGACGGGTCGATGGCCAGCACCCCGACCCGGTGGCCACGCGCCCGCAGCGCCCGGACCAGCTCGTTCGTGGTCGTGGACTTGCCCACGCCGGGCGAGCCGGTCAGGCCGACCACCTGGGCCTGACCGGCGTACGGCGCGAGCGCCGCCGCGATGCGCGGCAACGCCTCGTCGCCGGACTCGACCAGCGTGATGAGCCGGGCCACCGCGCGGGGGTCACCCGCGCGGGCCCGCTCGACGAGCATGGGTACGTCCCGGCTGCGGCGCACCGGCGTCGCCGCGGCCGGGGCGTCGTCGACGGCGTCAGTCACCGCACCTCTTCCGTTCACGACTGCGGGCTCGGTGGGCCCGATTCACTCTCGCCCACCGTGCCCCTTCCGGATCAGGCCCGCGGGGCTCGCGGGACCGTGCTCACTCCTGGCTCTCGGCACCGGCCGGAACGTGGATGATCAGGGCGTCGCCCTGGCCGCCACCGCCGCAGAGCGCCGCCGCGCCGGTGCCGCCACCACGCCGCTTCAGCTCCAGCGCCAGGGTCAGCACCAGCCGCGCGCCGGACATGCCGATCGGGTGGCCCAGCGCGATGGCGCCGCCGTTGACGTTGACCTTCTCCGGGCTGATCCCGAGGTCCCGCGTGGACTGGATGCCCACCTGGGCGAACGCCTCGTTGATCTCGATCAGGTCGAGGTCGTCGACGCCCAGGCCGGCCTTGCGCAGCGCGTGCTGGATCGCGTTGGACGGCTGCGAGTGCAGCGAGTTGTCCGGGCCGGCGACGTTGCCGTGCGCGCCGATCTCGGCCAGCCAGGTCAGCCCCAGCTCCTTCGCCTTGGCCTTGCTCATCACCAGCACGGCGGCGGCGCCGTCGGAGATCGGGGACGAACTGCCGGCGGTGATGGTGCCGTCCCTGGTGAAGGCCGGGCGCAGCTTGGCCAGGGACTCGGCCGTGGTGTCCGGGCGGATGCCCTCGTCCTCGCTGACCACCAGCGGGTCGCCCTTGCGCTGCGGAATGACCACCGGGGTGATCTCGTCGGCGAAGTGGCCGTTCTTCTGGGCGGCGGCGGCGCGCTGGTGGCTGGCCGCGGCGAAGGCGTCCTGCTCCTCGCGGCTGATGCCCTTCGTGGTGCCGTGCCGCTCGGTCGACTCGCCCATCGAGCAGCAGTCCCAGGCGTCGGAGAGACCGTCGAGCGCCATGTGGTCCTTGATCACCACGTCGCCGTACTTGTAGCCGCCGCGCTGGCCGAGCAGCAGGTGCGGGGCGTTGGTCATCGACTCCATGCCGCCGGCCACGACGACGTCGAACTCGCCGGCCCGGATCAGCTGGTCGGCCAGCGCGATCGCGTCCAGGCCGGAGAGGCACACCTTGTTGATGGTGAGGGCCGGCACGGACATCGGGATGCCCGCCTCGACGGCCGCCTGGCGGGCCGGAATCTGGCCGGCGCCGGCCTGGAGCACCTGCCCCATGATCACGTACTGGACCTGCTCGGGGGCGACGCCGGCGCGCTCCAGCGCCGCCTTGATGGCGATGCCGCCGAGCCTGGTCGCGGGGAGGTCCTTGAGGTTGCCCAGCAGGCGCCCCATGGGGGTCCGCGCGCCGCTGACGATCACCGAAGCCATACCTGCCTCCGAGGGGGGTGCCGACCTGTACGCCTTAACGATTGTTCGGCCAGACTAGCGCCATGGCTGAGAACTCCCCCGTCGAGTCCGCTGCGGACTACATCACAGACATCGGGCTGCGCCGCATCGACCACGTCGGCGTCGCCGTCCCCGACCTGGACGCCGCGATCGACTTCTACCAGCGCACCTTCGGGATGCGCTGCGTGCACACCGAGACCAACGAGGAGCAGGGCGTCCGCGAGGCGATGCTGGCGGTCGGCCCGACCACCGAGGGCGGCTGCGTGCAGCTGCTCGCCCCGCTGAGCCCGGAGAGCACCATCGGGCGGTTCCTCGACCGCAACGGGCCCGGGGTGCAGCAGGTGGCGTACACCGTGGCCGACATCGACGTCGCCTGCGCGAAGCTGCGCGAGCGCGGCGTCCGGCTGTTGTACGAGGAGCCGAAGCGGGGCACCGCGAACTCCCGGATCAACTTCGTCCACCCCAAGGACGCCGGCAACGTCCTGGTCGAGCTGGTCGAACCCGCCTGAAAGGAAGGGCCCCTTGTTAACGCCTCGTGCATAGCAGGGGGCCCCTCTTAGAGGGCGCGCAAATAGGTCGGCGGGGATGAGCCGGGTAGGAGGTGGGCACAGGCGTCAGTGATCATGAAGGTTCCTACGCCTAGTGATCACTGGAACGCCTGTGCCCGCTGTCCCATCATGGCTGAGCGACCCCTTGTGGGACCAGTTCGCCGCGCTGCTGCCACCCCGCCCCGCTACCGATCCCACCCATCCGTTGGGCTGTCACCGCCGGCGGGTCGCCGACCGGATCGTGTTCGACAAGTTGCTGCAGGTGCTGCGGTTCGGCTGCTCCTACCAGGGCATCGCCGACTCGACCTGCTCGGCCACCACGATCCGCAACCGCCGTGACGAGTGGATCCGCCTGGGCGTGTTCGCCCAGCTCAAGACGATCGCGCTGAACGCCTACGACCGTCTCGTCGGGCTGCTGCTGGACGACCTTGCCGTCGATGGGTGCATCACCAAGGCGCCCGGCGGTGGCGAGGTCGCTGGCCGTTCACCGGTCGACCGCGGCAAGCAAGGCATGAAACGTTCGGTCATGGTCGACGCCCGCGGCATCCCACTGGGCCGCGTCCTGGCCGGCGCCAACCGCCACGACTCCCCGCTGCTGGAATCCACCCTGGACCGGCTCGACGACCTCGGCCCGCTGCCCGGCACCATCACCGTGCACCTGGACGCCGGGTACGACTCCCAGAAGACCCGCGACCTGCTCACCGCCCGCAGGCTGACCGGCGAGATCGCCCGCAAGGGCGTCAAAGCCCCGGTCCAGGCCACCCAGCGGTGGCACGTCGAGCGCACGAACGCCTGGCACAACGCCTTCAACCGGCTACAACGCTGCTACGAACGCAAAGAAGACGTGATCAACGCCTACTTCGACCTTGCCGACGCCGTCATCACCATCCGTAGCCTCATCCGTCAGGCGTGGATCCTGTACCGGTGGGACACCCGCCCCACCCGCCGACCATGAAACCCACCTATCTGCGCGACCTCTTAACACCCCGCCGAGCACGGCGCTGCGCGGTTCACCGCTCACCCGGGCAGCTTCACGCATCGGCCGATGCGGTTTTTCACAGAGGACTTCCGACTCTAGCTACCGTTCAGTAACGTCCGGCCCCACAGCAGCGCGGCCGGTGCCGGATGTGTCGGATGCCGACATGGTGGAGCGGCCGCACCGGCGCCGACGATGGCAGCACCCGTGCCCGCGACGCGCGGGTGCGGACGAACGGGAGGTCGACGTGCAGGACATCCTCGAAGCGATCATGGCGGCGGAGGGCTCGGCGCAACCGGAGCGCGAGCTGGCCGGCGTCGCCGGACTTCCGGTACCGGAGTCCTACCGGGGCGTCGTCGTGCGCGCCGACGAGGCGCGGATGTTCGACGGGATGACGTCCCGGGACAAGGACCCACGCAAGGCGCTGCACGTGCAGGAGGTGCCCACCCCGGAGCTCGGCCCCGGTGAGGCGCTGGTCGCCGTGATGGCGAGCGCGATCAACTACAACACCGTCTGGACCAGCATCTTCGAGCCGGTGTCGACCTTCAAGTTCCTCCAGCGCTACGGCCGGCTCTCCGAGCTCACCAAGCGGCACGACCTCCCGTACCACGTGGTCGGCTCGGACGCGGCCGGCGTCGTCCTGCGGACCGGCCCGGGCGTGACCCGGTGGAAGGCGGGCGACGAGGTCGTCGCGCACTGCCTCTCGGTGGAGCTGGAGGACGCGGCCGGTCACGACGACACGATGCTCGACCCGCAGCAGCGGATCTGGGGCTTCGAGACCAACTTCGGCGGCCTCGCCGAGCTGGCCGTGGTCAAGGCCAACCAGCTCATGCCGAAGCCGCGTCACCTGAGCTGGGAGGAGGCGGCGAGCCCGGGCCTGGTCAACTCCACCGCGTACCGGCAGCTCGTCTCCCACCACGGCGCCAACATGAAGCAGGGCGACGTCGTCCTGATCTGGGGCGCCTCCGGCGGCCTCGGCAGCTACGCCACCCAGATGGCGCTGAACGGCGGCGCCATCCCGGTCTGCGTGGTCTCCTCGCCGGACAAGGCGGAGCTGTGCCGGAAGATGGGCGCCGAGCTGGTCATCGACCGAGCCGCCGAGGGCTTCCGGTTTTGGAAGGACGAGCAGACCCAGGACCAGGACGAGTGGCGCCGCTTCGGCGAGCGGATCCGGGAACTGACCGGCGGTGAGGACCCGGACATCGTCTTCGAGCACCCGGGCCGGGAGACCTTCGGCGCCAGCGTCTACGTGACCAAGAAGGGTGGCACGATCGTCACCTGCGCCTCGACCAGCGGCTACCAGCACCAGTACGACAACCGCTACCTGTGGATGCACCTGAAGCGGATCGTCGGCAGCCACTTCGCCAACTACAAGGAGGCGTGGGAGGCGAACCGACTCATCGCGCTCGGCAAGATCCACCCCACCGTCTCGAAGACGTACGCGATGGAGCAGACCGGCCAGGCCGCGTACGAGGTGCACCGCAACGCGCACCAGGGCAAGGTCGGCGTCCGCTGCCTCGCCCCGGCCGACGGGCTCGGCGTCCGCGACCCGGAGTTCCGCGCGCGGCACGAAGAGCGCATCAACCGGTTCCGCGGCCACTGACCGTACGGACGAGGCGCCGGCGACCATTGCGGTGACCGGTGATTGCCTTTCCACCGGCCGCGCCGGCCGCCATTCGAGTGGTACGAGGTCACGACGAGAAAGGGCCGCGGGGTCTTCTCCGCGGCCCTTTTCCGTGCCCCGCCGCAGGATCTCCGCCGCGGCCGGGAGCTGCCAAGATCGCCGGCCGGTCCGGCCCCTCCGGACGCCACCGAGTTGACCATGTAAAGAGGACACGAAAGCTCGCGGACGCTCTTGCGAAGGACCCCGGGGCGTCTGCCAGTATGTCCCAATGCCCCAGCAACAGTCCTCCCCTCTTGCGTTCTTCGATAACGCGAACACCCAGCCCGATTTCACTGTCGGCCTCCGCGGTTACAACACCGGCCAGGTGGACGACTTCATCGGCCGGCTGACCGCCGCACTGACCCAGTCGGAGCAGGCGCGGGCCGAGGCCGAGCAGCGGATGAACGACGCCCAGCGCCGGCTTCGCCAGGCCGAGCAGCGCATGGGCGCCCTGGAGCAGAAGCTCACCGAGACCAACAAGCAGCTCGAGGAGAACAGCCGGCCGACCCTCTCCGGCCTGGGCACCCGCGTCGAGCAGATCCTCCGGCTCGCCGAGGAGCAGGCCAACGACCACCGCAACGACGCCAAGCGGGAGTCCGAGGGCATCCTCTCCGCCGCCCGCCTCGAGGCGCGGGAGATCACCGACAAGGCGCGCGCCGAGGCGGCGGCGATGAAGGCCACCGCGGAGCGCGAGGCGGGCAACGTCCGCACCGCCGCCGAGCGGGAGGCGGCCGAGGTCCGCGTCCAGGCCCGCCGCGAGGCCGAGACGCTGCGCGCCGACGCCGAGCGGGAGACCAAGCAGCTGCGCACGGTCACCGCGCACGAGGTCGCCGAGCTGAAGTCGACGGTCGAGCGGGAGGTGGCCACGCTCCGCGCGACGGCCGAGCGGGAGATCACCCAGCAGCGGGCGAAGGCCGCCCGCGAGGCCGAGGAGAAGCGCGCCGAGGCGACCAAGCTCCTCACCGACGCGCGGGACAAGCGCGACAAGGACCTGCAGGCCCTGGAGCTGCAGCTCGCCGAGCGCCGCGAGAAGGCCGAGCGTGAGGAGTCGGAGCGGCACGCCACCCAGGTCGCGCAGACCCAGAAGCTGGTCAGCGAGGCGGAGCAGCGGGCGCGGGCCGCGCAGGAGCGGGCCAAGGAGATCGAGCAGCGGGCCGAGGCCCGCCGGGTCGAGTCGGAGCGCACCGCCACCGAGACGGTGGAGAAGGCGAGGGCGCACGCCGAGAAGACCCTCAGCGAGGCGAAGGCCGAGGCGCAGCGCCTGCTGACCGAGGCCCGCACGGAGGCCGAGCTCACCACGCAGGCGGCGCGCCGCGAGGTCGAGGACCTGACCCGCCAGAAGGACGCCGTCACGTCCCAGCTCGGTCAGATGCTGTCCGGGCTCGCCGGCATCGTGCCGGGCGTTCCGGCCGCGAAGCCGGAGGCGAAGACCGAGGGTACGGAGGCGCGGGCGACCGCCGAGGCGTCCAGCTGACCGGCCCGACCGGGGCATGATCTACGGCGCGGGGTGACACCGGGTGACCGGTGCCACCCCGCGCCGTTACGCGTTTCCCAACAGGTGAAACCGGCGCGGTGAAGCCGCTCCTATCCGACGCGTCCGTATCGCCCCAGGAGGGGCCGTTGCGTGTGAGGATGGGGGCATGTCGCACGGCGAGGAACTGTTCGCTCTCGGCGGGGATGTGACCACGGAGCCCAGCTTCGAGTCCGCGCTGCGGGGGTACGAGAAACGACAGGTCGACCGGTACGTCGCTCGCGCCGAGCACGAGATCGCCACCCTGACCGCCGAACGGGAACAGGCCTACACCCAGATCCACAAGCTTGCCGGCCAGGTCGAGGTGCTCCAGCGGGATCTCGCCCAGGTACGCAAACAGGTCGGCGTCGTCGACCGCGCCGCGTTCCGCCACCTCGGCCCGCGGGTCGAGCAGATCCTGACCCTGGCCGAGGAGCAGGCCGAGGACATCCTCGCCGCCGCCAACGAGGAGATCGAGGCCCGTCGGGCGGCCGCCGAGCACATCATCGACGAGGCGCGGGAACAGGCGGCCAAGGCCCTCAAGGACTTCGAGATCGCGCTCGCCGCCCGGCGCGCCGAGGAGGACCGGCAGACCGCCGCCCGCAGGGCCGAGGCGGACGCCGCGGTCAAGGCCGCCACCGAGGAGGCGGCCCGGCTGCGCAAGGCCGCGCAGGAGGCGCTCGCGAAGGCCCAGCAGGAGGCGACCCATCTGCGGGACACCGCGAAGGAGATCCACACGCGGGCCCAGCAGGAGGCGACGAAGCTGCGCGAGGCCGCGAAGGAGACGCACGCCAAGGCCCAGCAGGAGGCGACGGAGCTGCGCGAGGCCGCGAAGGAGGTGCACGCCAAGGCGCAGCAGGAGGCCAAGCGCCTCGTCGAGCAGGCCACCGAGGCGAGCCGGGCCACCCACGCCAAGGCCCAGCAGGAGGCCAAGCAGATCATCGACGACGCCAGCACCGCCGGCCGGGCCACCCGCAACAAGGCCCGCCAGGAGGCGGAGCGGCTCACCACGCAGGCGGCGGAGGCCGCGAAGCGCCAGCGCGCGGAGACCGACGCGTACGTCCAGCGGATGCGCACCGAGACCGAGGCGTACGTGCAGCACGCCCGCGCCCAGACGCAGCAGGAGCTGGGGGCCTGGCGGGCCGGCGTGGAGAAGGAGGTCAACAGCCGACGCGAGGCGGCCGACCGCGAGCTGAGCCAGCGGCGTGCCGCCGCCGACCACGAGTTCGCCGAGCGCCGCGACGCGCTGGAGAAGCAGTACAAGACGCGGCAGGTCGAGCTGGAGAAGCAGCACCGGTCGCGCCAGCAGGAGCTGGAGTCCGGCTTCACGGCCCGCCGCACCGAGCTGGAGTCGGGCTTCGAGACGCGCAGCGCCGAGCTGGAGTCCGGCTTCGAGACCCGGCGCGCCGAGCTGGAGTCGCGGTACACCGCCCTGAAGAACGAGATCGAGGGTGCGGCCGCCGACATCCGCCAGGCCGCCGAGCAGGACGCCCTGACCATGCGCCGCGAGGCTGAGGAGGAGGCGACGGCGCTGCTCAGCCGGGCCGAGGCGGAGGCCACCGAGAAGCGGCGCACGGCCGACGAGCACGTCGCGACGTCCCGGCGGCAGTTCGAGGAGTACGCGGCCACGACCCAGCAGGCCCTGGCCACCACGCAGCAGCACCTCGCCGCCACGCAGCAGGAGGCGGCGGCCGGCCGCCAGCAGCTCGCGCAGGTGATGCTGGAGATCGCCCAGGCCCAGCAGCAGCTCGCCGACCTGCGGCAGGAGACCTGGCGTTCGCGGCAGGAGTCCGACGAGCTGCAGCGGCAGGTGACCGAGCTACGGCTGGAGCTGTCGGGCGCACCGACCGGCGCCGGGAGGCCCGGCTCCGACGGCGTGACGGCGGCGGTCACGGTCCGGCCCCCGACGCCGGTCTCCGGCGACGGTGCGGGCCCGGCGAAGGCCACCGCGGCGCCGGTCACCGGCAACGGTGCGGGGCCGGCGAAGGGGTCCGCGGCACCGGTCACCGGTGACGGTGCGGGTTCCGCGAAGGGCTCTGCGGCGGTAGCGCGTGCCGGGGCCGCCACGACGTCGCCCACCGACGTGCGGGGCATCTCGACGTCGCAGCCGGAGGCGGCTGACCGGGGCCGGTCGGACGCCGGCAAGGTCGAGCCGGCCGAGGCCGGCCAGCCCGCCCGTGGGCGGATGGAGCCGACCACCGGAGCACCGGACCGGGACAAGGTGGCGTCGGTGACCACCAAGGACGGCGGCGGCACCGCCAGCGCCGGGGTGGACGGCGAACCGACCGTCGCGGCCGTGCCGGGCGAGGGCGGCCGGGACGCCGCACGCGCGAAGATCACCAGCGCCGGTGAGAACGGCAACCGCCCCGCGAAGCCGACCACCGACGAGCGCGGCGCCAAGCCGAGCAAGGTCGTCGTCGAGAAGGACTGACCGGCCCGGACGGGCCGGTCCCCGGGGAGGCCGGGCGCGCCACGATCTGCTGCCGGCCGGCCGGGGCGGCTACGCTCCCGGTGGGACCCGCAGTCGCGGGCCGGTGTCGGGGTTCTCCGGCGGTCGCCGGAGCCTGATCCTCGGGAGGTCCGGTGGCAGAGCGCGAACCGGGGTCGCACGAGCCGGCCGACCGCCCCGATCGTCGGCCGCCGGGGCCGGACGGCGTCACCGACCCGAACGCCCGGTCCGGGCCCGACGACCCGCCGCACTCCGACCCAGGCCCAGGCCCCGGCCCCGGCCCCGGGCCCGGGCCCAGCCCCAGCCCCGGCCCCGGCCCCGGGCCCAGCCCCGGCCCCGACCCCAGCCCCGGCCCGGACGACCCCGGCCCGACGCTGCCGGACGGCCCCGGCCCGGACGACGACCCGGGCGCAACGCGCGCCGGCGGCTCCGCGCCCACCGGTTCGGACGCTCCGGACGACGCCCCGCCGGACAACGGCTCGGGACGGTTCGGCACACCGGGGCGGCCGTTGCGGCGCAGCAGCTTCCTGGTCGGCTTCACCGGCGGGCTCGGCGTGCTGCTGGCGTACGCGCTCTTCCTGGGGCTGCGCAACGCCGCCGGCGTCCTCGTCCTGGTGGTGATCGCCCTCTTCCTCGCGGTCGGGTTGTACCCGGCGGTGGCGCGGCTGCGCCTGCTCGGGCTGCCGCACGGCCTCGCGGTGACGGTGGTCGCCCTGACCGTCCTGCTGCTGCTCTGCGGTGGCGTGTTCGCCCTGGTGCCGCCGGTCGTCACCCAGTCCGGCCAGTTCGTCGAGCAGTTCCCGAGCTACCTGGAGTCGCTGCGGCGCAACGAGACGATCAACGAACTCGTCGAGCGGTACGGCCTGATGGAGCGGGTGCGGAACGCCGCGAGCGCCGACGTGGTGGGGCGGGCGCTCGGCGGGGTGCTCGGTGGCGCCCAGCTCATCTTCGGCACCGTCTTCCGGACGCTGACCGTGCTGGTGCTCACCATCTACTTCCTGGCGTACTTCAACCGGCTGCGGGCACTCGCGTACGCGCTGGTGCCCCGGTCCCGTCGGCAGCGGGTCCAGCTCATCGGCGACGAGATCATCACGAAGGTCGGCGCCTACATCGTCGGCGCGCTCGCCATCGCGGTGCTCGCCGGGACGTCCACGTTCGTGTTCGCGTTGATCGTGGGGCTGCCGTACCCGTTTGCGTTGGCCGTGGTGGTGGCGGTGACCGACCTGATCCCGCAGATCGGCGCCACCCTCGGCGCGGTGATCGTGACCGTGGTCGGCTTCGCCACCGGCCTCCCGGTGGGGATCGCCTGCGCGGTCTTCTTCCTGATCTACCAGCAGTTGGAGAACTACCTGATCTACCCGAAGATCATGCGCCGGTCGGTTCAGGTCAACGAGGTGGCCGCCCTGGTCGCCGCGCTGCTCGGGGTCGCGCTGGTGGGCGTGATCGGAGCCCTCATCGCGATCCCGACGGTCGCGGCGATCCAGTTGGTCCTGCGGGAGGTGGTCCTCCCCCGCCAGGACCGGCGCTGAGCCGATCGACAGCGGCTGCCGGAGGCGCTGTCCCCGGTTCGGCCGCCAGCGTGGGTCGTCAGTCGGTGCCGGTCTCCGGGCGGGGCACCGGACGGTCCGCGAAGGCGGCGACGGTGCGGTCGGCGTACGCGCTGACGTCGCCCGTCTCCATCGGGCCGTCCCAGGTGGTCGGCAGCGGCACCGGCACGGCCGGGTTGACCCGCCGGACGATCTCGTCGAGCACGGTCTCGGCGTCGCCGACCCAGAGGTGCTTGGCACCGGGCACGCCGACCACCTCGGCCTGCGGCACGGCCCCGAACCGCTCGCGGGCCTCGTCGGGCCGCAGGTAGTCGTCGAACTCCGGGACCAGCGCGGTGAGCGGCTTGCCGGCGCCGGCCCACCGGGCCAGGTCCTCCGCGGTGGAGTACCGCAGCGGCGGGGAGAGCAGGATCGCTCCGGTCACCGCCGGGTCGCAGCCGTGCTTGAGGGTCAGGTCGGTGCCGAACGACCAGCCCAGCAGCCAGATGTCGGGCAGCTCGTGGAACTCCGCGTACTCGATGGCCGCGGCGACGTCGTACCGCTCGCCGACGGCGTTGTCGAAGGCGCCCTCGCTGGTGCCGCGCACGCTGCTGGTGCCCCGGGTGTTGAACCGCAGCACCGCCAGGTCGGCCAGGGCCGGCAGACGCCAGGCGGCCTTGCGGAAGATGTGGCTGTCCATCATCCCGCCGTGCGTGGGCAGCGGGTGGAGGCAGACGAGCGTCGCCACCGGCTCGCGGTCGGCCGGGCGGGCCAGCTCACCGACCAGGCGCAGGCCGTCGGCGGTGTGCAGCTCGATCTCCTCCCGGCGGCCGGGCAGGATCGACGAGGCGCGGATGGGTGTGCTCACCCGTCCAGTCTCCCGCGCCACCGGCGCGGCCGCCCGTCCGGGCGGAAACACGGTGATCCAGATCGCCCGCTCACCCGTGGCGGGGCGCGCTGCGACCGCGCTGCACGACCGGCGAACGCCGGTCCCGGGCCCGCCAGCAGCCGCTGTGCCAGTGCCGGCGGTCGGTCAGGTCGCCCCGCCCGTCCGCCGGCCAGGCCACGACGTGCGCCACGCCCGGCCGGATCTCCTGGTCGCAGCCGGGGCAACGGTACGTCTTGACCGACGCCCCGCCGCTGATGCCCCGAACCTGCCAGTCGCCGTCCCGCCACTGCTGGACCGACGCGACGCCCTGGCGTACCCGCTCGGAGTCCAGGTGTGCGGTCTCGTCACGGCGGGGTCGGTTGCGACGGGGACTCACGCATCCCAGCGTACGGCCGGGCCGGCGGCGGCCCGCTCACCGGCCGGCGCGCTGCGGTGTTAAGAAGGGCACCTTCACCTACACCAGGCGTTAACAGGGGGCCCTTCCTTACACCTCAGCGGCGGGTGTGGTCGCGGAAGCCGCGGCCGGTCTTGCGGCCGAGGTACCCGGCGGTGACCAGGTGCTCCAGCAGCGGTGCGGGCGCGAAACCGGGCTCGCGCAGCTCCAGGTACAGCTCCCGCTGGATGGCCAGCGACACGTCCAGGCCCACCACGTCGAGCAGCTCGAACGGGCCCATCGGGTAGCCGCAGCCCAGCTTCATCGCGTGGTCGATGTCGTCGGCCGTCGAGTAGCTGGCCTCCAGCATCTTCACCGCGTCGTTCAGGTACGGGAAGAGCAGCGCGTTGACGATGAACCCGGACCGGTCCCCGCAGACGACGCCGGTCTTGCCCAGCTTCGCGCAGACCGCCTTGGCGGTGGCGGTGGTCTCCGGCGAGGTGCGGATGGTCTGCACGATCTCCACCAGCGGCATGATCGGCGCGGGGTTGAAGAAGTGCAGGCCCACCACGTCGGCCGGCCGCTGGGTGGCCATCGCCACGTCGATCACCGGCAGCGACGAGGTGGTGGTGGCCAGCACCACGCCCGGCTTGCAGATCTCGTCCAGGCTGGCGAACAGCGCCTTCTTGACGCTGAGTTCCTCGACGACGGCCTCGACCACCAGGTCGACGTCGGCCAGGTGCTCCAGGGTGGCCGACCAGGTGATCCGGCCCAGGGCGGCGTCCCGGTGGGCCTCGCTGAGCTTGCCACGCACGACACCCTTGTTGAGCGAGGTCTTGACCGCCTCGAAGACCTTGGCGGACTTCTCCGCGCCCCGGGTCACCGAGACGACCTCGTACCCGGCCTTGGCGAACACCTCGATGATGCCGGTGGCCATCGTGCCGGAGCCCACCACGCCGACCTTCGCGGTGCCGCGGGCGCCGTCGGCGAGCGCCGACTCCGTGGTCACGGGCGTCTGCTCGTCGGGTACGACCACCGGCGAGCCCGGCCGCTCGTAGGTGTAGAAACCGCGGCCGGACTTGCGGCCGAGCAGCCCCGCGGTGACCATCTGCTTGATCAGCGGCACCGGGGCGTGCCGGCGGTCCCGGCCGCCGCGCCGGTACATCGTGTCGAGGATCTCGTACGCGGTGTCCAGGCCGATCAGGTCCATCAGCGCGAGCGGCCCCATCGGCAGGCCGCAGCCGAGCTTCATCGCGGCGTCGATGTCCTCGCGGGTGGCGTACCGCGACTCCAGCATGCTGACGGCGTGGTTGAGGTAGCCGAAGAGCAGCGCGTTGGCGATGAACCCGGCCCGGTCGCTGATCGTCACGTCGACCTTGCCCAGCCGCTCGCAGAGCGCCTCCACGTCGGCGACCACCTCCGACGAGGTGACGACGGTGCGGACGATCTCGACCAGCTTCATGACCGGTGCCGGGTTGAAGAAGTGGATGCCGATGACCTGGTTGGGGCGCGTGGTCGCCACCGAGATCTCGGTGACCGAGAGCGACGAGGTGTTGGTCGCGAGGATGGTCTCCGGCTTGCAGACGCGGTCCAGCTCGGCGAAGATCCGCTGCTTCAGGTCCAGGTGCTCGGGGACGGCCTCGATCACCAGGTCGACCGAGCGCAGCGCGTCCAGCCCGACCTGCCAGTTGACCCGGGCCAGCAGGGCGTCGCGGTCGGCCTCCGCCAGCTTGCCCTTGGCCACCGCCCGGTCGGTCGAGCCGGTCAGGGTGACCCGGCCGCGCTCCAGCGCGGTCTCGGACACCTCGACCGCGACGACGTCGATGCCGTTGCGGGCGAAGACCTCGACGATGCCGGCACCCATGGTGCCCAGACCCACCACACCCACACTGGTGAACTCGCGCGCCACGACCGGCCTCCCCTGGTTCGCTCCGCGCAGCCGACATGAACGGCCGCTAAGTTAAGCGGAGTCTGCCACGTGACGCATGGTTGTCGAGACGCCGTGGGATATTTCACGGCTCCGCCGCCGTCGATGGACGCCGGCCGTGCCGGCCGGTTCCGGGCGGCGCCGCCGGCCGCTCTCCGGTCGCTCTCCGGTCGCCTCGGCGCGGCCGTCGCCGCCGATCACGGACGGTGGGCGTCAGCGCCGGCGGTCGACCAGGGCGAGCAGTTCGGCGACGAACTCGGCCGGCCGCTCGATGTGCGGGCTGTGGCCGCAGCCGGGCAGCACCACCTCCCGGTACGCGCCGCCGGCCGCCACGTACCGCTCCAGCACCGCCCGGGTCTGCCCGACCATCGGCTGCGGCGGGCAGTCCGCCTCCCCCGGCCAGCCGGGCACCACGCCCAGCGCTCCCAGGTGCGCCAGGTCGAACAGCGAGGTGTCCGAGACGATCACGTCGGCGTCGCCGCGTACCCAGGTGACCGGCGGCTTCCCGGGGACGGCGACCAGTTCGTCGGCGATCCGGAAGTACGCCGGTGCCAGGGCGTTCAGTACTCCGCGCCGGCCGGGGGCGGTCCCCGGCCAGTTGGTGGACGGCTCGGCGGTTCCCGGGTAGTTGTCCTCGCCGGTGGCGGTGGACAGGACGGTGTCCAGCAGCAGCTCCTCGTCGTCGCCGAGCGAGGCGGGATCGGCGACGTACGCGCTGCGTAGTACCGCCCGCGGGCTGGTCGGGGCGTCGTCGCCGCGGTCCTTGCCGGCCAGCCGGCGGACGAAGTCCGAGTTGGCGGTGCCGGCACCCGTGCCCGCGAAGTCGGGCGTGGTCGGGGTGCCGTCGAGGTCGCGGGTGCCGCCGAAGCCGTACGGCGAGACGGGTGCCTCCAGCAGCAGCCCGGCCACCCGGTCGGGGTGGTCGACCAGCAGCCGCATGGCCACTCCCGCGCCCAGCGAGTGCCCGACGACGACCACCGGCCGCGCGCCGGCCGGCAGGAGTGACCCGTGGTCGAGCAGGGCGGCGACGTCGTCCGCGAGGTCGGCCAGCCCTCGCGTCGCGTCGACCGGCGCGGTGTCGGTGTCCCCGTAGCCGCGCAGGTCCGGCGCGATGACCCGCAGGTTGCCCGGCAGCCGGCGCACCAGGGGCTCCCAGAAGAGGGCGGACGAGCAGTTGCCGTGGATCAGCAGCACCGGTACGCCGTCCGGCGGCCCGGCCACCCGCACCGCCTGGGTGATCCCGTTCGCCGTGACGACCTGCTGCTGGCTCTCCATCCGCGGCATGCTGCCAGGCCGTCCACCCGCCCGTCCATGGGCCGCACCGACATGACGCGGTCGTCGGACGTGTGGCGTCCTCACCCGGCCAACCGGGTTCCGCCGCTGCTCAGGCGGGCACGGCGTCGGCCGGCTCCGGGACGGCGGCCACCGGCTGCGCCGCGGCCGGCAGTTCGGGAGCGACCGGACGCTCCGGAGTGGCGATCGGCAGCGGGAGGGTCGGCCGGTGGTCCCGGCGCGCCAGGCCGAAGGTCAGCCCGACCGGGTCGGTCAGCGCCACCCCCGGGTCGTAGACCCGGAGTTCGGTACGGCCGATCCGGATCACGTCGCCGTCGGCGAGCCGTTCCACCCCGATGATCCGCCGGTCGTTGAGCCAGGTGCCGTTGGTCGACCCGAGGTCGGCCACCGATGCTCCCTCCGGAGCGAGCCACATCTCGGCGTGCCGTCGGCTCAGGTGCGCGTCGGTCAGGACGACGTCCGCCGTCGGCGCCCGTCCGATCACCAGCCGGCCCCGCCCGAGCCGGAAGCTCAGCCCCCGCATCGGCCCGCCGGCCACCGTCAACAACGGCAGAAACTCCGGATGCTCCTCCATGGACAGTCCGCCCTCCACCCCGCACGGTCACCCCACGCGTCAGCCTGCCACCACACGGTAGTCGTCTTCACCGCCCGGGCGGCCATCTCCCTGTCGCCAGCCGGACACCTCGTGTTCCGTTTTTCGGTCTCCGATGTCCGGTATCGAGGGATGTGCACCTCACCCGTCGCGGCCCCGCCCCGTGACACGGGTCAGGTGCCCGCTCCGTTCAACGGCTCGGTGCCGCCGGCGTCACCACCCCGCACGACCCCTACCGGCGAGTAATCCTCGGGTCTAGACTTCCGCCATGACGGCTGTGCATGTCCCGGGGACCCCGATCATCGAGGACGGGCGGCTCGTGTCGACGAGCCCGGCGACCGGCGCGGAGGCCGGGCGCCTGCCCGTCGCCAGCGTGGCGGATGTCGAGGCGACGGTTGCCCGCGCCCGCGCCGCGGCCCCCTGGTGGGCCGGGCTGGGCTTCACCGGTCGCCGGGAGCGGCTGCTGCGCTGGCGCGCGCTGCTCGCCAAGCGGATCGAAGAGCTCGCCGAGCTGGTGCACGTCGAGGGTGGCAAGCCGCTCGCCGACGCGATCGTCGAGATCGTCACCGCCGTCGAGCACGTCGACTGGGCCGCCCGCAACGCCCGGCGGGTGCTCGGGCCGCGCCGGGTACGGTCCCGACTGGTGCTGGCGGAGTTCTCCGCCCACCTGGAGTACCAGCCGCACGGCGTGGTGGGCGTGATCGGCCCGTGGAACTACCCCGTCTTCACCCCGATCGGCTCCGTCGCGTACGCGCTGGCCGCCGGCAACACCGTCGTGCTCAAGCCCAGCGAGTACACGCCGGCCGTCGGGCAGTGGCTGGTCGACACGTTCGCCGAGGTCGTCGACGAGCAGCCGGTGTTCAGCGCGGTGCACGGGCTCGGCGACGTCGGCGCGGCGCTGTGCCGGTCCGGTGTGGACAAGGTCGCCTTCACCGGCTCGACCGCCACCGGCAGGAAGGTGATGGCCGCCTGCGCGGAGTCGCTCACCCCCGTCCTGATCGAGGCGGGTGGCAAGGACGCGATGATCGTCGACGCCGACGCCGACCTGGACGCCGCCGCCGACGCGGCGGTGTGGGGCTCGCTCACCAACGCCGGCCAGACCTGCATCGGCATCGAGCGGGTGTACGCCGTCGAGCCGGTCTTCGACGCCTTCGTCGACAAGGTGGTCCAGCGGGCCGGCCGGCTCACCGTCGGCGCCGACGGCGCGGACATCGGGCCGATCACCATGCCGAGCCAGCTCGACGTGATCCGCCGGCACATCGACGACGCGCTGGCCCGGGGTGGTCGCGCGGTGCTCGGCGGCGCCGAGGCCGTGCAACCGCCCTACGTCCGGCCGACCGTCCTGGTGGACGTCCCCGAGGACTCGGCCGCCGTCCGCGAGGAGACCTTCGGCCCGACGCTGACCATCAACCGCGTACGCGACGCCGACGAGGCGGTGACGCTCGCCAACGCCCTCCCGTACGGCCTGGGGGGTTCGGTCTTCGGCCGGCGGCGGGCCGTGGCGCTCGCGCGCCGCCTGCGCTCCGGGATGGCCTCGGTGAACTCGGCCCTGACCTTCGCCGGGATGTCCACCCTGCCCTTCGGCGGGGTGGGCGACTCCGGCTTCGGGCGCATCCACGGGGAGGACGGGCTGCGCGAGTTCGCGCGGGCCAAGGCCATCACCCGCCGCCGGGCCCGGTCGCTGCTGCCGGCGATGACCTTCGACCGCACCGACGCCGACGTCGCCCGCCTGGTCAAGGTCATCAAGATGATGTACGGCCGCTGAGCCGCCGGCTCAGAAGAGGGTCAGCTCGTCGCGTTCGATGCCGCGGAGCTTGTCGTAGTCGACGACCACGCAGCGGATGCCGCGGTCGGTCGCGAGAACGCGCGCCTGAGGCTTGATCTCCTGTGCCACGAAGACGCCGCTGACCGGTGCGAGCAGCGGATCCCGGTTCATCAGCTCCAGGTAGCGGGTGAGCTGCTCCACGCCGTCGATCTCACCGCGGCGCTTCACCTCGACGGCGACGGCCGCGTTGCTGGCGTCCCGGCAGAGCAGGTCGACCGGCCCGATCGCCGTCATGTACTCCCGGCGCACCAGCGTGAAGCCCTCGCCCAGCGTCTCCGGGTTGGCCGCCAGCAACTCCTGCAGGTGCGCCTCCACGCCGTCCTTGCGCAGCCCCGGGTCGACCCCCAGGTCGTACGACGTGTCCTGGAAGACCTCCTCCAGGGTGATCCGCAGCTCCTCGCCGGCCTTGTTGACCACCCGCCAGACGCCCGGCGCCTCCTCCAGCCGGCACGGCGGGCTCATCCAGTTCAGCGGCTTGTACGCCCGGTCGTCGGCGTGGATCGACACCGACCCGTCCGCCTTCACCATCAGCAGCCGGGTGGCCGGCGGCAGGTGGGCCGAGAGCCGTCCGACATAGTCCACCGAGCACTTCGCAATCACCAACCGCACCCGACGAGGGTAGCGGAGGGCCGGCCCGGAGGCTGTCGGGCAACCCCGGGGCGAGCGAGGTTTCCCGTCCGCCGCCCGCCGCCGACGCAGCGAGCGCCACTGGCGTGCCGGTGCGATGCTGAAACGGTGCTCGAAGTGCTCACCGGTACCGGCCTCGCCGCCTCGGCGGGGCTGAACGCGTACATCCCCCTGCTCACCATGGGTCTGCTGGCCCGCTACACCAGCCTGATCGACCTGCCCTCGGGGTGGCAGTGGCTCGGCAACGGCTGGGTGCTCACCATCCTGGCGGTGCTGCTCGCGATCGAGGTGGTGGCCGACAAGGTCCCGGTGGTCGACCACGTCAACGACGTCGTCCAGACCGTGGTCCGGCCGACCGCGGGCGGTCTGGCGTTCGGGGCCGGCGCGAGTTCCGAGACGGTGACGGTGAGCGACCCGGCGAGCTTCTTCTCATCGAACCAGTGGGTGCCGGTGGTGACCGGCGTCCTCATCGCGCTCGGCGTTCACCTGCTCAAGTCCGCGGTTCGGCCGGTCGTCAACGCGACGACGGGCGGGGTCGGTGCGCCGGTCGCGAGCACCGCCGAGGACGCCACCAGCGTGGTGATGTCGGTGGTCGCCATCGTCCTGCCGGCTCTCGTTCTGGCGTTCCTGCTGGGCCTGGCGCTGGTCGG
Organism: Micromonospora sp. WMMC415; assembly: GCF_009707425.1. Classification (GTDB taxonomy): domain Bacteria; phylum Actinomycetota; class Actinomycetes; order Mycobacteriales; family Micromonosporaceae; genus Micromonospora. The sequence goes on along the minus strand of NZ_CP046104.1, from coordinate 2,028,625 downwards.
CTTCGGGTTCCGTCGCCGCCGCGCCGACCGCCGCCGCGAGCGGGAGGCGGCCCGCGCCGCGGGCTTCCGCGTCTGATCCGGTACGCGGCCGGCCGGTGCCCCCGTCGGGAGCGCCGGCCGGGCGTGGAGACGCCGCTGGCCGGCACCCGGGTTCGGGTGCCGGCCAGCGGCTTGGTTCCCCCTGTCGAGGAAAGACTTCGGTTGTCAGTTGTTCCAGTGCTCGGCGACGAGGTCGGCGGCCTGGGTCTCCCACTGGGCGTAGTGGAACGGGTAGGCCGACACCTGTACGGTCTGGGCGGCCTTGGTCAGCGGCATGCCCTGCCAGCCGTCGACCTGCTTGAGACCCTTGAGGAACGCCAGCGTGGAGTATTCGGGGTCGGTGATCTGCTCGACCGTGCCCCACCCGCTGGACGGGCGCTGCTGGAACAGGCCCTGCGAGTCGTGGTCGTTGCGCTCACCCAGGTGACCCAGGTTGACCAGCTTCGACTCCTGCAACGCGGTGGCGATGGCCACCACGGCGGCCCGCTCGTCCATGTCGGCCTTCTTCGTCGCCGCGATGATCGCCTTCACATTCGCGGTCTGCTCGTCGTCCAGGTCGATACGCGACTGCTTGCCCTGCACACCGTGCGGGATCAGCGTGTTCTTGTCCACCGTGTCAGCCTGCACGGTGGCGGCGAGCGACGTGGTGCCGACCGTGCCGGCGGTGGTGGTGTCGTGGTTCAGCGGGCCGGCGGCGAGACCACCGGCGACGGCCAGACCAGCGATACCGAGAACGCTCTTACGCAGCATCGTGTTCATCACGAGAAGCTCCATTCGGGGGAAGGGCACCCGCGCCGACAAGAAGGGGGGGATCAGCGAACGGATGCGACGTCCGGGCTCGCAGGCACGGTCCGAGGGGGTCGGACCGGCGATGTCCCGGGTGTCCGGACCGGCGACCACGCGGGGCGGGGGGCCCTCACGGCGCCGGGACCATGTGTAACGACCGCCGGGCCGCCATCATTCCGGCCGGTGGGCCGGGGATCGCGCCCGCTCGGGGCGGCGGCCCTGCTCGATCGTCCAGGTGATGTAACGACCCCGGCCCGGCCACCATTCCGCCGCGACGGTGCCGCCGGTCACCCGCCGAACCGGACATCCGGCACACCGGGCGACAGCCGACTCGGGCGAATCGGTCATCGCACCCGTGACGTGGAAAAGGTCTCGGAGTTCAGAGCGGGCGCCCGGGGCCCCCGCGAGACCGGTGATGTTGGGATCATCTCCCGGTGCCCGTGAGAATCTCCCGCGTTCCGCTCGCCGCGACCCTCACCGCCGTGGTCGGCGCGGTCGTCCTGCTCACCGTCCCGGCCCACCTCCGCGAGCCGGTGAACGCCAGCATCCTCTGGGTGCCCGCCCCGAGTGGGCCCGCGGGCACAGGGACGCCCTCGAGGCCGACCGACGGGCCGGTCGACACTGCGGAGAGCCGGCCCTCGCCGACGGTTCCCGCGACGCCGCCGGACGCCCGCACCCTGCCCGGCGCGACGCCGCCGGGGACGCGACCGCCGGTCGTCGACCATGGTCCACGGACCGGCAACAAGGTGGCCCTCACCTTCGACGCGGACATGACCGACGCCATGCGGTACCAGTTGCGCAGCGGCGCCGTGCGGTCGTACGCGAACCTGAGGATCCTCGACCTGCTGGAACGGGAACGCGTGCCGGCCACCTTCTTCCTGACCGGCAAGTGGGTCGAGCAGTACCCGCAGGTGACCCGCCGACTCGCCGCCAACCCGCGCTTCGAGTTGGCCAACCACACGTACGCGCACCTGGCCTTCACGTCCGACTGCTACGGCCTTCCGCGGTTGCCCCAGCGGCAGATGACCGCCGACGTGGCCCGTACGTTCGACATCGTGGCGCCGTACGGCGGCCGGCAGACCCGGTACTTCCGCTTCCCCGGGCTCTGCCACGACCGTGCGGCGCTGGACGCGCTGGCGCCGCTGGGCGTCACGGTGGTGGACGGGGACGTGGTGAGTGGGGACCCCTTCGCCACGTCGTGGCGGCCGATCGTCCGGGCCGTGCTGGACGGCGTACGCCCCGGCTCGGTGGTCGTCCTGCACGTCACCGAGGCGAACGCACCGATGACCGACGAGGCGCTGCCGCACATCCTGGCCGGCCTGGCCGAGCGCGGGCTGGAGCCCGCCCCGCTGTCGGAGGTTCTCCAGCACCGCTGAACCTCGCTCACGAACGCCGGCAAAAGCCTAAAATCGGGGCAAGACTCTAGAGGAGGTCGGCGATGACCGCAGCGATCGAGATGCCCCGCGTGCAGGAGTGCGTGGTCACGGCGTGCGGGTACAACCACACCGGCGACTGCCACGCCTTCGCGATCACGATCGGCAGCATGGATCACGCCCACTGCCACACCTTCATCGAGATGCCCGCGGTCCGGGCCGGGGTGGACGGCCTGATCGCGCAGGTCGGCGCCTGCCAGCGGGCGGACTGCCAGCACAACGACCAGTTGGAGTGCCACGCACCGGGCATCAAGGTCGGCCCGGACAATGACATGGCCGACTGCCTGACGTACGCCAGCCGCTGACCGCCTCAGCTGTTAGGAAGGGACCCCTGTACCACGCCAGGCGTTAACAGGGGTCCCTTCCTTTCACTTCAAGCCGTTGGCTTCGCGGACAACCGTGACCAGTTCGTCGATGATCCCGGTGAGAGCGAAGTCCTTCGGCGTGAACACGCGCGCCACGCCGGCCCTCCGCAGCGCCTCGGCGTCGACCGCCGGGATGATGCCGCCCACCACCACCGGCAGGTCGCCCCGGCCGGCGGCGCGCAGGCCGTCCAGCACCGCCGGCACCGCCGCGAGGTGCGAGCCGGACAGCACCGACAGCCCGACCAGGTCGACGTCCTCCTCGACGGCGGCGGCCACGATCTGCCCCGCGGTCAACCGGATGCCCTGGTAGACGACCTCGAAGCCGGCATCGCGGGCGCGTACCGCGATCTGCTCCGCGCCGTTGGAGTGCCCGTCCAGGCCGGGCTTGCCGACCAGCAGCCGCAGCCGGCCGCTGCCCAACTCCCGGGCGGTGGCCGTGACCCGCTCACGCACGGCGGCCAGGGTGGCGTCCCCGCCCACGCCGGCAGCGCCGGACAGGCCGGTGGGTGCCCGGTACTCGCCGAAGACCTGCCGCAGCGCGCCCGCCCACTCGCCGGTGGTGACGCCCGCGCGCACGCACTCCAGCGTGGCGGGCATCAGGTTCGTCGTGGTCGCGGCCTCCGCGCGGAGCCGGGCCAGCGCCGCGTCCGCGGCCGCCGGGTCCCGGCCGGCCCGCCACTCGCGTACGCCGGTAGCGGCGGCCTCCTCCACCGCCGGGTCCACCTGCTCGATCGCCTCGGCGCCGGCCGCGGTCAGCGGGGACGGCTCGGTCTCCACGAACCGGTTCACACCGACCACCACGTCGGTGCCGGCCTCCATCCGACGGCGCCGGTCCGCGAGCGAGGCCACCAGGGCGCTCTTGAGGTAACCGGTCTCGACGGCGGCCACCACGCCGCCCATCTCGAGTACCTTCTCCAGTTCGACGCGGGCCCCGGTGACGATGTCGTCGACGAGCGCGGTCATCACGTGCGAGCCCTCGAACAGGTCCGGGTACTCCAGCAGGTCCGACTCGTACGCGAGCACCTGCTGCATACGCAGTGACCACTGCTGGTCCCACGGGCGGGGCAGGCCGAGCGCCTCGTTCCACGCCGGCAGTTGGACCGCGCGGGCCCGGGCGTCCCGGGAGAAGGTGACGCCGAGCATCTCCAGCACGATGCGCTGGATGTTGTTCTCCGGCTGCGCCTCGGTCAGGCCCAGCGAGTTGACCTGCACGCCGTACCGGAAGCGGCGCTGCTTCGGGTTCTCGACGCCGTACCGGTCGCGGGTGATCTCGTCCCAGAGCGCGCCGAACGCGCGCATCTTGGCGATCTCCTCGACGAAGCGGACACCGGCGTTGACGAAGAAGCTGATCCGCTGGACGACGTCGCCCATCCGCTCGGCGGGCACCTGGCCCGAGTCGCGGACCGCGTCGAGCACCGCGACCGCGGTGGCCAGCGCGAAGCCGACCTCCTGCACCGGGGTCGCCCCGGCCTCCTGCAGGTGGTAGGAGCAGATGTTCACCGGGTTCCACTTCGGCATCTCGCGCAGCGTGTACGCGATGACGTCGGCGGTCAGCCGCAGCGACGCCGCCGGCGGGAAGATGTACGTCCCCCGGGACAGGTACTCCTTGATGATGTCGTTCTGCGTGGTGCCGGCGCAGCGGGCCAGCTCGGCGCCCTGCTCGGTGGCGACGGTGCCGTAGAGGCCCAGCAGCCACATGGCCGGTGCGTTGATGGTCATCGAGGTGTTCATCTCGGCCAGCGGGATGCCCTCGAAGAGCGCCCGCATGTCGCCGAGGTGCGCCACCGGCACACCCACCCGGCCGACCTCACCGGCCGCCAGCTCGTGGTCGGGGTCGTACCCGGTCTGGGTGGGCAGGTCGAAGGCGACCGAGAGCCCGGTCTGCCCCTTCGCCAGGTTGCGGCGGAAGAGCGCGTTGGTCGCGGCGGCCGAACTGTGCCCGGCGTAGGTGCGCATCACCCACGGGCGGTCACGCTCGGGCAGCCGACCCGGGAGAGCCTTCTCGTCCATGGCCGGAGTTTAAGTTACCGTTCAGTAAAACGGGTTGTGGAAAACCACACAGGTCCATGTCGCGGACGCCGGGTCGGGAAGCGCCCGGTATGGCCGCAACCGCCACACCCCGGACGGCCGCCGCCGGCGGCCAGGCCGCACACTTGACGGCATGGATGACGAGCTCGCGATCTCCGTCCGGGGGCTGCGCAAGGCGTACCGGGAGACCGTCGCCGTGGCGGGGGTGGACCTCGACGTCCGCCGGGGCGAGGTGTTCGCCCTGCTCGGCCCGAACGGCGCCGGCAAGACCACCACCGTCGAGATCCTCGAGGGGTACCGCAAGCGCGACGCCGGCGAGGTCTCGGTGCTCGGCAGCGACCCGGCGGCCCCCGCCCCCGACTGGCGTTCCCGGGTCGGGATCGTGCTCCAGGGCACCGGCGAGTTCGACGAGCTGACCGTCTCCGAGGTGGTGCGCCACTTCGCCGGCTTCTACGCCGACGCCGAGGACCCGGACAAGGTGATCGCCCGCGTGGGGCTGGCCGACAAGGCGAAGGCCCGTACGCACAGCCTCTCCGGCGGCCAGAAGCGCCGCCTGGACGTGGCGCTCGGGATCGTCGGCCGCCCCGAGCTGCTCTTCCTGGACGAGCCGACCACCGGCTTCGACCCGGAGGCGCGGCGCGAGTTCTGGGAGCTGATCCGGGACCTGGCGGCGGCCGGCACGACGATCGTGCTGACCACGCACTACCTCGACGAGGCGGAGGCCCTGGCCGACCGCGTCGGGGTGATCGCCGGCGGGCGGCTGGTCGAGGTCGCCGTACCCGAGCGGCTGGGCGACCGGCACGAGGCTCTCGCCACGGTCTCCTGGCGTACGCCGGAGGGGGCCGTGGAGAGCGTGGCGAGCGCGACGCCGACGGCGCTGGTGGCGGAGCTGGCCGCGCGCTTCGGCGGCGAGGTGCCCGGCCTGACGGTGACCCGGCCGACGCTGGAGGACGTCTACCTGAGGATGATCGGACACAGATGAGCACCACGATGACGCCGGCCACGCCGGCCACCGCGACACCGCGGCGCCGGCCGGGCCCGGTCGCCCTGGGCCTGCGACAGGGTCGGCTGGAGATCACCCAGTTCCTGCGCAGCCGGGAGTCCGTCGTCTTCACGCTGGGCTTCCCGGTGATCATGATCATGATCTTCGCGTCCATCTTCGACGGCGAGATCGCGCCGGGCGTGCGCTTCACGCAGTACTTCGTCACCGGCATGATCGCGACCGGTCTGATGACGGTCAGCTTCCAGAACCTCGGCATCTGGATCCCGATCGAGCGGGACCGGGGGGTGCTGAAGCGTTACCGGGGCACGCCGATGCCGAAGTGGGTCTACTTCGCCGGCAAGGTGATCCTGGTGGTGGTGGTCGGCGTCGCCGAGACCGCGCTGCTGCTCGCCGTCTCGGCCGCCCTGTTCGACCTGGAACTGCCCGGCACGGCAGCCAAGTGGCTGACCTTCGGTTGGGTCTCCGCGCTCGGGATCACCGCCTGCACGCTGTGCGGCATCGCGATCTCCTCGCTGGCGCGCAGCTCGCGCAGCGGCTCGGCGGTGGTCACCCCGGTCGCCCTGGTGCTCCAGTTCATCTCCGGGGTGTTCTTCGTCTTCACCCAGCTGCCGAGCTGGATGCAGCAGGTGGCGGCGCTCTTCCCGCTCAAGTGGATGTGCCAGGGGCTGCGCTCGGTGTTCCTGCCGGACGCCTTCGGCGCCCAGGAGCCGGGCGGCTCCTTCGAGCTGGGCCGGGTCGCCCTCGTGCTGGGCGCCTGGTGCGTGATCGGCCTGCTGCTCTGCCTCGGCACCTTCCGCTGGACGACCAACCGCGACGGCTGACGTGCAAGGAAGGGCCCCTTGTTAACGTCTGCGGTAGAGGAGGGGCCCCTTGTTAACACAAGCTGTCAACAAGGGGCCCCTCCTTGCATCTCAGTACGAGTAGAAGCCCTTGCCCGTCTTGCGGCCCAGGTCGCCGGCGGTGACCATGCGCTGGAGCAGCTCCGGCGGGAAGAACTTCTCGTCGGCGGTGTCGGTGTAGATGTTCTTCGCGGCGTGCAGCAGCACGTCCACGCCGGTCAGGTCGGTGGTCGCCAGCGGGCCCATGGCGTGACCGAAGCCGAGCCGGCAGGCCGTGTCCAGGTCCTCCGCCGAGACCACGCCGGACTCGACCAGCTTGACCGCCTCCACCACCAGCGCGGCGATCAGCCGGGTGGTGACGAAACCGGCGATGTCGCGGTTCACGACCACCACGGTCTTGCCGATCTCCTCGGCGAACGCCTTCACGGTGGCGAGGGTCTCGTCGCTGGTCTTGTAGCCGCGGACCAGCTCGCAGAGCTTCATCATCGGCACCGGCGAGAAGAAGTGGGTGCCGACGACCGCCTCCGGGCGCTCGGTGACGGCGGCGATCTGGGTGACCGGGATGGCGGAGGTGTTGGTGGCGAGCACCGCGTCCGCCTTGCAGATCTTGTCCAGCGCGCGGAAGACCTCGTGCTTGATCTCCAGGCGCTCGAAGACCGCCTCGACGACGATGTCCGCGTCGGCGACCGCCTCCAGGTCGGTGGTGGGGGTGATCCGGCCGAGCGTCACCTCGACGTCGGACGCCGGGATCTTCCCCTTCTCGGCGAACTTCTCCAGCGACTTCCGGATGCCGTCCACGCCGCGCTTCGTGGCCGCGTCGTCCAGGTCCCGCAGCGTCACCTGCCAGCCCGCCTGCGCCGCCACCTGGGCGATGCCCGAGCCCATCAGCCCGGCCCCGACGACCGCGAGTCGACCCGCCATCTGCTCACTCCCTCGCCTGATTGGGTGTCTGCCTGCACCCTAGTCGGCGGGCCTGAACGAGTGCTAAGGGCGGTGCCCGGCGCAGCCCGACCCGTCAGATGGTGACGGCCGGCTCGTCGGGCGCGGTGTCACGCTCGACCTCGACGCCGAGCGCCCGCAGGTCCGCCACGAAGTCGGGGTAGCCCCGGTCCACGTGGTGCACGTGGGAAACCTCGGTGACCCCGTCGGCGCAGAGCCCCGCGATGATGAGGCCCGCCCCGGCCCGGATGTCCGTCGCGTGCACCGGCGCCCCGGAGAGGCTGTTCCGGCCCCGGACCACGGCGTGGTGCCCGTCGGTCTTGATGTCCGCCCCCAGCCGCATCATCTCGTTGGCGAACATGAACCGGCCGTCGAAGATGTTCTCGGTGATCAGGGAGGCGCCGTCGCTGACCGCGGCGAGCCCGATCGCCATCGGCAGCAGGTCGGTGGCGAATCCCGGGTACGGCAACGTCACCACGTCGACGGCGCGCGGCCGGTCGTCCATCCGCATCCGGAAGGCGTCCTGCCGCGTCTCCACCAGCCCACCCGCGGACACCAGCTTGTCCAGGGCCAGCTCCAGGAACGCCGGGGGCACCCCGGTCACGGTCACGTCCCCGCGGGTCATCGCCGCGCCGAAGGCCCACGTGCCGGCGACGATCCGGTCCCCCACCGTGGCGTGTCGCACCGGGCGCAGCCCGGGGACCCCGACGATCGTCAGGGTCGACGTGCCCGCGCCGTCGATCAGCGCCCCCATCTGGTTGAGCATCGTGCAGATGTCGACGATCTCGGGCTCGCGGGCGGCGTTGTCGATGACCGTGGTGCCCTCGGCGAGGACCGCCGCCATCACCAGGTTCTCGGTGGCGCCGACGCTGGGGAAGTCCAGCACGATCTCGGCGCCGCGCAGGCCGTGCGGGGCCGAGGCGATCACGAATCCGTGCTCGCCGGCGATGTCGGCGCCCATCCTCGTCAGCCCCGAGATGTGCATGTCCAGCCCGCGTGAGCCGATCGCGTCGCCGCCCGGGTGCGCGACCCGGACGCAGCCGCGCCGGGCGAGCAGCGGACCGAGCACGCAGATCGACGCGCGCAGCCGGCGGACCAGGTCGTAGTCGGCCTCGGCGCCGGGCAGCTCGGGCACGTCGATGGTGACCGAGCGGGACCGGGCCACACCGCCGTACGCCACCATCGGGTCCACCGGGTCGTCCGCGTCGAACCGGACGTCGCAGCCCAACCGGCGCAGCACCTCCCCCATGATGGCGATGTCGGTGATCCGCGGGACGTTCGTGATCACGCTGCGGCCCGGCGCGAGCAGGGCGGCGGCCATGAGTTTCAGGGCCGAGTTCTTCGCGCCGACCACGTGCACGGTGCCGGCCAGGCGGGCGCCGCCGCGGACCCGGATGACGTCGACGGCGTTGGCCGCCGGGTCACCGGGCCCGACGCCGGCCGGCCAGGCGGGCTCCGGCCGGGCCGGGATGGTCAGGTCCGGTATCCGTAGGCTGTGCGTCATGGCCGTCCACCTCACGCGCATCTACACCAAGGCCGGCGACGCCGGCATGACCAGGTTGAGCAACAACGAGCAGGTGCCGAAGACAGATCCCCGGATCGCCGCGTACGCGGACGTCGACGAGTGCAACGCGGCGATCGGCGTCGCGCTCGCCCTCGGGCAGCTCGACGAGGAACTGCGCGACGTGCTGGGGTCGATCCAGAACGACATGTTCGACGTGGGCGCCGACCTGGCCACCCCGGTCGAGCCGGATCCGAAGTACCCGCCGCTGCGGGTCACCGAGGAGTACGTCGAGCGCCTCGAGGGCTGGTGCGACGAGTACAACGCACGCCTCAGCAAGCTCGACTCCTTCATCCTCCCCGGCGGCACCGCGGGCGCGGCGCTGCTGCACGTGGCGCGGACGATCGCCCGACGCGCCGAGCGTGCGGCCTGGGCCCTGGTCGCACACGACCCTGATCGGACCAGCCCCCTCCCGGCAAAGTATCTCAACCGGCTCTCCGATCTGCTCTTTATCCTGGCAAGAACGGCAAATCCGGCGGGAGATGTGCTATGGGTGCCCGGCGGTAACCGCTGACCGGGCGACCGCCGCCCGCCCGCACCGGCGCGCTGCACCACGTCGAGGTGTGGGTCCCCGACCTGCCCGGCGCCGTCCGCAGCTGGGGATGGCTCCTCGGGGAACTGGGCTGGAAGCCGTTCCAGGAGTGGCCGGCCGGCCGCTCCTGGCGGCTCGGCCCCACCTACCTGGTGCTGGAGGAATCGCCCGCGCTGTCCGGCCGGGTCCACGACCGGCTCGCCCCGGGCCTCAACCACCTCGCCTTCCACGCCGGCCCGCCGGCCGCCGTCGACCGGCTGGTCGCGGCGGCGCCGGCGCACGGCTGGTCGCTGCTCTTCCCCGATCGCCATCCCCACGCCGGCGGCCCGGAAACCTACGCCGCCTACCTCAGCGACGGTCAGGGGTACGAGGTGGAGCTGGTCGCGGCGATCGGCTGAGGGGGTGCCTCAGGCGGCGGGCCAGTCCTGGGAGGCCAGACGCGGCGAGACCGCCCCCGGAGGGGCGGCCTCGAGCCAGGAGAGGAACCCGGTGACGGTGGATCGCGCCATGGCGATCTCGACCGGAGCGTGATGACTGGTACAGCGGAGGATGACCCAGTCGGCGGGCATCGCGAAGCGCTCCTGCCCCTCGGGCAGCCGGCGACGCTCCACCGCCAGACCCTTCCGGGAGAGGACCCGCTTCGGGCGGAGGGCGAAGCTGAACATCCGGTACCACCGGAGCTCGTCACCCACGAAGCGGCCGAAGCCGGGAGCCCAGCCTCGGCCGTCGAGCATGGTGGAGGTCCGGACGCTGAGCCGGATGATGCCTCCGCTGCGGGTGACCAGTGCCCGCCGGACGAAGAGAATCAGGAGCGCGCCGAGGAGGACGGCGACGCCGATCCCGATCCCTTCGACGATCTCCATCTCCGGTGTCGGCTCAGCGACCGTGCGCGGCGGAGACCGGGGTGGCGCTCTCGGCCAGGACGGTGACGCCCTCGGCGCTCACCGACAGGAAGCCGCCGGCCACCTCGTACGCGACCTGCTCACCGCCGGCCAGCTTGATGCGGACCTGGCCGGGCTCGGCGAGCTGGCCGAGCAGCGGCGCGTGCCCCGGCAGCACACCCAGCTCGCCCTCGGTCGTCCGCGCGACGACCATTTCGGCCTCGCCGGACCAGACCTTCTCCTCGACGGCTACGAGCTCGACGTGAAGCTGCTGTGCCACGCTGTCTCCTTGCTGCGGCGGCGGTGTGCCGAAAGTCTAATCGCGCCGCCGGCCCGCCCGTAACGCGGGTGGCGAGACCTGCCTCACTCAGCTCGCCTTGTTCTGGAATTCCGGGTGCTCCAGCAGGAAGGCGTCGAGCTGCTCGTTCTTCAACGACGCGAAGAAGTCCTGTACGGCGGGCTCGAAGCGCTCGCCCAGGTACTTCCCGTTCTCCATGATGCCGCCGCCCGGCAGCTTGATCATCTGGATGTTGTTCGGGCGCAGGTTCTTCAGCGCCAGGCCGTAGTCGACGACGCTGTGCCCCCGGCCGTTGAAGACCAGGGACTGGCCGGCCGCCCGGAGCACCTTGTCCAGCTTGATCGGGTTGGTCACCACGTCGGCGCTGAACGCCTGGCTCGCCATCGCCTTGACGAACTGCTGCTGGTGGCGCTGCCGGCCGTAGTCGCCGTCCGGCACGCCGTTCTTCGGGTAGCGCTGCCGGACGTAGTCCAGCGCCTGCCAGCCCTTGAGGTGCTGGGTGCCCTTCTTGTACTCGGCCTGCGGTCCCAGGTAGCCCCCGCCGCCCGGCCTCAGCTCCCGGTGCGTGCCGTCCGGCCTACGGTGCTCGGAGCGCACGTCGCGCTCGATGTTCATCGTGACGCCGCCCATCGCGTCGACGATGCGGATGAAGCCGCTGAAGTTGATGATCGCACCGGCGTCGAACCGCTCGATGCCGGTCACCTGCTCCACGGTCTTCGACAGAAGCTGGAAGCCCTGCGCCGCGTCCGGGTTCTGCCCCTGCCTGCGGCTGCCGTGCGACATCGCCGCATTCAGCTTCTCCCGGCCGCCGTTGTAGCCGGCCTGGCTGAACGCCGGGATGTCGACGTAGAGGTCCCGGGGCAGGGAGAAGAGGTACGCGCGGTCGAGGCCGGCCGGCACGTGCAGCACCATGACCGAGTCGGCCAACGGCGGCTGCTCCGGCTTCCGGGGGTCGACGCCGACGAGCAGGATGTTGAGCGGGCCCTTGATGTCGCTCTTGCGCTCCTTGGCGCCGGCGGCCTGGTCGCCGAAGAGGTCGGCCTTGCCCACCGCGCCCTCGTAGCGGGCCATCAGCGCCTCGGTGCCCACCAGGACGGCGCCGCTGAGGAACATGAGGACGGCACCGAAGACGGTGCACACCCGGGCCCACCGCGGCACGCCTGCCCACACGGACGGCTTCCCACCGCCCTTGCCGGCCTTACCCACGATCATCTCCGTTCGTCACGCCCACGATGAGGAGACGGGCGTACGCAGCCGTTGGTTGCACGGTTCCGCGCGCAATCGGGGGAGCGCGCGCATGAACGGTACCTCGCGTGCCGGATGATTGCCGACCGCGTGGAACCGGGCAGCGGCGATGCTAGGTCCTGAAGATGAACGAAAGGCCGCCCCGGCGTTAACCGGGACGGCCTTTCATGTCGTCGACGGGCGAGCCCGACGACGGTCGGCAGCGGGCTCAGCCCTGCGCCATCAGCTCCTTGGCCTTGCGCTCCAGGTCCTCCAGGCCGCCGCACATGAAGAAGGCCTGCTCGGGGAAGTGGTCGTACTCGCCCTCGCTGATCTTCTTGAACGCCTCGATGGTCTCCTTGATCGGGACCGTCGAGCCCGGCACGCCGGTGAACTGCTCGGCGGCGTAGGTGTTCTGCGACAGGAACCGCTCGATCCGCCGGGCACGGCCGACGGTCAGCTTGTCCTCCTCGGAGAGCTCCTCGATGCCGAGGATGGCGATGATGTCCTGCAGGTCCTTGTAGCGCTGCAGGATCCGCTTCACCTCGGTGGCCACCGCGAAGTGCTCCTGGCCGACGAACTCCGGGGCGAGGATCCGGGACGAGGACGCCAGCGGGTCCACGGCCGGGTAGATGCCCTTGTCGGAGATCGACCGCTCCAGGTTGGTGGTCGCGTCGAGGTGGGCGAACGTGGTGGCCGGCGCCGGGTCGGTGTAGTCGTCGGCGGGCACGTAGATCGCCTGCATCGAGGTGATGGCCTGGCCCCGGACGGAGGTGATCCGCTCCTGGAGCTCGCCCATCTCGTCGGCCAGGGTCGGCTGGTAACCCACGGCGCTCGGCATCCGGCCGAGCAGGGTGGACACCTCGGAACCGGCCTGGGTGAAGCGGAAGATGTTGTCGATGAAGAGCAGCACCTCCTGCTTCTGCACGTCGCGGAAGTACTCCGCCATGGTCAGCGCGGAGAGGGCGACCCGCAGCCGGGTGCCCGGCGGCTCGTCCATCTGGCCGTAGACCAGCGCGGTCTTGTCGATGACGCCGGACTCGGTCATCTCGGCGATGAGGTCGTTGCCCTCGCGGGTGCGCTCACCCACGCCGGCGAAGACCGAGGTACCACCGAAGTTGCGGGCGACACGGGTGATCATCTCCTGGATGAGCACCGTCTTGCCCACGCCGGCACCGCCGAACAGGCCGATCTTGCCGCCCTTGACGTACGGGGCGAGCAGGTCGATGACCTTGATGCCGGTCTCCAGCATCTCGGTCTTCGGCTCCAGGTCCGCGAAGGCCGGGGCCTTGCGGTGGATCTGCCAGTGGTCGTCCGGGCTGAGCGTCTCGCCCTCGGTGAGGTTGAGGCACTCGCCGATCGCGTTGAACACGTGGCCCTTGACCGCGTCGCCCACCGGCACCTTGATCGGCGAGCCGGAGTCGCGCACCTCGGCGCCGCGGACCAGACCGTCGGTCGGCTGCATCGAGATGGCGCGGACCACGTTGTCACCCAGGTGCTGGGCGACCTCGAGGGTCAGCGTCTTCTCGCCGCCGGAGAGGGTCACGTCCACGTTCAGGGCGTTGAACAGTTCCGGCATGGCGTCGCGCGGGAACTCGGCGTCGACGACCGGGCCGATGACCCGGACCACGCGACCGGTGGCCGTCTTGGTCTCTACTGGGGCAGTCATCACACTTCACTTCCCGACGCGGCCAGCGCGTTCGCGCCGCCGACGATCTCGCTGATCTCCTGGGTGATCCCGGCCTGGCGGGCCGAGTTCATCTCGCGCGTGTACTTCTCGATCATCTCTTCGGCGTTGTCGGTGGCGCTCTTCATCGCCCGCCGCCGCGCCGCCGACTCGCTCGCCGCCGACTCCAGCAACGCCGCGTAGATCCGCGTGTTGATGTACTTCGGCAGCAGCGCGTCGAGCAGCGCATCCGCCTCCGGCTCGAACTCGTACGCCGGGAGCAGGCCCTCGGACCGCGGCCGGTCCTCCACCTGCATCGGCCCGATGATCTTCGCGACCGGGTTCTGGGTCATCAGGGACTTGAACTCGGTGAAGACGATGTGCAGCTCGTCGACACCGAGCACGCCGTCCGCCCCCGCACTGCCGTCCACGTCGTCCGCGCCGGCCGAGAACGCCTTGATCAGGGTCTCGCCCACCTCGCGGGCGTCGGCGAACGTCGGCTGCTCCGAGAAGCCCGTCCAGCTCGCCGCGATCTCCCGGTTACGGAACCGGTAGAACGACACGCCCTTGCGCCCGATGACGTAGAGCACCGGCTCCTTGCCGTCGGCCTTGAGCCGGGCGACCAGCGACTCGGCGGTCCTGATCGCGTTGGAGCTGTACCCACCGGCCAGGCCCCGGTCGCTGGTGATCAGCAGGACACCGGCCCGCCGGACCTGGGGACGCGGCGTGAGCAACGGGTGGTCGATCCGCGCGTTGGACGCCAGCGCCGTGAGCACCCCGGTGATGGCCTGGGCGTACGGCAGCGACGCCTCCACCCGGGCCTGGGCCTTGGCGATACGGCTCGTCGCGACGAGCTCCATCGCCTTGGTGATCTTCTTCATCCCCTTCGCCGAGCGGATCCGCTGGCGAAGGACGCGCACCTGGGCGGCCATCGTCAGCTCTCAGCCGGGCGGTCGGTCGTGCTCTCGCGGAACCGGGTCACCGTCTCGCGGCTCTCCTCGCCCTCCAGCGGCTGGGCCGCGGGCTCGTTGATCCGCCGCTCCTCCTCCTTGCCGAGGAAGAGCTTCTTGAACTCGGTGATCGCCGAGTCGAGCGACCCGACGATCTCGTCGTCCCACTTGTTGTCCGCGATCGCCGCCAGGACGCCCTCGTGCTTGTGGCGCAGGTACTGGAGGAACTCGGACTCGAAACGCCGGATCTCGCCGACCGGGATGTCGTCCAGCTTGCCCTCGGTGCCGGCCCAGACCGAGACGACCTGCTCCTGCACCGGGTACGGCGAGTAGTTCGGCTGCTTGAGCAGCTCGACCAGGCGGGAACCGCGCTCCAGCTGGGCCCGGGAGGCCTTGTCCAGGTCGGAGGCGAAGGCGGCGAACGCCTCCAGCTCGCGGTACTGGGCCAGGTTCAGCCGCAGCGAACCGGCGACCTTCTTCATCGGCTTCACCTGCGCGGCGCCACCAACCCGGGAGACCGAGGTGCCGACGTTGATGGCCGGCCGGACGCCCTGGTTGAACAGGTCGGTCTCGAGGAAGATCTGGCCGTCGGTGATGGAGATGACGTTGGTCGGGATGAACGCCGAGATGTCGTTCGCCTTGGTCTCGATGATCGGCAGACCGGTCATCGAGCCGCCGCCCATCTCGTCCGAGAGCTTCGCGCAGCGCTCCAGCAGGCGGGAGTGCAGGTAGAAGACGTCACCCGGGTACGCCTCACGGCCCGGCGGGCGGCGCAGCAGCAGCGACACGGCCCGGTACGCCTCGGCCTGCTTGCTCAGGTCGTCGAAGACGATCAGGACGTGCTTGCCGCCGTACATCCAGTGCTGCCCGATGGACGAGCCGGTGTACGGGGCGAGGTACTTGAAGCCGGCCGGGTCGGAGGCCGGCGAGGCGACGATGGTGGTGTACTCCATCGCACCCGCCTCCTCCAGGATGCCCTTGATCGAGGCGATCGTGGAGGCCTTCTGACCCACGGCGACGTAGATGCAGCGGACCTGCTTCGTCGGGTCGCCGGAGCGCCAGTTGTCGCGCTGGTTGAGGATGGTGTCCAGGGCGACCGTGGTCTTGCCGGTCTTCCGGTCACCGATGATCAGCTGCCGCTGGCCCCGGCCGACCGGGGTCATCGCGTCGACGGCCTTGATGCCGGTCTGCATCGGCTCGAAGACGGACTGGCGGGCCATCACGTTCGGGGCCTGGAGCTCCAGCTCGCGGTAGCCCTCGTTCGGGATGTCGCCGAGACCGTCGATCGGCTGGCCGAGCGCGTTGACCACGCGGCCGAGGAAGGCGTCGCCGACCGGCACCGAGAGCACCCGCTCGGTGCGCTTGACGCGCTGGCCCTCCTCGATCCCGGCGAAGTCACCGAGGACGACGACACCGATCTCCCGGACGTCGAGGTTCAGCGCCACACCGAGGGTGCCGTCCTCGAACTCCAGGAGCTCGTTGGTCATGGTCGAGGGAAGGCCCTCGACGTGGGCGATGCCGTCGCCGGCGTCAGCGACGGTGCCGACCTCCTCGCGGGAGACGCCGGCCGTGTAGGAGGAGACGTAGCGCTCCAGGGCGCCGCGGATCTCCTCCGTCGAGATGGTCAGCTCGGCCATCCTCTGCTTCCTTAAGTTTCAGGGCCCGGGATACCTAGTACCGACCGGTCCGAATGGCGTCTAGTCAGGGCGCTGCGCGGCGGGGCCGCTCAGCGCTTCGCGAGCGCGTTGCGGGTCTCGTTGAGGCGGCGCAGGACGGTGCCGTCGTACAGGTCGGAGCCGACCCGCACGCTCACCCCACCGAGCACCTCCGGGTCCACCGTCTGCTTGACGGAAACCTCTCGACCGTACATCTCGGAGAGGCGGGCGCCGAGGCGTCGCTCCTCCTCGTCACTCAGCGGGGCCGCGACGGTCACGTACGCGACCTGCCGATCCCGCCGGTCGGCGGCCAGCTCGACCAGCCGGGTGAGCGCGCCGACGAACGAGCGCCCCCCGAACCCGCCGAGGGCCACCTCGACGAGGCGGACGGTGACCGGACGGGCCTTGCCGGCCAGCAGCTCGCGGGCCAGCTCGGCGCGCTGGGCGACCGGGGCGATCGGGTCGGAGAGCGCGTTGGAGAGCGCCGACTGGCCGGCGACGACCTGACCGAAGCGGAACAGCTCGTCCTCGACCTCGCCCAGGTCCCCCGCCTTGTCGGCGGCGGCCAGCAGGGCCTCGACACCGAGCCGCTCGGTGCCGTCGAGGAGCTCCGACGGGGCCGACCAGCGACCGGAGACCAGCGCGGTCAGCAGGTCGAGCGCACCCGCGCCGACCTTGCCGCCCAGGATCCCGGTGAGCAGACCGGCGCGGTCCGCACCGGAGCGGGCCGGGTCGGAGAGCGCCCGGCGCAGCCGCGGCTCCCGCCGCAGCAGGTCGGCGACGGAGAGGAGCTCGTCGGCGGTGGAGGCCACCGCCGACGGCTCCGCGCCACGGACGTACGCGTCGAGGCGCTCGGCCGCGACCTTGTACGACTCCCGGCTGGCGGCCTGCATCAGCGGGCCCCCGCGCTCTCGAGACCGCTCAGGAACCGGTCGACGGTGCCCTTGCGACGCGCCTCGTCGGCGAGCGACTCACCGACGATCTTGCTGGCCAGGTCCACCGCGAGGGTGCCGACCTCGGTGCGCAGCTCGCGCACGATGGTGGCGCGCTCGGCGGCGAGCTGCTCCTTGCCGGCGGCGATGATCCGGTCGGACTCCTCCCGCGCCTTGGCGAGGATGTCCTGGCGGATGCCCTCCGCGTCGGCCCGGGCGTCGTCCCGGATCTTGGCGGCGTCGGTACGCGCCTCGGCGAGCTGCGCCCGGTACTGCTCGAGCAGCTGGTTCGCCTCGGCCTGCGCGGCCTCGGCGCGCTTGATGCCACCCTCGATCGCGTCGACCCGCGCCTGGAACGTCTGCTCCATGCGGGGGAAGACGAACTTCATCAGCACGACGGCGAGCAGGATGAAGGCGATGCCACCGACAACGATCTCCTGCCAGATCGGAATGATCGGGTTGTGGGCGGACTCACCACCCTCAGCGGCGAGGTAGAACATGGAAGACCTCCCGGTCAGAGGGGGGCGAAATTACTGGATCGGGCCCTGCCAGATGAAGCCGAACGCGATACCCAGCAGCGCGAGCGCCTCGATGACGGCGAAGCCGATCCAGACGTACGGCAGGGTCATCCGGGACGACTCCGGCTGGCGGGCGGTCGACTGGATGTAGGCGGCGAAGACCAGGCCGACGCCGATGCCGGGGCCGATGGCGGCGAGGCCGTAGCCGATGGCGGCGGTGCTGCCCTCTACCGCGGCGAGAACGCTAGCGTCCATTGGTGTGGTTCCTCCTGGTTATCACGCGTGACGGTCACGCGGGACGACAACGGGTTGGTGCTGGGTGGATCAGTGTTCCTCGGCGAGCGCGCCCTGGACGTAGCTCGCGGTCAGGACCGTGAAGACGTAGGCCTGCAGGACGATCACCAGGAACTCGAGGAAGGTGAGCGCGACGGTCATCGCCCAGGACAGCACCGAGACCGGCGCCAGCCAGACATTGGCGTTCAGCATCGCGAAGCCGCCGAGCGTGAAGACCAGCAGGAGCATGTGGCCGGCGAACATGTTCGCGAAGAGACGGACGGCCAGCGAGAACGGCCGGACGAGGAAGGTCGAGAAGAACTCGATCGGGATCAGCAGCGGCAGGATGTACCAGGGCGCCGGCGGGATCAGTGAATTCTTGAAGAACTTCCCGGCGCCGTGGTGGCGGATGCCGACCCAGATGAACATCACGTAGCTGATCACGGCGAGGAACGCCGGGAAGGCGATGTGCGAGTTCGGTGAGATCTGCAGGAACGGAACGATCGCGAAGAAGTTGGTCAGCAGGATGAAGCAGAAGAGCGTGGTGAAGTACGGCGCGAACCGCACCCCCGCGTGCCCGATCATGTCGACCGCGATGTTGTTCCGCACGAAGCCGTAGATCGACTCGGCGTACCACTGCTTCTTCGTCGGCACCAGCTGCGGGTTCCGGTAGCTGGCCAGGAAGAAGATGATCAGGACGCCGACGGCGAGCCACACCATCGCCGTGATCTTGGTGAACCAGTAGGAGTTCTCCGCACCCCACGGCAGGATGCTGGGCAGGTAGAAGTCCTCCACGCTGGGAGGGAATACCGCCTCGCCCTGTGCCAGGACGTTCGCCTGTCCGAACACCGCGTCCCTTCCTATTTAGGCGTGCCGAGCTTGCGGACGACCAGGATGATCCCCCCGGCCATGCCGAGCACGACGCCGATCCCGGTGGCGACGCCACCGGTGCCGAGCCACCGGTCGACCAGCCAGCCGATGACCCCCCACACGAGCATGCCCGCGATCAGGTAGGAGAGCGCGGTCCAACCCTGGCCGGCACCGGACGGAACATCGTCCGGGCCGCCGCTGGGTCGGGGGGTTTGGTCACCAGCCATGACGGGGCGAACGATATCAGCCGGGAAGACGAGGCTGTGCCTCACCCCCCGCACAACCGTCGTTGTGTGGGCGTCCGGCGGGCAGCGTCGTCTGTGGGCACGCTACTCCCGTTCGGCCAGCCAGGAAATGACCCATGCCGGACACATTTTGCCGGCGTCCGAGGTGTGGGACGGCGACCTAGCGTGACCGGCGAGCGTGGACGGTCGTCAGCCACCAGATGTGCACGCCGGTCCAGACCACCACGCCGGCGGCGATGCCGAGGCAGAGCGGGACCAGCCCGGCCCAACCGGTCGAGGCCACGCCGACCATCACCACGCCGAGCAGGGTGAACTTGGCCGCGTACAGGCCGAGGCCGAACGGCAGCACGAGTTGCGGGTTGACGCTGTCGGCCCAGGCCAGCACGACGGTGGTGAGGGTGTAGCTGGCGGCGGTCACACCCACCCCGAGCGCGGCGCCGAGAGCCGCGTCGGGGCCGCCGGTCAGCGCGCCGACCACCGCGGCCGCCGCCGCGAGCAGGCCGGTCGCCGCGAGCAGCAGCGGCAGGTGCCGCAGGCGCCACCGCCGGTCGCCGCCCGTCCGCGCCACCGGCTCGCGCACCCCGCGCTCAGCCACGGGGGTACGCCGGGAAGGCCCCGACCAGCTCAGTCACCTCGGCCGCCACCCGGCGCAGCGCGTCGCCGCCGCCCGGGGCCTCCGGATCGGTGCGCACCGCGCGCGCGATCAGGTCGGCCACCCGCCGCATCTCCGGCTCGCCCATGCCCTGGGTGGTGACGCTCGGCGTGCCGACCCGGATCCCGGAGGCGGTCATCGGCTTCTGCGGGTCGTACGGGATGGCGTTCTTGTTGAGCGTGATGCCGGCGGCGTCGCAGCGGGCCTCGGCCTGGGCGCCGGTCACGCCGACCTCGCGCAGGTCGAGCAGGGCGAGGTGGGTGTCGGTACCGCCGGAGACCGGACGCATCCCCTCGTCGGCGAGACCGGCCGCGAGCGCCTGGGCGTTGCGGACCACCTGGGCGGCGTACGCCCGGAACGCCGGCTGGGCGGCCTCGCGCAGCGCGACCGCCTTCGCCGCGACGGCGTGCATCAGCGGGCCGCCCTGGGTGAACGGGAAGACGGCCTTGTCGATCCGCTGGGCCAGCGGCTCCCGGCAGAGGATCATGCCGCCGCGCGGGCCGCGCAGCACCTTGTGGGTGGTGAGGCAGACGACGTCGGCGTACGGCACCGGCGACGGGATGGCCCCGCCGGCCACCAGGCCGATGAAGTGGGCGGCGTCCACCATCAGGTACGCGTCGACCTCGTCGGCGATCTCGCGGAAGCGCGCGAAGTCGATCAGCCGGGGATACGCCGTCGCCCCGCAGATGATCATCTTGGGTCGGTGGGCGAGCGCCAGGTCGCGCACCTCGTCGTAGTCGATCAGCTCGGTGTCCCGGTGGACGGTGTAGCCGACCGCGGCGAACCACTTGCCGGAGAAGTTCACCCGGCTGCCGTGGGTGAGGTGACCGCCGTGCGGCAGGTCCATGGCGAGCACGGTGTCCCCCGGCTGGACCAGCGCGGCGTACGCGGCCAGGTTGGCGCTCGCGCCGGAGTGCGGCTGGAGGTTGGCGTGCTCGGCGCCGAACAGCTCCTTCGCCCGGGCGATCGCGATCTCCTCGGCGCGGTCCACCTCCGCGCAGCCGCCGTAGTAGCGGCGGCCGGGGTAGCCCTCGGCGTACTTGTTGGTCAGCGTCGAACCGAGCGCCGCGAGCACGGCCGGGGAGGTCAGGTTCTCGCTGGCGATCAGCTGGAGGCCGCCGCGCAGCCGGGCCAGCTCGCCGAGCACGACGTCGGCGATCTCCGGGTCGGTCGCCCGCAGCTGGTCGAAGTCCGGCCCCCAGAAGGTCGGCGTCCTCTCGATGTCCACAGCGCCAGAGTCTATTGGGCCGCAGACTGGAGGCCGTGCGATGCCTGGTGACCGGAGCGACGGGGTACATCGGCGGGCGGCTGGCGCCCCGCCTGCTGGAAGAGGGGCACACCGTACGCTGCCTGGCCCGCAAGGCCGGACGGCTGCGGGACGTACCGTGGGCGTCCCAGGCCGAGATCGCCGAGGGCGACCTGCGCAGGCCGGACACGCTGGCCGCCGCGTTCGACGGCGTCGACGTCGCGTACTACCTGGTGCACTCGCTCGGCCAGTCCGGGTTCGAGGCCGCCGACCGGGAGGCGGCCACGCACTTCGCCGAGGCGGCGCGCGCCGCGGGCGTACACCGGATCGTCTACCTGGGCGGGCCGGAGCCGACGGCGGAGGCGGGCGTCTCCTCCCCCCACCTGCGCTCGCGGGCCGAGGTGGGGCGGATCCTGCTGGCGAGCGGGGTGCCGACGGTGGTGCTGCGGGCCGCGGTGATCATCGGGTCCGGATCGGCCTCGTTCGAGATGCTGCGCTACCTGACCGAGCGGCTGCCGGGCATGGTCGCGCCGCGCTGGGTGCGCAACCAGATCCAACCGATCGCCGTCCGGGACGTGCTGCGTTACCTGGTCGGCTGCGCGACCCTGCCGCCGGAGGTGAACCGGGCCTTCGACATCGGCGGGCCCGACGTGCTGACCTTCCATGACATGATGCAGCGGTACGCCCGGGTGGCCGGGCTGCGCCGGCGGATCATCCTGCCGGTGCGCGCGCTGAGCCCGTCGCTCTCCTCGTACTGGGTCGGCTGGGTCACCCCGGTGCCCAGCTCCATCGCCCGGCCGCTGGTGGAGAGCCTGATCCACGAGGCGGTGGCGCGCGAGCAGGACATCGCGGCCTACGTGCCCGACCCGCCGGAAGGGCTGACCGGCTTCGACCAGGCGGTCGCCCTGGCGCTGGCGAAGGTGCGCGACGCGCAGGTCGAGACCCGCTGGTCCACCGCGAGCGGGCCGGACGCGCCGGCCGAACCGCTGCCCACCGACCCGAAGTGGTCCGGCGGCACCGCCTACACCGACGTCCGGGAGCGGACGGTCGATGCTCCGCCGGAGCGGCTGTGGCAGGTGATCGAGGGCGTCGGCGGCGAGCACGGCTGGTACTCGTTCCCGCTGGCCTGGTCGGTGCGCGGCTGGCTGGACCGGCTGATCGGCGGGGTGGGCCTGCGCCGGGGCCGGCGCGACCCGCACCGCCTCCAGGTCGGCGAGGCGCTGGACTTCTGGCGGGTGGAGGAGATCGTCCCCGGCGAACTGCTGCGGCTGCGCGCCGAGATGCGGCTGCCCGGCCGCGCCTGGCTGGAGATGCGGGCGATACCGGCCGGCGACGGCCGGAGCCGGTACCACCAGCGGGCGGTGTTCCTGCCGCGCGGCCTGTCCGGTCACGCGTACTGGGGCGCGGTGGCGCCGTTCCACGCGGTGGTCTTCGGTGGGATGGCCCGCAACATCGCCAAGGGCGCCGAGACCGCCGACCCCGCCCTCCGGTGACCCGGGCCCGCTAGTCGCCGGTCCGGGCGCCGGTGATCTCGTGGGCGGTCACCTCGCTCGGTGGGACGAAGTCGCGCACCGGCTGCCCGCGCAGGGCGAACGACATCAGCTCCGCCACCGCGTCCACCATCCGCGCCTGCACCGTCTTGCCGACCGCGTCCCGCGGGTCGTCCGGGTTTGTGGCGATGGCGGCCACCGCCAGCTGCGGGGTGACGGCGACGACGGTCTCCGTGCCGTACCCCTCCGAGCTGCCGGTCTTCCCGGCGACCGGGCGGCCCACCTTCTCCCGCAGGCCCTCCGCGGTGCCGCCGTCACAGCCCCCGTACATCGACCGGTCGCCGACCGGGCAGCGCGCCGCGTCCGCCGCCGCCCGGGCCACGTCCCGGTCCACCACCTGGCGGCAGTCCGGCTGGGCGGCGGCGACCGGACGCCCGGCGGCGTCGGTGATCGACACCACCGGCAGCGGCGCGCACCAGCTCCCCTCGGCCGCCACCGTGGCGTACGCGTTCGCCAGGTCCAGCGGCGTGGTCGCCGAGACGCCGAGGGTGAACGGCCCCCACTCGCGGGCCCCGTGCCGGGCCAGCCGGGCGTCGTCCTCGGCCCGGAACACGATGCCGAGCCGCTCGGCCATCTCCACCACCCGGTCGGCGCCGACCCGTTCGGTGAGCCAGGCGAAGTACGTGTTGACCGACCGGCCGAACGCGCTCCACATGGTGTGCCGGCCGTCCATGGACGAGTTGGCGTTACGCGGGCACCAGTACCCGTCGCAGCTCCCCGGGCCGCTCGCCGGGTAGTCGGTGAGGATCCGCTCGGGTGCGTCGAACTCGGTGTCCAGCGGCAGGCCCGACTCCAGCGCGGCCAGCACGGTGAACAGCTTGAAGGTGCTGCCGGCCTGGTAGCCCTGGATCGCCCCGCCGCCGGCAACCAGCTGGTTGACCGTGTTCGGGTGGTTCTTCCACCCGCGCGGGTTGGCCTCCACGCTGTAGTTCCGGTTCACCGCCATGGCCAGCACCCGCCCGGTGCCGGGCTGGACCACCGCGGTCGGCATGGCGTACCGGTCGTCCGTCGCGTAGATCCGCCGCACCTGCTCCATCGCGGTCCGCTGCACCGCCGGGTTGAACGACGCCACGATCGAGTAGCCGCCCCGCCGCAGGGCGAGCTGCCGCTCGTCGACCGTCGACCCGAACGCCTCCTGCGAGTTCCACCAGCGCGTGAACCAGTCGCAGAAGTAGCCCCAGTCCTTGTGCGCCTCGGGCACCGCCGTGCAGTCGTTCGGCGTCTCGCTGGTTCGCAGGGCGAGCGGCTGGGCCTTCACGGCGGCGGCCTGGGCGGCCGGGACCTGGCCGGACTCCACCATCTGGTCCAGCACGTACCCCCGGCGCCGCAGCGCGGCGTCCGCGTCGCCGTTGATCGGGTCGTCGCTGTGCGGCGAACGGACCAGCCCGGCCAGCAGCGCCGACTCGGCCAGCGTCAGCTCGGCCGGCGACTTGGAGAAGTAGCGCTTGCTCGCCGCCGCCACCCCGTACGCCCCGGCGCCGAAGTACGCGATGTTGAGGTAGCGGGCGAGGATCTCGTCCTTGCTCAGCTCGCGTTCCAGGGCGAGCGCGTACCGCATCTCCTGGACCTTGCGGGTGGTGCTCACCTCCGTGGCCGCGCGGCGCTGGCGCTCGGTCAACCGCGGGTCGTTGGAGAGCACGTTACGGACGTACTGCATGGTCAGGGTCGAGGCGCCCTGCCGCGTCGTGCCGCCGCTCCGGTTGACGGTGAATGCCCGGACGACGCCGCGCAGGTCCACCCCGCTGTGCTCGTGGAAGCGCACGTCCTCGGCGGCGATGATCGCCTGGCGCATGACGGGGGCCACCTCCGCCAGCGGCACGTCCACCCGGTCCTCCTGGTAGAAGGAGGTGATCAGGGTGGTGCCGTCGGCGGCGTACAGGTTGGACCGCTGCGCGCTCGGCGGCGTCCGCAGCGTGTTGGGCAGCTCCGAGTAGGGCGCGGCGAGCGCCGAGAACCCCACTCCGAACACCAGCGCGGCCGGTAGGGCCGCCGCCGCGAGCACGAGGCCGGCCAGGACGCCGGCCAGCAGGATGGTCAGGAGCTTGTCGAGGTGTGCCCGGGTCATCAGCTCTCCCCGCAGGAGCCGTCAGGACCCACACAGAATGACCTGAATGTGCCTCTTGTCCGCATCGTTCGGCGGACGGGTAACCCGGGTGGGTTACGGGAGCAACGCCGCCGCCAACGGGTGGACGGTCTCCTCGATCTCGTCGGCGACCCGGCTGAAGCACTGGTCGCCACGACCCCACGGGTCGTCGAGGTCGTCGGTGGTCAGCGGGGTGGCGCCCGCCCGGGCGGCGTGGACCGCCTCGACCAGAGCCACGCCCCGCGCGTACACGGCGTCCGGGGTCACGTCGGCCGCCGGCAGGCCGGCCGGATCCGACGCGGCGAGCAGGCGGCCGAACTCGCCCAGCACGAAGGTGCGCGCCGCCGCGTCCGGGCGTAGCGCCACCACGTACTCCTGCTGGTCGGCCGTCGCGGTGAGCACGAGGTCGGCGGCGTCGATGTGGTCGGAGCGGAGCTTGCGCGCGGCGAAACCCTCGGCGCTGCCGCCGCGGGCGGCGACCTGCCGGGCGGCCGGCGGGTTCATCTCCTCGCCGGCGTGCCAGCCGCCGGTGCCGGCGCTGTGGCTGTGCAGCAGGTCGTCCGCGCGGCCCGGGTCCGCCCCGCGCCGCTCCAGCCGCTCCCGGACGGCCAGGGTCAACAGCCGCTCCGCCATCGGCGAGCGGCAGATGTTGCCCATGCACACGTGCAGAACGGTGAACGGAGGCACTCAGGCCACCCGGCTCTCGGCGATGTCCGGCACCACGTCGCGTAGCTTCTCCAACCCGATGGCGCCCGCGCGGACCAACTGGGGCACCTCGCCGGTAAGATCCACGATCGTGCTCGGCACCGGGTCGACCGCGGGCCCGGCCTCCAGGTAGGCACGCACCGAGTAGGCGAGCTGGTCCCGTGCCGCCTCGGCCGTCGTCGCGGCGGCCAGGCCGGCCTTGTTGGCCGAAGCGACCGCCATCGGGCCGGTCTCCCGGAGCACCTCCAGCGCCACCGGATGCAGGGGCATCCGCACCGCGACCGTGCCCGAGGTCTCCCCCAGGTCCCACCGGAGGCTGGGCGAGTGCTCGACCACGATGGTCAGCGGGCCCGGCCAGAACGCCTCGACCAGGTCCCGGGCCGCCCGCGGCAGGGAGAAGACCAGGCCGTCCAGCGTGTGCCGGGAACCGATCAGCACCGGCGGCGGGGCCGGCCGGCCACCCTTCGCGTCGAGCAGGGCCTTGACCGCGTACGGCGTGAACGCGTCCGCGCCGATCCCGTAGACCGTGTCGGTCGGCAGCACGACCAGCTCGCCGTTCTTGACCGCCTCGATGGCCGCAGCGATGCCGCGGTCCCGGTCGGCGGGCGACCGGCAGTCGTAGAGCATCACGAGGATGCAGTCTGCCACGCCGGGCCAGCGGCGGCGTGCGGGCCGTCCGCACGCCGGGACGCGGTGGCGAAGCGGGGCCGGCCGGCGAGATCGGCGTGATCGGCGATCGAGGCGTACCCGCCGGCCCCGGCGAGCAGCCGGGGCACCGCCTCGCCGTGCGTGTCGTCGTGCTCGATCCCGAGCACGCCGCCCGGACGCAGCAGCACCGCCGCCCGGGCCACCACCGGCCGGATCACCGCCAGGCCGTCGCCGCCGCCGAACACGGCGTTCGCCGGGTCGTGCCGACCCACCTCGGGCGGCACGACGACGTCCGCCGGCACGTACGGCGGGTTGCAGAGCAGCACGTCCACCCGGCCCGCCAGGTCGGCGAGGAGGTCCGGCGCGGTGACGTCGGCCGCCACCACCTCGATCGGCCGGTCCCCCGCCGCGGCCCGGTCCGCCGCGTTGCGCCGCAGCCAGGACAGCGCCCCCGATGCCCCCTCCACCGCCACCACGCGCGCCGCCGGCACCTCCTGCGCGACCGCGAGGGCGATCGCGCCGGACCCGCTGCACAGGTCCACGACCAGCGGCTCCGGGATCCGTCGCGCCTGGTCGACGCCCCAACCGGCGAGCAGTTCCGTCTCCGGCCGGGGCACGAAGACGCCCGGCCCCACCGCCAGCTCCAGGTGCCGGAACCCGGCGGTGCCGGTGAGGTGCTGCAACGGCTCCCGGTCGGCCCGCCGGGCCACCAGCGCGTCGAACCGGTCGCGCTGGGCCCGGCTGAAACCGTCGGCCAGCGCCAGCCGCCCCCGCGACACCCCCAGCACGTACGCGGCCAGCAGCTCGGCCTCGGCGCGCGCACCCTCGACACCGGCGTCGGCGAGCACGCGGGCCGCCCGCGCCACCGCCACGGTGGGGCGCTCCCGGTTCGTCCCTTCGGACGGCTGTTGCGGCAGGGTGCTCACGAGATAATCATGAAGCGTCGCGGAGCCCACCACGAGCTGGTGCGGCCAGGCGCACACCGACGGGAGGTCAGGCGTGGGTTGGCTCGACCGGGTCGGCGACCAGGTTGACGCCCTGACTCGGGCACGGGCGCTGCAGGAGTCGAGCCGTTCCGCCGAGGCGTACACCGTCCTCGACCAGGTGCTCGCCACCACCGCCGACCCGTACGCCCGGGCCGACGCGCTGGTGCAGCGCCTCTCCGCGGTGCTCAACCTGGGCCGCACGGCCGAGTACACGAGGGCCATCGAGGCGGCCACCACCGCCGTCCGCGATCTCGCGGAGCCGTACCTGCACGGGCACCTGAACGCGCTCGCCGCGCTCGCCGCCCACCACCAGGGCGCGCTGGACCGCTGCGTCACCCACCTGGTGCGGGCCGCCCGCGCACTGGGTGCCGTGGAGGACCCGGACCGGGACACCGCGTGGGGCTGGCACGACCTGGCGATGGCCTACTCCTACCTGAGTTTCCACGGGTACGCCCTCGGCGCGATCGAGCGCGCGCGCCAGCTCGGGCTCGCCGCCGGCATCCCGGAGGAGACGTTCGCCGCCCCCGGCATCCGGCTGCGCAACGCCGTCGCGCTGGACCACCACGGCGACAGCGACGGCTGCCTGCGGGTGCTCCGGGACGTGGCCGGTGACCTGGAGCGCTTCCTGCGGGCGGGACGGGCCGGCCGGCTGCGCCCGAGCAGCCTCGCCGCGTACGGCTACGCGGCCGCACGCCGGGCATCCCTGGGCGACCGGCTGGAGGTCGAGACGGACGCGGCCCCCGCCCGGCTGCTCGGCCACGGCGGTGACAGTTCCCGGGCCCGGGACATGCGCCAGCTCGGGCAGGTGTGCCTGGCCATCGCCGTGGGACGCCCGATCGAGGCGGTCACCCGGCTGGACGGCGTCCAGGTCTCCACGGAGACGCTGGGCGCGGCCGAGCCGGCCCGGCTGCGCAGCATCGCCTTCGGCCGCGCCGGCGACCACGCGGCCGCGCACCGGGCCGACCGGCTGGCCTTCCGGCTCGCCGCGCAACGCAACGACCGCCTCCGGGACGTCTACATCGACGGCATCGCTGCCCGTATCGACCACGAGGACCTGCGCCGCGAGGCGGCCCGCTTCGAGGGCGAGGCGCTGTCCGACCCGCTGACCGGCCTGCCGAACCGGCGCCGGTTGGAGCGGTACATCGCCGCCGTGGTCGCCCGGGGCGAGCGGGTGGTGATCGGCGTGTGCGACCTGGACGGCTTCAAGGCGGTTAACACCCGGCACGGGCACCACTCCGGCGACCTGGTCCTGCAACGCGTCGCCGGGGTGGTCAACCGGGTGATGCGCCGGGGCGACTTCGTGGCCCGCTACGGCGGGGACGAGTTCGTCGTGGTGCTGTCCGGCGCGGGCATGGCCGAGGCGGCCGACGTGGCCCGCCGCATCGAGAGCGCCGTCCGGGCGGAGGACTGGGAGTCGCTGGTCCCCGGCACGCCGGTCGGGGTCAGCATCGGCTTCGCCGAGGTGAACGCCACCGGGCCGGGCCCGCACGACGCCCTCGGCGCCGCCTTCGAGGCCGCCGACCGGGCGATGCTGATCGCGAAGAGCCGCCCCCGCGCGTCCTGACCGCCCCGCGCGCGCCCCGCGAGCCCGCGCGCCGCTGATCGCCCCGCGCGCGCCCCGCGAGCCCGCGCGCCGCTGATCGCCCCGCGAGCCCCGCGGCGGTCAGCGGCGGGACAGCTCGGCGTCGCCCGCGAGACGGGCGGCCCGGTCGGCCTCGGCGAGCGCGTCCAGCACGCCGTCGAGGTCCCCGGCGAGCGCCAGGTCCAGGTTGTACGCGGTGTAGCCGATCCGGTGATCGGTGATCCGGTTCTGCGGGAAGTTGTACGTGCGGATCCGCTCGGAGCGGTCCACCGTCCGCACCTGCGCCTTGCGGGCGTCCGAGGCGGCCGCGTCGGCCTGCTCCTGGGCCGCCGCCAGCAGCCGGGCGCGCAGGATCCGCATCGCCTGCTCACGGTTCTGCAGCTGGGACTTCTCGTTCTGGCAGGAGACCACGATGCCGGTCGGCAGGTGGGTGATCCGCACCGCCGAGTCCGTGGTGTTCACCGACTGGCCGCCGGGGCCCGACGAGCGGAACACGTCGATCCGCAGGTCGTTCGGGTCGATCGTGACGTCGACGTCCTCGGCCTCCGGCAGCACCAGCACGCCGGCCGCGCTGGTGTGGATGCGGCCCTGCGACTCGGTGACCGGCACGCGCTGCACGCGGTGCACGCCACCCTCCCACTTGAGCCGGGACCACACGCCGTTGCCGCCCTCCGGCACGCCCTTGGTCTTGATGGCCAGCGAGACGTCCTTGACCCCGCCCAGGTCCGAGTCCTGCGCGTCGATCACCTCGACGAGCCAGCCGCGGCGCTCCGCGTACCGGGTGTACATCCGCAGCAGGTCGCCCGCGAAGAGGGCGGACTCCTCACCGCCCTCCCCCGCCTTGATCTCGACGATCACGTCCTTGGCGTCGTGCGGGTCACGCGGGATGAGCAGCTCGGCGAGCCGCTCCTCCAGCGCCGGCAGCGTCGCCGCGATGGCCTCCGCCTCGGCGGCGAAGGCCGCGTCCTCAGCGGCCAGCTCCTTCGCCGCCGTCAGGTCCGCCCGGGCCTGCTCCAGCTCGGCGGCGGCCTTGTGCAGCGGCACCAGCTCCGCGTACCGGCGGCCGACCCGGCGGGCCGTGTTCTGGTCGGCGTGGATGGCCGGGTCGGCCAGCCGCTTCTCCAGCTCGGCGTACTCGTCGAGGAGGGCGGCCAGACGCTCGCTGCTCATGGGCGATGCTCCTTCGACGACGGCGCTGGACGGTTGATGCCCCGATAGCGGGCGGGTGGCGGCCCCGGGCGGGCGGCGGCGCCCCGGGGGGTCGGAATACGGACGGCGCCCGCGTCCGGCGGGAAACCGGACGCGGGCGCCGAACGGAAGGTTACTTGCCCTTCTTGGCCTGAACCTTGGCGTACTTCTGCTGGAACTTCGCCACCCGGCCGGCGGTGTCCAGGACGCGCTGCTTGCCCGTGTAGAACGGGTGGCAGGCGCTGCACGTCTCGACGTGGATGGTGCCGCCCTTGGCGGTGCTACGGGTGGTGAAAGTGTTGCCGCAGGAGCAGGTGACGTCGGTGGTCACGTACTCCGGGTGGATGTTGGACTTCATGTCGCCTCGGTCCTCTCGTCGGTGGTCGCCGGGTCGCCCCCGTCACGTGCTCCGACGGTGCAGGGCGTGAACCGGTACCGGTGGCCGATTGACCAGTGTGCCATGGGCGTACGCCGACCCGGCAATCGGGCCGCACAACGGGTCCGGCATCGACAACGTACGCCCGTCCTCCCGCATTCCCGGCCCGGGGCCGGGCATTCACCGGGACACGGCCGACCCCGACGGACGACACGGAGTGACTGATGGCCCGCCTGATCGCCACCCGGGGGCTCCCCGCCTCCGGCAAGACCACGTTCGCCCGGAAACTGCAACCGTCCGTGGTCCGGGTGAACCGGGACGACCTGCGCCGGATGCTGCACGGCGAGCGGTTGTTCACCCAGCGGGCCGAGTGGCAGGTGACGCTCGTGCAGCGGGCCCAGGTGGAGGCGCTGCTGCGCTCCGGGGCGGACGTCTGCGTGGACGACACCAACCTTCGGTCGCGGACCCTGCGGGACTGGGCCGACCTGGCCGCCCGGTACGGCGCGGAGTTCGAGGTGCACGACTTCACCGACGTGCCGCTGGAGGAGTGCCTGCGTCGCGACGCCACCCGGCCGGAGGCCGACCGCGTCGGCGAGGCGGCGATCCTCCGCCTGCACGAGCGCTACCTGGAAGGGCGACCGCTGCCGTTACCGGTGCCCACGGCACGGGCGGGGCGGCCGGCACAGGTGCACCCTCCGTCCGACGAGCCGCCCGAGATCGTCCTGGTCGACATCGACGGGACCGTCGCGTTGAACGTCTCCCGCAGTCCGTACGACATGACCCGGGTCGGCGAGGACGAGCCGAACCCGGCGGTGATCTCGGCGGTCCGGGCGATGCACGCCGCCGGATACGGCGTCATCTTCTGCTCGGGCCGGGACGCGTCGGCCCGCGCCACCACGGAGGCGTGGCTGGACCGGCACGTCGAGGTCCCCTACCTGGCGCTGCACCTGCGGGCGGTCGGCGACTCGCGGAAGGACTCGATCGTCAAGCGGGAGATCTACGAGCGCGAGGTCAAGGACCGGTACCGCGTCGTCGGCGTCTTCGACGACCGGATGCAGGTGGTGCGGATGTGGCGTGAGCTGGGCCTGACCGTCTTCCAAGTCGCCGACGGCGACTTCTGAGGGGTAAGGAAGGGCCCCCTATTAACGCCTCCGGTAGAGCAAGGGTCCCCTGTTAACACCTGAGGGCCCGCACCGGGTTCGGTGCGGGCCCTCAGGGTGTGGTGTTAATAAGGGGCCCTTCCTCTGCATGAGGCGTTAATAGGGGGCCCTTCCTTACGCCTCAGGCGGCGGGTGCCTCGGCTGCGGCGGTGAGGGCGACGGTTGCCTCGGCGCGGACGCCGTTGACCTCGACGGCGAGTTTCACCGAGGCGCCCGGGCGCAGCGCGGTGAGCCGGCCGGTGGCCGGGTCGAACCGGGCCACGTGCCAGGGCCGGAGCCCGAGCAGCGAGCCGACGTGCACGTTCGGCGACGCCGACCAGTCCGCGCTGACCGGGGCGGCCACCGGCACCGTACGGCCGCCGGGCTGGGTCACCGTCGCGGTGACGGTCGCCGGGGCGCCGACCGGGACGGTCGGCGGGGCGGTCACCGTGACCTGGTCGGCGTGGGCGTGGAACTCCGCGTCGACCCAGCGCGGGCCCTCGGCGAGCGGGTTCCGCCGGGCCCGGTCGGCCTCCGCCGGGGTCACCGGGTCCACGCCGTACTCGCTCCAGCCGGTGAAGCCGCCCTGGTCGGCCGGGCTGGACGGGTTCTTCCCCGAGTTGCCGTTGACGACGTACGGCACCCCGTCCACCCGGTCGGCGTGGAACGTGCCGACGTGGGCGCCGATGAAGAGCGCCCCCTTGCCGGTCCGGTGCTGGAAGTCGGCCAGCCACTGCTCCAGCAGGGCCGCCTCCTTGCGGTCACCGAGCTGGCTCGCCTTGACCGGGCTGGGGTCGCGGGGCGGGTGGTGGTGCAGCACGACCACCGAGCCGACGGTGGGATCCTTGGCGGCCGAGTCCAGCGCCTCGCGGAGCATCCGCACCTGCTCGAATCCGCCGCCGCGCAGGGTGCCGGTGGACGAGTTGAGGGTGACGAAGCGGGTTCCCTTGTGGTCGAAGACCCGCTCGGTGGCGCCGAACACCGCCCGGAAGTTGTCGATCGGCGCGCCCATGATCTCGTGGTTGCCGGGGACGTAGTGGTAGGGCACCTCCCCGCCGAGTTCCTCGTCGAACAGCCGCTTCGCGAGGGCGAAGTCCGCCGGGTACGCGGTGTCCACGAAGTCGCCGTTGACCAGCACGAAGTCCGGCTTGGCGGCCTTGACCTCGCGGAGCGTACGGCGGGCCTGGGCGACCAGGTCGCTGTCCGGGTTCGCCGCGACGAACTGGGCGTCGGAGAGCACCGCGAACCGCCAGGGCGCCCCGTCCACGGTGCCCTCGCGGACGACCACCCGGTCGGTCCGCGGCGCCTCGGCCGGCACGTCGACCGTCGGCGGCACCTTCGCCACCAGGTCGTCGATGACGACCTCGCTGCGGTACTGCGCGTCCGCCCGGGTCTCGGCGACGTAGAAGCGGCGGACCCGCAGCGGGTACTGCACGCCGGAGGGCACGGTGAACTCGACGTACCGCCAGCCCGTCCAGGTCACCAGCGGCCCCCGCAGCACGTGCTGCGTGTTCTGCGCGTCGTGCAGGTGCAGGCTCGGCCACTCCCCGGTGCCGTTGCCGTGGATCCACATGCCGAACGCCTGCGGCTGACCGGGCACGTCGATCCAGGTGGGCGGGTCGGCGTACGCGGCCCGGGTGCCGGTGGACTGGCTGAAGTCGTACGTCATCCGCAGGCCGGCGCCGGTGCGGCCCGGCGCCGGCGCGACGGAGCCGCTGGCCCGGGCCTGGCTGAACCGCCACGACGCGGCGTCGTCGAAGGTGGCCACCGGCACGTCGTCGAGCCCGACGGTGACGGGGACGACGGTGGTGCTGCGCCCGACGCGGACGGTGACCAGCGCGGAGCCGGTGTCCCGCAGCGCCGTCACCGTCAGGTTGCCGTCGGCGGTCGGCGTGATGCGCAGCAGGTCCCGGTCGTAGTCGAGGGTCAGGTCGGCGGGCTCGATCGGCGCGGTGTTGCCCTCGGCGTCGTAGCCGACCACACCGAGGAGGGCCGTTCCGTCGGTGCCGTCCAGGCCGACCCGGTCCACGGTGGAGTCGATCCGGCTCAGCGGCCCGAGCACGGTGAGGTCGAGGGTGCCTCGCGCGCCGCCCCGCGACGCCGTGACGGTGACCTGGCCGGGCAGGCCGGCCCGGAACACGCCGTCGTTCACCTTCCCGTGCCCGGCCGGGTTGGCCCGCCAGGTCGGCTCGCCGGCCGCCGGCCCGTACGTCTCGTCGTGCCCGGCGGCGGTGATCCGGCGGGTCAGGCCGGGGAAGACCCGGTCGGGCCGGCCGCCGCGCACGGGCGAGACGCCCGGCGCGCTGGTGGGGTCGCTCGCGGTCTCCAGCCAGTACCCGGTGAGCCGGCCGCTGCCCTGCGGGGCGTAGAGGGCGAGGCCGTTGGGGACGGCGCGCTCGGTGCCGTCGGACGGGCTGTTCTCCACCTGCACGCCGGCCGCGCCCGGTTCGCGGGCGAGCAGCGTCGAGGAGCCGCCGCCGTCGAGGTTCAGCGCGTGGTGGGCGCCGAGTTCGGCCATCATCCGGCCCATCTCGGTCTGGGTGACGCCGCGGCTGTCGACCTGCCGCCCGTCCACCGTCAGCATGATCATCTTCTGGCCGTCGGCGGAGAAGCCGACCGCGGTCCGCGGCGCCAGCGTGGGGTCGGCGATGCTCTGCACCACGCCGTCGCGGACCAGCACGTTGCCGCCGCCGACCGCCGCGTGCAGGGTGCCGCCGTCGGCGGGCCTCGGCCGGTAGGCGACGGTCACCGGGTCGCCGGGGTGCAGCCCGGCGAGGGCGTCGGCGCCGGCGTCCCGGCCGAGCAGCACGGTGGTGCCGGCGGGGATCGGGCCGCTGCCGGCCGTGGTGGCGACGCTGGTCACGCGACCGTCGACCACCGCGACCTCGGTGACGCGGGTGGCGCCCGCCACGGGACGTTCCCGGGTGTACGCCCCCCAGAGCGCGGTGAACACGCCGATCCCGTTCGCCTGGACCATGTTGTTGAACTGGGTCAGTGGCACCGGACCGGTGGGCAGCGTCGCAGTGCCCTCGAAGTGCACCTCGACGACGCGGCCGAGCCCCTCGGTGGTGACGGCGACCGCGTTGCGGTGCCCGGCGACGGCGGACTGGACGAGCTGGCCGTCCTGGATGCCGACGCCCTGGGCGGCGCCCGAGTTGTTGATGTCGAAGAAGTCGCCGTTCACGGCGGCCACGGCGCGGGTGCGGTCGGCCGCAGCGCGCAGGGGCTCCGCCTTGCTGACCACGCCGGAGTTGACGTAGTCGACGGTGACACCGCCGGACAGTTCGGCGGTGAGCGCGTCGGCGCGCAGCCAGCCGTCGGCGTCGTACCGGTCGACGGAGGTGAGGTCGAGGCCCGGCGCCACCGGGCGGGTGGTCTTCGTGGTCTCCAGGCCCCCGGCCGGCTCGACGCCGGTCGTGGTCCGGGCCGCGCGGGTGGCCCCCGCCGGGTCCGCCGCCAGCGTGACCGCGCCTGCGGGGTGGGACGAGGCGCGGGGTGTGTCCTCGGCGGCCGTGGCGGACAGGGTGTTGGCGGGCGCGGCCACCGCGGCGGCGGGGATCGGGACGGCGGTGGCCGTGGTGAGCAGCGGCGTCAGCAGCAGGACGCCGGCGAGCCGGGTGGATCGTCTGCGGGTACGCATGGACCACAGTCAACCCGACGATGAACAGAAGTTTCAATACTGGATAGCTGAAGCGAAGGAAAACTTCGTCACCGGCGGCTCGGGCGCCCGTCCGCCCGGGTGGACCGACAGCGAGGGGGCGCGGCCGACTGGCCGCGCCCCCTCGTCTCATCCCGCCCCGGCAGGGAGGGTCACTCCCCCGGCGTCGACTTCGCGATCTGCATCAGGAACTCGATGTTCGTACGCGACTGCTTCAGCCGGTCCAGCAGGAGGTCGAGCGCCGCCTGCGAGTCCAGCGAGTGCAGCACCTTCCGGAGCTTGTGGACGATGGCCAGTTCCTCCGGCGCGAGCAGGATCTCCTCCTTGCGCGTGCCGGACGGGTGGATGTCGATGGCCGGGAAGGTCCGCTTGTCAGCGATCTTCCGGTCCAGCTTCAGCTCCGCGTTACCGGTGCCCTTGAACTCCTCGAAGATGACCGTGTCCGCCATCGAACCGGTCTCCACCAGCGCGGTGGCGAGGATGGTCAGCGAGCCGCCGTTCTCGATGTTGCGGGCCGCACCCAGGAACCGCTTCGGCGGGTACAGCGCGGTCGAGTCGATACCACCCGACATGATCCGGCCGCTGGCCGGCGCCGCCAGGTTGTACGACCGGCCGAGCCGGGTCACCGAGTCGAGCAGGACGACCACGTCGTGGCCCAGCTCGACCAGGCGCTTCGCCCGCTCGATCGCCAGCTCCGCGACGGTGGTGTGGTCCTGCGGCGGACGGTCGAACGTCGCCGCGATGACCTCGCCCTTCACCGACCGCTGCATGTCGGTGACCTCTTCGGGCCGCTCGTCCACCAGCACCACCATCAGGTGGCACTCCGGGTTGTTGCGGGTGATCGCGTTCGCGATCGCCTGGAGCACCATCGTCTTACCGGCCTTCGGCGGCGAGACGATGAGCGCCCGCTGGCCCTTGCCGATCGGCATGACCAGGTCGATCACCCGGGTGGTGAGGATGTGCGGCTCGGTCTCCAGGCGCAGCCGATCCTGCGGGTAGAGCGGGGTCAGCTTGTAGAACTCCGGCCGGCGCTTCGCCTCCTCCGGCTCCATCCCGTTGATGGTGTCCAGCCGGACGAGCGGGTTGTACTTGTCGCGCCGCTGCTCGCCGTCGCGCGCCGCACGCACCGCACCGGTGATCGCGTCGCCGCGCCGCAGACCGTACTTCTTGATCTGGGACATGGAGACGTAGACGTCGTTCGGGCCGGCCAGGTAGCCGGTGGTCCGGACGAAGGCGTAGTTGTCGAGCACGTCGATGATGCCGGCCACCGGAACGAGCACGTCGTCCTCGCTGACCTGCGGCTCGCGGCCGCCGTCGCCGCCCTCGGCCCGCTCACCACGGCCCCGCCGACGGTCCCGGAAACGGCTGCGCCGGCCGCGCCGGCCGCCGCCCTCGCCGTCGTCGTCGCCGTCGCCGTCGCGCTCGGCGCGCTGGCCCCGGTCACCGTTGCGGTCGCCGCGCTCGTTGCGGTCGCCGCGGTCAGCACGCTCGGCCCGCTCGTTACGGTCACCGCGCTCGCCGCGCTCGGCCCGCTCGTTACGGTCACCGCGATCGGCCCGCTCACCGCGCTCGGCCCGCTCACCGCGCTCACCGCGCTCGGCCCGCTCGTTACGGTCACCGCGCTCGGCGCCGCGCTCGGCCCGCTCACGGCCGCCACGGCCCTCGCCCCGCTCGCCGGCCTCGGCCTCCTCGGGCCGGGTCTCGGCCCGCGTCTCGCCGGCCTCGCCGCCCCGGGCCTCGCCGGCCCCGCGGCCGCGCCGGCCGCGGGTGCGACCGGTCGTCTCGGCGGGCGCCGACTCGGCCGGCTGCTCCGCCCGCCGCTCAGCCGCCTCCGGCCGCTCGGCCGGCTCGCGGACCTCGGCGTGGACCTCCTCCCGGGCAGGGGCGGCCGCAGCCGCCACCTCGGCCCGCGGTCGAGGGGTTCCGGTGGCGGCCCCGCCGCCCTGGCGCTCGGAGATCGCGCTGATCAGCTCGCCCTTGCGCATGCGAGCCGTGCCCGAGATGCCGAGCGACGCGGCCAGGCTCTGGAGCTCCGGCAGCAGCATCGCCGACAGGCCGGTGCCACTGCGTCGCCGACGGGTCGGAGCAGCGGACGTGGCATCAGCGACGTTGGAAACATCCGACGTCACGTCGGTGGTGTCGCTCAATGGATTCCTTCCCTCGATTGGCCGGGACTGCCCGGATCGACATGCAGGTGGCCGGGCGGCCTCGGTGCACCCGCCTCGCAAGGACGCGTCGCGGGAGTCTGTGACACAGCAGCCGGTCGCTTTCCCGACTCACCGTCGTGGTGGGCGGGATCCGCCGTCTGCGGCGACCTGTGAAGACTGCGGTGCGGCGTGGGCCTAGGCAGGGGTGACGGGCTGACCGCCGAAAGCTTCGGGGGTGCGCCGACCCGCAGGAAGATCGCATGCTTCGCGGCTGTGCTAAGTCTAGAGCGTAATCAACTCTTCCGACCTGCGGCAACAGGGTCCCGCTCCGCGTGTCCCAGTCTACCCCGGACGACCCGGGCGCCGTGTGCCTCTATCGGCAACCGCCAGACCTGCCAATCTGTTCCCGGATGCAGGTCGGCGGGCGGCTCGGACAACGCCAGCACGGTCGGCCCCGCACCGGAGACCACAGCCGCCACACCAGCCCCACGCAGCTCATTCACCAGTGCAGCCGTCTCCGGCATGCCCTCGGCCCGGTAGCCCTGGTGCAGCCGGTCGACCGTGGCCGGCAGCAACAGCTCCGGCGCCGCGGTGAGAGCGTGCACGAGCAACGCGGCCCGGCCCGCGGTCAACGCCGCGTCGCCGTGCGGCACCGTCGGCGGCAGC
The DNA here is from genome assembly GCF_009707425.1 of Micromonospora sp. WMMC415. GTDB lineage: Bacteria > Actinomycetota > Actinomycetes > Mycobacteriales > Micromonosporaceae > Micromonospora. The sequence continues at coordinate 1,990,962 of NZ_CP046104.1, read as the reverse complement.
GCGGCCCGCGCCGCGGCCGTGAGCCCACGCCCGGCCGGCACGAAGACCGTCGGCCGGACGCCGTCGGCGACGGGCAGCGACACCGCCCGGGCACCGGCCGGCTCCGTCCACGCCACGGTGAACCCGCCGAGCAGGCAGGGCGCCACATTGTCCGGATGGCCCTCGATCCGGGCGGCGAGCCGGAGCACCGCCGCGTCGTCCATCCGGCGGCCCCCGTCGACCACCAGCCCCCGGGCCAGCAGCACACCCGCGACGATCGCCGCCGACGAGGAGCCGAGCCCGCGTGCCTGCGGGATGCGGTTGACGCACTCCACCGACAGCCCCGGTGGCTGGCCACCGAGCTCGTCGAAGGCGGCCCGCATGGCGCTCACCACCAAGTGCCGCTCGTCGTCGGGCAGGTCGCCGGCCCCCTCACCGGTCACGCTCACGGTGACACCGTCGGTGGTGACCTCGGCGGCGACGTCGTCGTGCAGCGCCAGCGCCAACCCCAGGGCGTCGAACCCGGGCCCGAGGTTGGCACTGGTGGCGGGGACCCGCACCCGGACCGGGTCGGGCGTGAAAATTGTGGGCACGGGCTCATGCTAGGGCCGGGCACCGACGTCCCGGATCTCTGCCCGCACCGTGGGACCGGCCGGAACGGCGCCTACCGCGCGACCGACGGATCCGGCTCGGGGACCGGGTCGGTGAGGGAGAGCTTCCGGGTGGCGATCCGCCAGCCGACCGCGTAGACCAGGGTGACCAGGCCGCAGCCGGCCAGCACCACGCGCTCGTCGACGATGTCGACCACGGACGCCACCACCAGCTGGCTCACCGAGATGGCCAGCGTCGCCAGCATCATGTCGGTGGCGAAGACCCGGCCCCGCAGCCGGTCCGGCACCTCGCCCTGCAGGGCGAAGTTCGACATCACCCAGTTGCTGCCACCCGCGAAATGCGCCACGAAGACCAGCGCGAGCACCAGCGGGAACCAGTCGACGACCGAGGTGCCGAGATAGGCCAGCCCGTAGAGCGACATGGACAACGCCAGGCCGGGCAGCAGCCAGGCCCGGTTGCCCAACACCCGCCGCATCAGGATCGGGCCCACCAGCGCCCCGGCGCCGCGTACCGCGAAGAGCAGGCCGGCGCCGGCCGCGCCCGCGCCGTAGACGCCGGCCAGCAGCGGGAACACCGTCAGCACCCCGTTGCCGAGACCGACCGCGGACTTCACCGTCACCAGAGCCAGTACCCGGGGCCGGTGCCCGATGTAGCCGAGCGCCTCGCGGACGGCCACCCAGGTCTGCTGCACCGGCCGGTCCCGGTCCCGGGGCGCCTGCAACGGCCGGCGGATCCGCGTCGCCAGGCCCGCCGCCAGGGCCAGGCCGCCCACCCCGACCCAGAAGCAGGCGTACGGGCCGACGGCGCTGCTCAGCACACCGCCGAGCGACGCGCCGACGATCGTCATCGTGCCCCAGGCGGAGCCCGCGACCGCGTTGCCGGCGGCCAGCTCGTCGGCGTCGAGCACGTTCGGCAGGGCGGCCTGGGCGGCCGGTGAGTAGAAGGCCTTGGCGACCGCCACCACGCCGATGCCGACCATCGCCAGCCACGCCGTGCCGGCGCTGCGTACGCCCAACAGCAGCAGCACGCCGAGCAGGGCGGCGATGTTGGCCCCGATCATGATCTTGCGGCGGTCGAAGCGGTCGGCCACCGTCCCGGTGTACGGCAGCAGCAGCGCCACGATGCCGGTGTCCACGGCGAGGACCAGTGCCCCCCACACCCCGCTGCCGGTCAGCGACGGCAGGAGCACCAGCAGCGGGACCATGACGAACCAGTCGGCGCCGAAGACCACCAGCTCGGCCAGGAAGAGGTTGCGGAAGTTCCGGTTGCGGCGCAGGACCGAGAGGATGGACGGCACGACCGCACCCTACCCAGCCGGCGCCTCACGTTCCGTCGGTGCGCGGACAGCACGCAGACCTGGATCGCCACGCCGTGGTCCGGACCCGGTTGTCCGCAGGCCGCGGTGGCCTGCCGCCGGTCGGCCACCGCCCACCGGGGGGTCCGGGCGCTCGGACACCCCCGGCCCGGAGTCGGTCAACGCGGCTCCGCCGGGGCCCGGAGCCGGCGGACGCCCCCGACCGCTGGTCGGGGGCGTCCGAGGCGAGCAGCCCTACTCGGTCGGCGGCAGCGGCGACGTGCGGCTCTTGGGCAGCCGCAGCACCTCGAACTGGTCGGTGCCGTCGACCAGCGCCGCCGAGGGAGCCGGCCGCCCCGTGGACGCGCTGCCCGACCCGGCGGCCGACGCGGCGGTCCCGGCGCCCGACCCGGTCCTCCCGGCGCCGGTCGCAGCCGGCTCCGGCTCGGCGGTCGGCTCGGCGGTCGGCTCGTCCGGCGCCGACCCGGCGTCCGTGGACGGGCCGGCCGGAGCCCCGGGCACCACCCCGCGTCGGCGGTCGCGGCGGGCCCGGAGCGACTCCTTCGTGTGCTCCACCATCGCGTACAGGGTCGGCACCAGGACCAGGGTGAGCAGCGTCGAGCTGAGCAGACCACCGATCACCACGATCGCCAGCGGCTTCGAGATGAAACCGCCCTCACCGGTGAGGCCCAACCCCATCGGCAGCAGCGCGAAGATCGTGGCGACGGCGGTCATCAGGATCGGCCGCAACCTGCGGCGACCGCCCTCGACGACCGCCTCCCGGACGCCCATGCCCTGCGCCCGGTACTGGTTGATCAGGTCGAGCAGCACGATCGCGTTGGTCACCACGATGCCGACGAGCATGAGCACGCCGATCAACGCGGGAACCCCCAGCGGGGTGCCGGTGGCCAGCAGCAGGCCGATCGCCCCGGTCGCCGCGAACGGAACGGAGACCAGCAGGATCAGCGCCTGGGTCAGGCTCCGGAACGTCGCCACCATGATCAGGAAGACGATCGCGATGGCGGCCAGCACCGCCAGGCCCAGGTCGGCGAAGGCCTCCTCCTGGTCCGCGCTGACCCCGCCGATCGCGAAGGTCGCCCCCGGCACGTCGATCGCGTCCAGCTTCTTCTGCAGGTCCTGACTGATCCCTCCGAGGTTGGAGCCGGTGGCCGTACCGCTGACCGACACGCTGCGCTCGCCGTCGATCCGGGTGACCTGCTGCGGCCCGCCGACCGTGGTGACGTCGGCGATCGCGCCCAGCGTGACCGTACCGACCGGCAGGGCCTTGAGCTGGTCGAGCGAGAGCGGCGGCTGCGCCGTGGAGCGCAGCACCACGGCCTGCTGCCCGCCGTCGAGCGTCACCTGACCCAGCGGCGTGCCCCGGTACGCCTGTGCGACCAGCTGCCCCACGGCCGCCTCCGAGAGACCAACCCCGGCGGCCTTCGCCCGGTCGACGGTGACCTCGACCCGGTCCACCTGCGTGGCGAGGCTGGTCGTAACGTCCTCGACGCCGGCGATGCCCCGCATCGCCGCCGTGGCCTCGTCGGTGGCCCGGGTCAACGTCGCCGGGTCGGCGGCCTGCACGACCACCTCGAGCTGGTTGGCCGAGGCGCCGCCCTGCCCGGCCCCGAACCGGAACTCGCCGACGCCCGACCCGAGCGCGTCGAACTTCTCCCGCAGGACGCCGCGCATCTCCTTCGCGTCGGTGTCCCCGCCGAGCGCGAGGTTCCAGGTGGCGACGTTGTTGCCGCCGGTGCCGGCCCACGGGGTGTCCCCGGACCCGGCGGTCAACTGGTACGTCTCGACGCCCTCGGTGCCGGCCAGCACCGCCTCGACCTTGCGGGCGGCCTCGTCCGTGCCGGTCAGGCCGGTGCCCGCCGGCAGCTCCTGGGTGATGGTCAGGGTGTCCTGGCCGGAGTCGTCCAGGAAGTTGGTCTCCAGCTGGCGGGACAGGCCGAACGTGCCGAAGAGGACCAGCACGCCGAGCCCGAGGGTGATCCAGCGGGTGGCCCGGGTACGGGTGGCGAAGCCGATGACCGGCAGGTACCCCCGCTGCAACGGGCTGCGCAGCTCCTTCTCCTCCGCCGCCCGGCGTACGTCCGCCTTCATGTCACCGGCCGGCTTGAGGAACCAGTACGCCAGCACCGGGATGACGGTCAGCGACACCAGCAGCGAGGCGAGCAGGGCCACCGTGACCGTGATCGCGAACGGCGCGAACAGCTGCCCGACGAACCCGCCCACCAGCGCGATCGGCGCGAACACGGCGACGGTGGTGAGCGTGGAGGCGGTCACCGCGCCGGCCACCTCGCGGACGGCGGTGAGGATGGCCTCCCGCTTGGCCTCGCCGTACTCCAGGTGCCGTTTGATGTTCTCCAGCACCACGATCGAGTCGTCCACCACCCGGCCGACCGCGATCGTCAGCGCGCCGAGGGTGAGCAGGTTGAGCGAGTAGTCGCCGATCCACAAAGCGATCAACGCGACCACCACCGACAGCGGGATGGAGACCGCGGTGACGACGGTGGACCGGACCGAGAGCAGGAAGACCAGGATCACCACGACCGCCATCACGAGACCCAGCAGGCCCTCGGTGGTGAGGCTCTCGATCGACTTCTCGACGAAGGGCGCCTGGTCGAAGACGACGGTCAGCTCGGCGCCGGACGCGCCGCGCAGGTCGGCGAGCCGGTCCCGGATCTCGTGCGAGATCTCCACCGCGTTGCCGTCCGGCGCCGCGGTGACGGCGACGCCCAGGCTCTCCTTGCCGTTGGTCCGCGTGATCGCCGTGGCCGGCACGGGCTGCTGCTCGACGGTCGCCACGTCCCCGAGGCGGACCGCGGGCGGGGCGAGCACCAGGTTGCGCAGGTCGTCGAGGTCGGCCAGCGGCGTACCGACCTGGACCGGGAGCGTCCGGCCCTCGACGACCACCGCACCGGCGGGGACCACGACGCCGTTGGCCCGCAACGCCTCACCGATCGCGCTCGGCCGGATCCCGGCCGCCGCGAGCTTGGCCTGGTCCGGCGTGACGGCCACGACCTCGTCGCGGGTGCCGGTCACCTCGACGGTACGGACACCCTCGATCGCCTCCAGCTCGGGCACGACCGTGTCGCGGAGCTTCTCGCCGAGCGCGCGCAGGTCGCCGCCGGACGCGGCGAGCACCACCGCCGGCAGGTCGTCCGTGCCACCGGCGATGACCTGGGGGTCGACCCCCTCGGGCAGTTGGGCGTCGACGCGGTTGAGCGCGGTCTGCATCTTGTTGACCACGTCGTCCAGGTCGGTGCCGAACTCGTACTGCACCTGGACGGTCGTCGAACCCTCACGCGAGGTCGAGGTGATCTTCTCCAGCCCCGGGATGCCCTGGAGGCTGTTCTCGATCGGCTCGGTGACCTGCGACTCGACGACCTCCGGACCGGCACCGGGGTACGCCGCCACGACGAACGCGGCCGGGAACTCCAGCGACGGCAGGAGTTGCTGCTTCAGCGACGGCACGGCGAACGCTCCGAACGCCGTGGCCACCACCGCGATGAGGGCGACCAGCCCTCGGTTGGCGAGACTGAATCTGGCGAGCAGCGACATCGGCTGGACTCACTCCTGGAGAGGACCTGCGGGCGGGGTGGGGAAAGTGTGCCCCACCCGATCTCGGCGGGTTTCTGTGGGGCTCCACAGCGGTCCCGCCGACGGGACCGTCACCGGGAGCGGTTCACACCAGGTCGAGAGAGCGGGCCGCGGCCAGCGGATCGTTGGCGATGGTGACCGGTGCCGGGGCCGTGGAGATGGCCCACTCCGGGTCCTTCAGGCCGTGACCGGTGACGGTGCAGACCACCGTCGAACCGGCCGGCACGGCGCCGGCGGCGGCCTGCTGGAGCAGCCCCGCGACGCTGGCCGCGCTGCCCAACTCGACGAAGATCCCGACCTCCCGGGCGAGTAGCCGGTACGCGGCCAGGATCTCCCGGTCGGTGACCGCGGCGATCAGGCCACCGGAGGCGTCCCGGGCGTCGAGCGCCTTCGTCCAGCTCGCCGGGTTGCCGATCCGGATGGCGGTGGCGATGGTCGACGGCTCACGGACCACCTGGCCGGTGACGATCGGCGCCGCCCCGGACGCCTGGAAGCCGTACATCTTCGGGGCCCTCGTGACGTTGCCGGCGTCCCGCTCCTCCGAGTAGCCCAGCCAGTAGGCGGAGATGTTGCCGGCGTTGCCGACCGGCAGGCAGTGGATGTCCGGGGCGTCGCCGAGCGCCTCGACGATCTCGAACGCGGCCGTCTTCTGGCCGTGCAGCCGGTCGATGTTCACCGAGTTGACCAGGGCGACCGGGTAGTCCTGGGCGAGCTTCGCGGCCAGCGCCAGGCAGTCGTCGAAGTTGCCGCTCACCTGGAGCAGCCGGGCGCCGTGCACGAGCGCCTGGGCGAGCTTGCCCAGCGCGATCTTGCCCTGCGGCACGAGCACCGCGCAGGTCAGGCCGGCGCGGGCGGCGTACGCGGCGGCCGAGGCGCTGGTGTTGCCGGTGGACGCGCAGATGATCGCCTTGTTGCCGGCCTCGACCGCCTTGGAGACCGCGACCGTCATGCCCCGGTCCTTGAAGGAGCCGGTCGGGTTGGCCCCCTCGACCTTCAGCCAGACGTCGCAGCCGATCCGGGACGACAGCACCGGCGCGGGCAGCAGCGGCGTGTTCCCCTCATGCAGGGTGACGACCGGAGTGGCGTCGGTGACCGGCAGCCGATCCCGGTACGCGTCGATGAGACCCCGCCACATGTCGTACTCCTCCGCCTCTGCTCCCGGCCGCGCCGGGTCACGTCAAGCCTGGACCAGCGGCCCCGGGCGGCCTCCGGTGGACCCTGCGCCACCCACCAGGCGGGACACGGGTCAGGCCCCGCCCTCGACCCGCAGCACGCTGGCCACCGACCGGACGATGTCCAACCCGCGCAGCTCGCGGACGGTCGCGGCGAGCGCGGCGTCCGGCGCGACGTGGGTGACGATGACCAGGTCGGCGTCCTCGCCACGGCCGGCCGCGCCGCCCCCCGCGGGGCCCTGCCGGACGGTGGCGATCGAGACGTCGTGCCGGGCGAACACACCGGCCACCGCCGCCAGCACACCCGGCCGGTCGGTCACGTCGAGGCTGATGTGGTAGCGCGTCAGCGCCTCCCCCATCGGCCGCACCGGCAGGTCGGCGTACGCGGACTCACTGGCCGCCCGGACCCCGGCGAGCCGGTTGCGGGAGACCGCCACCACGTCGCCGAGCACGGCGCTGGCGGTCGGCGCGCCCCCCGCGCCCCGGCCGTAGAACATGAGCTGCCCGGCCGCCTCCGCCTCGACGAAGACCGCGTTGAACGCATCGCCGACGCTGGCCAGGGGGTGGGTCAGCGGGATCATCGCCGGGTGCACCCGGACGCTGACCGTCTCGCCGCCGGCCGCGTCGGCGCCCCGGGCGGCGATGCAGAGCAGCTTGATGGTGCAGCCCATCGCCTTGGCGCTGGCCACGTCGGCGGCGGTGACCTCGGTGATGCCCTCGCGGTGCACGTCGGCCGCGCTGACCCGGGTGTGGAACGCCAGCGAGGCGAGGATCGCGGCCTTCGCCGCCGCGTCGAAACCCTCCACGTCGGCCGTCGGGTCGGCCTCGGCGTACCCCAGCTCGGTCGCCTCCTCCAGCGCCTCGGCGAAGCCGGCGCCGGTGGCGTCCATCGCGGAGAGGATGAAGTTGGTGGTGCCGTTGACGATGCCGGTGACCCGGGTGATCCGGTCGCCGTGCAGCGACTCGCGCAGCGGCCGCAGCAGCGGGATCGCGCCGGCCACCGCCGCCTCGTAGTAGAGGTCGCCGCCGCCCTCGGCCGCCGCGTCGTGCAGCGCGCCGCCGTCCTCGGCGAGGAGCGCCTTGTTCGCCGTGACGACGCTCTTGCCGGCCCGCAGCGCCTCCACCAGCCAGCCCCGGGCCGGCTCGATGCCGCCGACCATCTCCACCACGACGTCGACGTCGTCGCGTTTGATCAGGCCGAGCGGGTCGGTCGTGAACAGCGTCGGGTCGACCGGCAGGTCGCCGCGGTCACGGCCGACCCGGCGGACGGCGATGCCGGCGATCTCCAGCGGCGCGCCGATCCGGGCGGCGAGGTCGGCGGACTGCTCGTGCAGCAGCCGGACCACCTCGCTGCCGACCGTGCCGCAGCCGAGCAGCGCCAAACGCACAGGTGACGTCATCCCACATCCAAAGCGAGCAGGTCCTCTTCGGTCTCCCGCCGGACGATCAGGCGCGCCTGGCCGTCCCGCACCGCGACGACCGGCGGGCGCGGCACGTGGTTGTAGTTGCTGGCCATGCTCCGGCAGTACGCACCCGTGCCCGGCACCGCGACAAGATCTCCGGGCTGCACGTCGGCGGGCAGGAATTCATCCTTCACCACGATGTCCCCGGACTCACAATGCTTTCCCACCACGCGGGCAAGCATCGGCTCGGCAGCGCTCGCCCGGGAGGCCAGGGTCGCCGAGTACGACGCGTCGTACAGCGCGGTGCGGATGTTGTCGCTCATGCCCCCGTCGACGCTCACGTACGTCCGGATCCCGTCGACGTCCTTGACGGTGCCCACCTCGTACAGGGTGAACACGGCCGGCCCGACGATCGCCCGGCCCGGCTCGATGGACAGGTGCGGCACGGCCAGCCGCTCGGCGGCGCACTCCGAGTCGACGATCTTGCGCAGCCGCTTCGCCAGGTCGGCCGGCGTCGCCGGGTCGTCCTGGGTCGTGTACGCGATGCCGAAACCGCCGCCCAGGTCCAGCTCGGGCAGTTCCACGCCGCGCGCGTCCCGGATCTGCGCCTGCAGCGCGAGCACCCGGCGGGCGGAGACCTCGAAGCCGCTCGCGTCGAAAATCTGCGACCCGATGTGCGAGTGCAGGCCACGCAGCTCCAGCACGTCCTCGTCGAGGATGCGCAGCGCGGCGGCGATCGCCGCGCCGCCGGCCAGCGAGAAGCCGAACTTCTGGTCCTCGTGGGCGGTGGCGATGAACTCGTGGGTGTGCGCCTCGACGCCGACGGTCACCCGGACCAGCACCCTCGGCCGGACGCCCCGCTCCCGCGCCAGCGCCGTCAGCCGGTCGATCTCCTGGAACGAGTCGACGATGATGCGGCCCACCCCGGCGTCCAGCGCCCGGCTCAGCTCCCCGACCGACTTGTTGTTGCCGTGGAAGCCGATCCGCTCCGGCGGCATCCCGGCCGAGAGCGCGGTGGCCAGCTCCCCACCGGTGCAGACGTCGAGGTACAGGCCCTCCTCGGCGATCATCCGGACCACCGCGCGGCAGAGGAACGCCTTGCCGGCGTAGTAGACGTCCTCGGTGGGGAACGCGGCGCGGAAGTCACGGCAGCGGCCGCGCAGGTCGTCCTCGTCCAGCACGTACACCGGGGTGCCGAACTCGGCCGCGACGTCGCGGACCGGGAGGCCCGCGACCGCCAGCGCGCCGTCGGCCCCGCGCGCGACGTTGCGCGGCCACAGCGCCGGCACCAGGGCGTTGACGTCGACCGGCGTACGCAGCCAGGCCGGCCCCCGGCTGCCGATGTCCCCGTGCAGGGCACCGGCCTCGTGAGCGCGCATGGGTTACATCCTCTCCGGGGCGGAGACGCCGAGCAGGTGCAGGCCGTTGGCGATGACCACGCGGGTCGCGTCGTTCAGCCAGAGCCGGGCGCGGTGCAGGTCGGTGACCTCCTCGTCGCCGCGCGGCAGGATCCGGCAGTTGTCGTAGAACCGGTGGTACGCCCCGGCCAGGTCCTCCAGGTACCTCGCCACCCGGTGCGGCTCGCGCAGCTCGGCGGCGGCCGCCACCACCGCGGGGAACTCGGCGAGCGCCTTGAGCAGCTCGTTCTCCTTCTCGTGGTCGAGCAGCTCGGGTCGGAAGGCCGCCGCGTCGCCCCGGGTCAGGCCGACCTCCGCGGCGTTGCGCCCGACACTCGCCGTACGGGCCGCGACGTACTGCACGTAGTAGACCGGGTTGTCGCGGGTGGCCCGCGTCCACAGCTCGATGTCGATGTCGATGGGCGAGTCGCTGGAGTAGCGCGCCAGCGCGTACCGGGAGGCGTCCACGCCGATCGCCTCGACCAGGTCCTCCAGGGTGACGACGGTGCCGAACCGCTTGCTCATCCGCACCGGCACGCCGTCGCGCACCAGGTTGACCAGCTGGCCGATGAGGATCTCCAGGTTGCGGGCCGGGTCGTCGCCGAAGCAGGCGGACATCGCCTTCATCCGGCCGAGGTAGCCGTGGTGGTCGGCGCCGAGCATGATCACGACCCGCTCGAAGCCCCGCTCCCGCTTGTCCAGGTAGTACGCGCAGTCGGCGGCGAAGTACGTCCACTCGCCGTTGGACTTGCGCAGCACCCGGTCCTTGTCGTCGCCGAAGTCGGTGGTGCGCAGCCAGACGGCGCCGTCGGCCTCGTACGTGTTGCCCTGCTCCCGCAGCCGGTTGAGCGCGTGGTCCAGCTCACCCCGGTCGTGCAGGTCCTTCTCGTTGAAGTAGGTGTCGAACTCCACGCCGAAGTCGCGCAGCGAGGACTTGATCTCGGCGAACATCAGCTCGACGCCCTCGACCCGGAACACCTCCTGGGCGGCGGCGTCGTCGAGCGTCAGCACCTCCGGCCGCCGGGCCTTCACCTGCTCCGCGATCTCCGCGATGTACGCCCCGGCGTAGCCGTCCTCGGGGGCGGGCTCGCCCTTGGCGGCGGCGAGCAGTGACCGGGCGAAGCGGTCGATCTGCGAGCCGGCGTCGTTGAAGTAGTACTCCGTGCCGACGTCGGCGCCGGTCGCGCGCAGCAGCCGGCTCAGCGCGTCACCCACGGCCGCCCAGCGGACCCCGCCGATGTGCACCGGGCCGGTCGGGTTCGCCGACACGAACTCCAGGTTGATCTTCTGCCCGGCGAGCCGGTCGCTCCGGCCGTACTCCGCGCCCGCCTCGACGATCGCGCGGGCGAGCTGGCCCGCGGCGGCCGCGTCGAGACGGATGTTGAGGAAGCCCGGGCCGGCGATCTCCACCGACTTGACCCCCGGGGCCCGGCCGAGCTGCTCGGCCAGGCCGGCGGCCAGCTCCCGCGGCGGCACGCCCACCTTCTTGCTGAGCTGGAGCGCCAGCGTCGAGGCGTAGTCGCCGTGCTCGGGGTTTCGGGGTCGCTCCACCGCCGTCCGCTCCGGCAGGGCGGAGCGGTCCAGGCCCCGCTCGGTGAAGACGGCGTGGGCTGCGGTGAGGACGACCTCGGCGAGTTCTGCGGGAGTCACCGAACCATGTTATCGGGGGTAGACTCGGTCCCCGCGGCGGCGACCCAGCATGTGAACCCGGCCCGCCAGATCCCCTGACCGACCGACCTGACGAGGCACGATGAGCATCAGCACCCCGGGCGGCCCGGAGCGCCGTCCGACCGTGGTCAGCACCGGCAAGAGGCCGGGCGCGGGCAAGCCGGCAGCCGGTAAGGCCGGGTCCGGCAAGCCGGCGGGTACCCCGCGCGCGGGCGGCAAGGGCCCCCGCAAGCCGATCGCCCCGGTGAAGGTCAGCCAGGGCCGCAGCTGGGGCCCGATCGCGCTGTTCGTCGCCGTCGGCGTGCTCGCCGTGGCGATCATCGGCTACGGCGCGTGGGCGACCTTCCAGGGTTCGAAGCCGTGGGACGACCGGGCGAACGCGATCGACGGCATCGTCAACTTCCGCGAGAAGGACCCGGACCTGGTCAAGGGCGGCAACCACCAGCAGGGCTCGATCACGTACCCGGTGCTGCCCCCGGTCGCCGGCCCGCACAACGACGCCTGGCAGAACTGCATGGGCGACGTCTACGACGCCCCGATCGCCAACGAGCACGCGGTGCACAGCCTGGAGCACGGCGCGGTCTGGATCACCTACCAGCCGAACCTGCCGGCGGACCAGGTCGAGAAGCTCGCCGAGAAGGTGCGCGGCAACGAGAAGCTGTTCATGAGCCCGTACGAGGGCCTCGACAAGCCGATCTCGCTGCAGGCGTGGGGCTACCAGCTCAAGGTCGACAACGCCGACGACGGCCGGATCGACGAGTTCATCAAGACCCTGAAGGTGAACGCCTCGATCGAGGGTCCGACCGCCCTCTGCAACCAGGGCGTCACCGCCACCGGCACCACTCCCCGTCAGTTGCAGCAGCAGTAAGGACTGCCATGACCGCGCCCACGACCCTCGACAGCGACAGCGGCGAGACCACGGCCACCGGGGACGGTGACCGGGTGTCCGCCCGCCGGTTCGGCACCCTCGCGGTGGCGCTCGCCGTCGTGGTCGGTCTCCTGCTCGGGTACGCGGGGGGGCTGCTAACCCCCCGCGTCACCCGGCCGGGGGACGCCTCGGTCGAGGCGGGCTTCGCGCGGGACATGACCACCCACCACGCCCAGGCGGTCGAGATGGGGCTGATCGCGTTCCAGCGCGGCACGGACCAGGAGGTCCGGACGATCGGCGGCGACATCGCCCTCGCCCAGCAGGGCGACATCGGCACCATGCAGACGTGGCTGCGGTCCTGGGGGCTGGACCCGACCGGCTCCCAGCCCCGGATGGCGTGGATGCCGGACGGGACCGAGATGGTCCGTAACGGGCTGATGCCCGGGATGGCGACCCCGGAGCAGATGGCACAGCTGCGCGAGGCGCAGGGCAAGGAGTTGGACGTCCTCTTCCTGGAGCTGATGATCACGCACCACCTCGGCGGCATCCACATGGTCGACGCCCTGCTCGACGCCAGCGACGAGCCGGACGTGGTCCAGGCCGCGCAGACCATGAAGAACACGCAGCAGACCGAGCTGACCAACCTCCAGAACGCGCTGAAGCGCATCCAGGGCTGAGTCCGCTCCGGCGCCGTGGAGAGGCCCGCACCGCCCGTCTGGTGGTGCGGGCCTTCTGCGTCGGGGGGACATGGTGCGCCAGAACGCGGTCGACTTGCCCGTTTCGGGCGCTGTGGGTCACTCGACCGAATCCATCGCTAAGAGAAGTTTCTCCACACATATCGTGACCAGTTGCGATTCGGGCTCGTTGCGCAGGACGTGGGGGTTGCACTGAGAGACGCGCGGCGTTCGGTCACCAGCTGGTGCCGGCGCCACACCATCGGCGGTGACGGGGCGGTGGCGGCCGTCCGTCGCGGACAGCGGCAGGGCGAGCCGGGAATGCTCAGCCGCGAACAGGAACTCGAACTGATCGACACGCTGCGGGGCAGCTACCCCGACGCGTTTGGCCTGGACGAGGAGCTCTGGACGCGACAGAGCCTGCACACCCTCATCCAGAGCCGGTTCGAGCTGCCGATGGACGCGGGGGCGGTCGGGGCGTACCTGCGGGCCTGGGGGTTGGGTCCGCGAGAGCCCCGCGAGCGCGCCTGCGGGCTCTGCGTGGGCGCGGTCGAGCGGTGGGTACGCACCGAGTACCCGGCCATCACCCGCGCCGCCCAGGAGCACCTGGCGGAGGTGTACTGGCTCGGGCGGGTCCGGCTGCGGGGGACGATGCCGGCCGCCGACGTGATCTCCGCCGTCTCGTCCCGAGGCCGCGTCCGCTTCATGATCACCACGCCGTCGGTCGACCCACCGCTGCCCCGGGACTTCGTGCTCCGGCTGAGCGGTGCGGAGCAGCGCACCGTGCACCTGATCGTGGACGGCTCCTGGCCGCGCAACGAGTGGCCCCGCCGACTGCCCCGCCGGATCGTGCTGCACCCGCTGCCCAGCTGCGGCCGGGCCGTCGCCGCCTGAGCCACCCGGCGAGTACGCGCCGTCCTCCCTTTGCTCTGCTTCAACCGGCGCACCGGAATCGGCCCCGGACCGGTGCGTGGGTTGAAGCAGAGCAAAGGGGCCGGGTCGGGTGTGCTGCCCCACGCCCCGAGGCGGTTCGGCACGACGTTCCGGCCCTCCCCGCGGCCGGACCGCCGTGATCGACCGGAGTGCGAGGTCCGAACGGCGGGCAGGGCGCGGCGACACGGAGCCGATCTGCCGGATACCGATTCGGCGATCGCGGGCGGCGTTTGCTAGTCTTCTCCAGTCGCTGAGCCCCCGTAGCTCAGGGGATAGAGCACCGCCCTCCGGAGGCGGGGGCGCAGGTTCGAATCCTGCCGGGGGCACCAGAGAGACCGAGAAGCCCGGGCCACCGCCCGGGTTTTTCCATGCCCGGGGCCGTACGACGACCGGGCGAGGCTGTCCGCGTACCTCAGTCGGCGGCGCGGCGGGCGCGGGCCCGGCGCTTCCCCTCGTGCATGGCCTGGACGCGGGCGACGGGGATCGTGTGGCCCTCGGCGACCAGGTCGTCCGGGAGCTTCTGCGGCGCGGGCATCGCGTCCGCCCACGGGTCCTGCCCGGCCAGCAGCGCGGGCGCCGTCCCGATGGTGAAGTCGGCCGGCGTGACCGACGGCAGGTCGTCCCAGGAGACCGGGAACGAGACCGGCACCCCGGGCCGCAGCCGGGGGCTGTACGCGGCGACCACCGTCGCGCCGCCCGCCCGGGTGGAGTCGATGAAGACCTTCCCGCCCCGGTCCTCCCGGATGAAGGCGGTCGTCGCGAGGTCCGGGTCGAGGCGGGCGGCGCGGGAGGCGAGCGCCCGCGTGGCGGCGGCCATGTCCTCGGCCGTGGCGTCGCCCCCGACCGGGACGAACACGTGCACCCCCTTCGCCCCGCTGGTCTTCACCGCGCCGGCGAGACCCGCGTCGGCGAGCGCCCGGCGGACCAGCAGGGCGGCGGCCACCGCCGTGCCGAACGGCGCGCCCTCCGGCGGGTCGAGGTCGAGCACCAGGTGGGTCGGGCGGTGCAGGTCGGCGACCGTGGCGAGGGTCGGGTGGTACTCCACCGCGCGCTGGTTGGCGAACCAGAGCAGGGTGCGCCGGTCGTCGCAGAGGGCGTACGAGACCTCCCGGTGCGAGGCCTCGGCCCACACGCCGGTGCGGCGGACCCAGTCCGGCGTGTACCTCGGCAGGTTCTTCTGCATGAACGGCGGTTGACCGGGGCGCACCCGCACCACCGACAGCGGCCGGTCCCGCAGGTGGGGCACGATCCGCTCGCTCACCGCGTCGAGGTAGTCGACCAGGTCCCGCTTGGTCGCACCGGCACCGTCGAACAGCGGCTGATCCAGGTTGGTCAGCGTGACCCCGTCCCGGGTCTCCTCGGCCCCGCCCATCCGATCACCCTGCCGGCCGGCGCGCGGATGGTCAACCGGACACGGCGAAGGGGACGCCGCCGGCCCATCCCGGCTCCCCCGCCCGTCACGCCGCCGTGCGGCGGACCGGCTCGGCCGGGGTGCCGGCGACAGCCGGGGTGGCCACCGGCCGGCGCCGGCCCAGCGCGGCCAGGGCGACCAGCAGGGCGGCGGCGACCAGGGCGGCGGCCACGGCGAAGGCGGCCCGGTACCCGGCGGCGAGGGCGTCGGTCGCGGTTCGGCCGGCCTCGCGGACCGCATCGGTGCGGCTCGCGGCCAGGGTGGCCAGGACGGCCAGGCCGAGCGCCCCGCCGACCTGCTGGGTCGTGTTGACCAGTCCGGACGCCAGGCCGGCGTCGGCCGGATCGGCACCCGCCATCGCCAGGGTGGTGACGGCCGGCAGGATCAGCCCGCCGGCGATCCCGAACACCAGCACGGCCGGCAGCACGTCGACCGGGTAGCTGCCGTCGGCCGGGAGCCGGGCGAGGAGCAGGAAGCCGACCACGGCGAGGCCGAGCCCGGTGACCAGCACCGGCCGGGCGCCGTACCGCGCGGCCAGCCGGCCGGCGAGGCCGAGGGAGACCACCGCGATCGCCACCGGGGTGGGCAGAAAGGCGAGCCCGGCGGCGGTCGCGTCGAGGCCGAGCACCAGTTGGAGCGCCAGCGCGAGCAGGAACTGGAACCCGAAGAGGGCGGCGACCGCGAGGAACTGCACGACGTTGGCGGCGACCAGATCCGGGGTACGCAGCACCCGGAGCGGCAGCAGCGGGGTCGCGGCGACCTGCTGCCGACGGACGAACGCGGCGAGCAGCACGGTGGCGAGCAGGGCGGCGCCGGCGGTGCGTACGGAAGTCCAGCCGTGCTCCCCGACACCGACGATGGCCAGCACGGTCACCATCAGCCCGGACGTCGCCAGCGCCGCGCCGGGGACGTCCAGACCGGCACGCAGGCCGGCGCCCCGGTCGGGGGCGACCCCGCGGAGGGCGGCGAGCAGCACCGCCAGCCCGATCGGTACGTTGACCAGGAAGATGGCCGGCCAGCCGGCGATTCCGGTGAGCACTCCACCGGCCAGCATCCCGATCGACGCGCCGGCGGCGCCGGTGAAGCTGAAGACGGCGATGGCCCGGGTTCGGCCGGCGGGCTCGGGGTAGAGCCGCACGATCATGCCGAGGCTGACGGCGGTGGCCGACGCGCCGCCGGCGCCCTGGAGGAAGCGGGCGGAGACCAGGACGCCCGGCGTGGTCGCCACGGCGCACAGCAGCGAGGCCAGGGTGAACAGGGCGACGCCGGCCAGGAACACCCGCCGGCGCCCGAGCAGGTCGCCGAGGCGCCCGGCGAGCAGGAGCAGCCCGCCGAACGCGACGAGGTAGGCGTTGACCACCCAGGCGAGGCCGGCGGCGGAGAAGCCGAGGTCCCGCTGGATCGCGGGAAGCGCGACCGCGACGACGCTGCCGTCGAGAATGACCATGAGGCTGGCGGTGCACAACACCAGCAGCGCCAGCCGGCGGGACGGCGCGGTACGGGTCGGCATGGGAGAACCCTCCTAGGTGCATGATTTGTTACCGAGACCATGCTCTGTGACCATGAGGCCGAGCGTAAGGAGGCACTTTCATGTCCCAGGGGAACAGCGATGTGTCCATGAGCGGGTGTGACGGCACGGCCGGCCCCTTCGCACCCGGCCAGGCGAAGGCCTGCACGGTCCGCGAGGTGCTCGACCGCGTGGGCGGCAAGTGGAGCATCGGCATCCTGGTCGCCGCCTCCCGCGGCCCGGTCCGCTTCACCGAGCTGGAGCGCTGCGTCGAGGGGATCAGCCGGCGCATGCTCACGCTGACCCTGCGCAACCTGGAGCGGGACGGCCTGCTGCGGCGGACGGTGTACCCGACCGTCCCGCCGAAGGTCGAGTACACCGCCACCCCGATCGCCCTGGAGCTGTACGAGTCGCTGGTGGCCCTGACCGACTGGGCCGACCGGCACCGCGGCGCGATCGCCGCCGCCCGCGCCGCGTACGACCGTGAACACGGCCGTGTGGCGAACGCCACCGAACCGGTCTGACCGATCGGTCAGCACCTGACCGATCGGTCAGGCATGCTGGTGTCCGGAGGGGGGACCGGCATGGCACGGGTGGTACCGGAGACGCGGGACGAGATCCTCGCGGCCGCGGCGCGGCGCTTCGCGGCGACCGGCTACCGGGGCACGTCGTTGCAGGACATCGCCCGTGACGTGGGCTGTTCCAAGGCGGCGGTGCTCTACCACTTCGCCAACAAGGACGCCATCCTCACCGCGCTGATGGCCCCGGCGATCGCGGTCCTGCAGGCCCTGGACGACCGCATCGTCGCCGCCGCCGGGCCGGCCGACGCGCAGTGCGTCGCGGCGGAAGGCTTCGTCGACCTGGCGGTCCGGTTCCGGCGGGAGATCGCGCTGCTGCGCGGCGAGTTCCCCGAACTGCTTCAGCAACCCGCCTTCGCGCACATCCAGGCCATCTCCGAACGGCTCATCGGCGCGTGCGCCGGACACTCCGACCGCCCGTCCGCACGGATCGCCGCGCTGGTGGTGCTCGCCGGCATCGCCGAGACGTGCGGGGAGTTCGTCGACGTGCCCGACGAGGAGCTTCGGCCGGCGCTGCTGGCACTGGTCCGGCGGGCGCTCGAGCCCGTCGACTGACCCATCCACCCACGACGGAGGACACCGAACCCATGGCGACCCTGCTCTACCGGCTCGGCCGGGGCTCGATGCGCCGGCGGCGACTCGTCGCCGCGATCTGGCTCGTCGTACTCGTCGGCCTCGGCCTCGCCGCCGCGACCCTGCGCGGCCCGACGGCGAGCAACTTCACGATGCCCGGCACCGAGTCGCAGCGCGCCCAGGACCTGCTCGCCGAGCAGTTCCCGGCGGCCAGCGGCGCGACCGGCACCATCGCCGTCAAGGCGCCCGCGCCCGGCCAGCTCGGTACGCCGCAGGGCCAGGCGGTGGTCAAGGAGCTGACCCAGGAGGCCGCGACGCTGCCCGGCGTGGTCGGCGCCGTGGACCCCTTCACGGTCCAGGCCCTCTCCCCCGACGGCCGGTACGCGCTGATCCAGGTCCAGTTCGCCGAGGGCGCCGACAAGGTGACCGACGCGCAGCGGGACGCGTACGAGAAGGTCGGCACGGCGGCCGAGGCCCGAGGCTGGCAGGTGGCCCCCGGCGGCGAGGTGCTCAACACCGAGCCGGAGGTCGGCTCGACCGAAGCCATCGGCGTGGCCATCGCGGCGATCGTCCTCGTGGTCACGTTCGGGTCGCTGGTTGCGGCGGGGATGACCATGCTGAACGCCCTGATCGGGGTGGGCGTCGGCATGGCCGGCCTGTTCGCGCTCAGCGACGTCGTGGAGCTCACCAGCACCGCACCGATCCTCGCCCTGATGCTCGGCCTGGCGGTCGGCATCGACTACTCGCTCTTCATCACCTCCCGCTACCGGCAGAACCTGCTCGACGGGCTGCCCCGGGACGAGGCGGTCGGTCGGGCGGTCGGCACCGCCGGCTCGGCCGTGCTCTTCGCCGGCGCCACCGTGGTGATCGCGCTGGCCGGCCTGGCGGTGGTGAACATCCCGTTCCTCACCGTCATGGGTCTCGCCGCCGCCGGTACCGTCACCATCGCCGTGCTGGTCGCCCTCACGCTCCAGCCGGCGCTGCTCGGCTTCGCCGGCCGGCGGGTCCTCCCCCGCAAGCTCCGCGCCGCCGCCGGGCAGGCCGGCGCGGACGCCACCGCCGAGGGCGGCGACGCGACCGGCGCGGGCGCCGGCACCGAGGACCGTTCCGCCTTCGGGTTCCGGTGGGCCCGCCTGGTGACCCGGTTCCGGCTGCCCGTCATCCTGGTCGGCCTGGTCGGGCTCGGCGTGCTCGCGCTGCCCACGCCCGACATGCGGCTGGCCCTCCCCGACGCCGGCACCGCACCGGCCGGGTCGCCGGCCCGGGTCTCCAACGACCTGATCAGCGAGGGCTTCGGACCGGGCTTCACCGGCCGGCTGGCGGTCGTCGTCGCCGGCGACGACCAGCAGGCCACGGCGGCGGCGGTACCGCAGGTCACCGCGCTGGTCCAGCGCACCGAGAACGTGCTGGCGGTGGCACCGCCGCAGTTCAGCCCGGACGGCCGGACCGTGCTGCTCGGTGTGGTCCCGAAGACCGGGCCCACCGACCCGGCCACCGAGACCCTGGTGGACGACATCCGGGGCGCGGTCGGCGGCATCCAGGGCGCCGACGTGCTGCTCACCGGCGTGACGGCGATCGGCATCGACGTCTCCGAGAAGCTCTCCGCCGCGCTGCCGATCTACCTGCTGCTCGTGGTCGGGCTGTCGGTGCTGCTGCTGATGCTGGTGTTCCGCTCGCTGCTGGTGCCGGTCAAGGCCGCGCTGGGCTTCCTGCTCACCGTCGCCGCGACGTTCGGCCTCACCGTGGCGGTGTTCCAGCAGGGCCGCCTCGCCGACCTGGTCGGCCTGGACACGCCCGGCCCGCTGATCAGCTTCCTGCCGATCCTGCTCATCGGCATCCTGTTCGGCCTCGCCATGGACTACGAGGTCTTCCTGGTCTCCCGGATGCGGGAGGACTTCGTCCACGGTGACACCGCCCGGCAGGCAACCATCAACGGCATGGGGCACGGCGCGCGGGTGGTCACCGCCGCCGCGCTCATCATGATCGCGGTCTTCGGCGGCTTCGTCTTCATGGACGACCCGGTCATCAAGTCGATGGGCTTCGCGCTCGCGGTCGGCGTCGCCATCGACGCGTTCGTGGTCCGGATGACGATCGTGCCGGCGGTCATGTCGCTGCTCGGCGACAAGGCCTGGTGGCTTCCGCGCTGGCTCGACCGGGCCCTGCCCAACGTCGACGTCGAGGGCGAGGGCCTGCGCGCCCACCTCGCCGACAAGGAACCCGCCCGCGCCTGACGCGCAAGGAAGGGCCCCTTGTCAACGCCTGGCGTTGTACAAGGGGCCCTACTTAACGCCGCTCAGACGCCCGCCGGGTACGTCTCCATCTCGCCGGGGGCCGACAGGGCGGGAAGCGGGTGCAGGGCCGTCGTATCGTCGCACCAGATGAACGCGTCGTACCGCGAACCCAGCCGCGTCGGGACGTAGTTGCCCCACGACTCGAACGACGGGTCGTACACCACGCCGATCGCCCGGTGGTCGAGGACGCCCGTGACCCAACCCGGCTGGTCGTCCCCGCCGAACACCAGCACCGCCCGCTCGGGCATCAACTCGTGCAGCCGCTGCTCGACCGACCCCTCCCGGGCCGGCGGCACGATCATCGCCTCGGCCGGCGAGCCCCAGCGCGGCGCGGCGATCACCGTACCCCGGTAGCTGCCGAACCCGACCAGCACGACCGCGTCCCGGCCGTGCCGCTCCCGACCCAGCTGGCCGATGTTCAGCATGCCGTCGGCGGCCATGTCGGTCGCCCGCGCGTCCCCGACGTGCGTGTTGTGCGCCCAGACGATTCCCCGCGACCCCGGGCCGTAGTGGTCGAGCAGCCGGTCGAGGGTGTCGGCCATGTGGATGTCCCGGACGTTCCACGACTCCGGCCCGCCCGCGACCATCGCCCGGTAGTACCGCTCCGCGCCGGCCACGACCTCCGCGTTCTGCCAGGTCGAGAAGGCGTCCGCGCCGTCGGCCGCGGCGTGTTCCCGGGTACGCGCCAGCAGCCGCACCACCTCGTCCTCGCACCGCGCCGAGACGAACCGGCTGGCCATGCCGTACTCCTCGACCCGCTTGCCGTACGGCTCGAAGCAGCGGTACGCGTCCTGCGCGGCCTCCAGCGACGCCGGGTCCTCCTCGCCCAGGTAGTCGAAGATGGCCTGCATCGATTCCCACAGGCTGTAGACGTCCAGGCCGTGGAAGCCGGCCCGCTCCGACTCGGGCCGCTCCACGTTCCAGGCGCGCAGCCAGCGGCCGAAACGCGCCACCTCGCCGTTGGCCCACATCCAGGTGGGCCACCGCTCGAACCGTTCCAGGGCGGCCTGCGGCTCGGCGACACCACCGGGGGCCGCGGTGACCGCCCGGTTCACGCGGTCGCAGTCCGGCCAGTCCCCCTCCACGGCCACGAACGAGAACCCGCACTCGGCGATCAGGCGTCGGGTGAGCTGTTCCCGGAGCCGGTAGTAGTCGTAGGTGCCGTGCGTCGCCTCTCCGATCATCACGATCCGGGCGTCCCGGACGCGCTCCAGCAACGGGTCGAAGTCGCTCGGCGCGCCGAGCCGCTGAACCAGCATGGCGAGCGGCTACCCGGCGCGTCGACGGGCAAACCGGTGTGTCGGCGCGCGGAGCGGGTAGGCGGCGGCCATGACCGTCACCGGGGTGCAGTTGCAGGAGTACCTGGCCGGGCTCGACTACCCGATCTCCCGCGCGGACCTGGTCCGGTGGGGCCAGGAGAACGGGGTGAGCACGGAGATGCTCCAGATGCTGCGGGCGCTGCCGGCGGAGGACTTCGACTCCCCCGCCGAGCTGGCGGAGGCGTTGAACACGCTCGCCTGAGTGTTAGGAAGGGACCCTTCTACTACCGAATGCGTTAACAAGGGGCCCTTCCTTACGTCCGCAGCAGGCGGAACAGGACCAGCCACTGCTCGGGCCAGACGTGCCCGACCGGCGTGGCGGGGTCCAGGCGGGTGGCGCGCAGGGCCCCCGCCAGGCGGGCCCGCGGGTGGTGCCGGCCCAGCGACGCCGCGAGCGATCCGCCGGCGCCGTCGAAGCCCAGCTCCACCATCCGGCGGTACGCGGGCAGGTCCACCACCGGTAGCAACGGCTCGCCGCGCCGCTCGATCCGGAGGATTCCGGCGTCGACCCGGGGCACCGGGCGGAACGCGGTCCGGGGCACCCGCCCGGCGAGCCGCCAGCCGAACTCCGGCCAGGTCAGCACGGTCAGCCGGGTCCACCGCCCGTAGTCGCCGCTGCGCCGGCGGGCGAATTCGAGCTGGGTGAGCAGGGTCGCGGCGCGCAGGCCCGGCGCGGTCAGGCACCAGCGCACCACGGCGGACGTCAGCGACCACGGGATGTTGCCGACCACCCCGAACGGCTGCCGGGGCGGCGCGGCGGCGAGGAAGTCCGCCTGCCGGTGCGTCACGTTCGGCAGGGCGGCGCTGACCCGGGCCAGCTCGGCGCCGGCCGCCGGGTCCACCTCGTAGGCGACCAGGTGCCGGCAGCGGGCGGCGAGCGGCCGGGTCAGCTGGCCGCGTCCGGCGCCCACCTCCAGCAGCAGGCCGTCGGGGTCGGGGCGGGCCGCCCGGACCAGCCGGGCGATCGCGGCCGGGTCGGCGAGGAAGTTCTGGGAGAGTACGCGACGGGACCGGTCGCGTTCGGTTGCTGGGGTACGGCGGGGCGCCACGGGTCGTCGTCCTGTCTGTCGCCGTACGGCGACGTGGCGGACAGGCGGCCGCGGGTTTGAGTCCCGGCGCGAAGCGCGCCGAGGCCGGGCCCGAAGGGTTGCCTGTCCGGGGGATCGGGACACGGACGGCCCTGGGCGACGGCGCGGGACGGTCTCGACGCACGGGAGACCGGGTCACCTCGGGCGGGGCCCGGGGTTCACCGGTCGCGGCGGCCCACCCGGTGCTCGGCCGGGGTGGGAACGCGGTGCGTGGGTGGAATCAGTCGCGGGGCGCGCCGGCCAGGGCCGGACGCCGGACGCGCGGGCGGGCCACCAGCAGCGGCCCGAAGGCGGCCGGCGCGGCGGCCCCCTCGATCAGTGCGTACGCGGACATGACGCCGACCCTAACCGGGCCCGCCGGTCCCCGACCACCGCTTTCCCGCCGGTCAGGGGACGTCGACCGTGCGGGCCTCGCGCCGGGCGGTCTCCGCCGCCTCGAGGACGGCGACCACCTCCCGGCCGAAACGCACGTCGCAGCGGTGGTCGCGGGTGCCCGAGTCGACCTCCTCCAGCAGCTGGTCGATCGCCGTCCCGTACGCGTCCGCCACGGTGCCCTTGCCGAGCGGGGCGGTCTCGATGCCGCTGACGCCGTAGAAGCGCAGATCCCGCGTGACCGCCTCGCCCGGCGCGTCCAGGGTGAGCGAGACGCTGCTGGTGGCGCCGCCGGCGTGGGTGAGCAGCAGGTGCACGAGCCCGCGCGGGCCGTCCATCGCGGCCACCCGGGTCACCCGCCCCAGCACCGGCAGGATGATGGACAGCGCGTGCGGGCCGACGTCCCAGAGAGCGCCGTGCTGGCGCCGCCACGCGGAGCCCTCGTACGGGTTGCCGGGCTGGTAGATCGAGGCGAAGAAGGTGGCGGCGCAGTGCTGCCAGCCCTCCTCGGCGGCGGTGGCGGCGAGGAACGTGGTGACGTTCGGGTGGTACCGCTGGGTGAAGAAGATCAGGGAGGCGACGCCGGAGGACTGCGCCGCGGTGACCACCCGGTCGGCGTCGGCGACGCTCAGGGCGAGTGGCTTGTCCAGCAGCAGGTGCCGTCCGGCGGTGGCGGCGCGGACCGCGATGTCGGCCTGCACGTCCGGAGGAAGGGCGACCGCGACCGCGTCGGACGCCTCGATGAGCGCGTCGACGTCGTCGAACGCGGGCACGCCGTACCGCTGCGCGAGCGCGGCGGCCTTGGCCGGGTCCCGCCCCCAGACGCCGGCGAGCGCGGTCCGGGGATGTGCGTTCAGCCCCGCGCCGTGCGTCTCCGCCGCCCAGTGCCCGGTGCCGAACAAGCCGAACCGCATCACCACGAGAACCCCCAAGCCGTCGTCCCGCCGCAGCACCTCGCATCATGCTAGGGCCTGCGTCGGAGTCCCGGCACGAGTCGCGCCCAGGCCAGGCCCTGAGGCCCCGTGCTGGAGTCGCGGCGCGGGCCGCGCCCGTACGTCACCGCTACTACGCCGATTAGTAGAGTGTGGCGGTGACCGAACCGCGCCCCCGGTGGACCCGATGACCAGCGCCGCACCGGCCGGATCGCCGGTGGACGGGCTGCTCGCCTCCGCCGCCATCGTGCTGTGCCTGCTCGTCGCGGCGTGGGCTCTGGTGGCCACGCTGCGGCACCGCGCTCCCGACCGGGTGCAGTTCATCGGTCTGGCCGCGCTGGAGGCGGTCCTGCTGGTGATGGCCGTGGTGGCACTGGTCGCCCTCGCCGGGGGCGAGCGGCCGGGCGAGCCGGGGGCCTTCGCGGGCTACCTGGTGACGCTGGTCTGCCTGCCACCGCTGGCCTGGGTGCTGGCCCGGATGGAGCCGACCCGCTGGGGTTCGGCGATCGTCTGCGCCGTCTGCCTGGTCGCCCCGGTGGTGGTGGTCCGGCTCCAGCAGACCTGGGCGGTGCTCGGTGGCTGACGCGCCGGCCGCGGAGCGCACGCGGACCAACGCCGGCCCGGGCCGGCTGCTGATCGCCGTCTACCTCTTGTTCGCGATCGCCGCGACCAGCCGCGCCGGCCTCCAGATCGCCACGAAGTTCGACCAGGCTCCGGTCGCGTACCTGCTATCGGCGCTCGCCGCGGTCATCTACATCGTGGCCGCGGTGGGCCTCGCCCGCGCCGGTGCGGCCGGCCGGCGGATCGCCCTGACCTGCTGCACGGTGGAACTGGTCGGTGTGGTCGGTGTCGGCGCGTTCAGCCTGGCCCGGCCGGACCTGTTCCCCGACGAGACGGTCTGGTCCGGCTTCGGCAGCGGGTACGGCTACATCCCGCTGGTCCTGCCGGTGCTCGGTCTGCTCTGGCTCTGGCGCACCCGCCGCGCACCGTCCTGACCCGCCCCCGCCCCGCGACGCGCGCGGGGCGGAGCGGGGCGGGGGCGGCCGTCAGTCCTTCGGGCCGCCCGCGACGTAGACCACCTGACCGGACACGAAGGACGCGCCCTCGCTGGCCAGGAACGAGATGGTGTGCGCCACATCCTCGGGGCGGCCCACCCGGCGGACCGGGATCTCCGCCTCGGCGTGCTTCTGCAGCGCCTCGAAGTCCACCTTCATCCGGGCGGCGGTCGCCGCGGTCATGTCGGTGACGATGAAGCCGGGGGCGACCGCGTTGACGGTCACCCCGAACGGGCCCAGCTCGATGGCGAGGGTCTTGGTGAAGCCCTGGAGGCCCGCCTTTGCGGCGGAGTAGTTCGCCTGGCCGCGGTTGCCCAGCGCGGAGGTGCTGGAGAGGTTGACGATCCGCCCCCACTTCCGCTCGACCATGTGCTTCTGGGCGGCCTGGCTGAACAGGAACGCACCCCGCAGGTGCACACCCATCACCGTGTCCCAGTCGGCGTCGGTCATCTTGAACAGCAGGTTGTCCCGGAGCACGCCGGCGTTGTTGACCAGCACGGTGGGCCCGCCCAGTTCGGCGGCGACCCGCTCCACGGCCGCCTCCACCTGGGCGCGGTCGGACACGTCCGCACCGACCCCGAGCGCCCGGCCACCGGCGGCGGCGATCGCGTCGACGGTCTCCTTGGTCGCGGACTCCTCGATGTCCACCACGGCCACGGCCAGCCCGTCGGCCGCCAGGCGCTTGGCGGTGGCCGCCCCGATGCCCCGCGCCGCGCCGGTCACGATGGCGACCCGCTGCTCCTCCGACATGCCTACCTCCCGGTAACTTCACTTGATCGAAGGAGCTTAACCCAGGGGTACGGCGAAGCCCGCCGGCCTAGAACCCGCCGCCCCGGCACAGGCGGATCCAGCGGTAGCCGTAGCCGGCCAGCTTGAGGCGGTCGAGCTTGCCGACCGGCTCGTAGCTGCGGTCGCCGAGCACGTCGATCGGCAGGTCGGCCTGCGCCGCCAGGTGGCTCAGGTCGACCTCGGCGTCCTCGGTGCCGAGGTTGTGCAGGAAGACCATCGTGCCGGTCGGCCCGTCGGCCCGGTGCGCCAGCACTCCCGGCGGAGTCGGCACGTCGATGTGGGTGGTCGAGCCGGACCCGATCTCGGGGGCCTCGCGGAGCGTACGGATCATGCGCTCGAACCACGCGAGCAGCGAGGTGCGGTCGGCCCGCTGGGCGGTGACGTTGACCTTCTCGTAGGAGAACTCACCCTTGTCGATCACCGGCCGGACGAGCTTCTCCGGGTCCGCCGTGGAGAAGCCGGCGTTGGGCTGGTACGACCACTGCATCGGCGTACGGATGGCCTGCCGACCGGGCAGGGCGAGATCCTCCCCCATCCCGATCTCCTCGCCGTACCGCAGCACCGGCGTGCCGCGCAGCGAGAACTGGAGCGAGTACGCCAGTTCGACACGCCGCCGGTCGTTGCCGAGCATCGGGGCCAGCCGGCGGCGGATGCCCCGGTCGTAGATCCGCATGTCCTCGTCGGGGCCGAACTGCGCGTACACCTCGTTGCGCTGCTCGGAGGTGAGCCGGGACAAGTCGATCTCGTCGTGGTTGCGCAGGAACGTCGCCCACTGCCCGCCCTCGGGCAGCGCCGGGGTGTCGCGCAGCGCCTCGATCACCGGCTCCGGGTCCCGCCGCGCGAGGGCGAGCATGAGGCGCCCGTTCAGCATGAAGTCGAAGAGCATGTGCAGCCGGTTCGCGGATCCGCCGCTGTCGCCGAAGAACGTGGGCAGCTGGTCCGGTTCGACGTTCGCCTCGGCGAGCAGGACGGCGTCGCCGCGGCGCCACTGCACGTGCTGGCGCAGCTCGGTGAGGAACTCGAAGTCCTTCGGCGAGTTCGGGTTGCCGGGCTCGGTCAGCTCGATGATGAACGGCACCGCGTCCATCCGGAAACCCGAGACGCCGAGCTGGAGCCAGAACGACATGATCTTCTTGACCTCGGCCCGCACGGCCGGGTTGGCCATGTTCAGGTCGGGCTGGAACTGGTAGAACCGGTGGTAGTACCAGGCCTTCGCGGTCCGGTCGTAGGTCCACGTCTCGTGCTGCTCCCCGGGGAACACCATGCCCTGGTGACGGTCGTCCGGCTCCCGGTCCGACCACACGTACCAGTCCCGGTAGGGCGAGTCCGGGGAGGACCGTGCGGAGACGAACCACGGATGCTGGTCCGACGTGTGGTTGACGACCAGGTCGATGATCACCCGAATGCCCCGGTTCTGCGCCTGGTGCAGCAGCTCGGCGAAGTCGCCGAGGGTGCCGAAGCGTGGGTCCACGTTGTAGAAGTCGGTGGCGTCGTACCCGTCGTCCTTGTTCGGCGACGGGTGGATCGGATGCAGCCACAGGCACGTCACGCCCAGCCGGGCCAGGTAGTCGAGCCGGCCGATCAGCCCCCGGATGTCGCCGACGCCGTCGCCGTCGGAGTCCGCGTACGTGTCGATGTCGAGGCAGTAGACGACGGCCTCGGAGTACCAGCGGTCACCCATGCCCCGGATATGTCTCCGGCGACGCGAGCCGGCAAACGCGAGACGGGGGTACGGTTCCCGGCGCGTCCGCTTCTCCGGCTGGCGGCGCGGGCCGGCGGACACCGCCCTGCACTGAGGCGTACGACATGTCCGGGTGTAAGTGGTGACCTGCCGGGTACCTCCTTCCGATCCCCCGGTCGGCAGCGGAAGGATCGCGATGGCACTCGCCCAGGACGTCCCCCCGGAGCAGTTCGGCGGGTTGACCGGCTGGGTGGCCGGTGTCATCGACGCGCTGGGCGCGGTCGGTGTGGCGCTGCTGGTGGCGCTGGAGAGCATCGTCCCGCCCATCCCCAGCGAGATCGTCCTCGCGATGGCCGGGTACCTGGCCGGCGAGGGACGTTTCAACGTCGTCCTGATCGTTCTCGCGGCGACCGTCGGGTCGCTGGTCGGGGCCCTCGCGCTGTACTGGCTCGGCGCCGGTCTCGGCGAGGACCGGCTGAAGCGGTGGCTGGACCGGCTGCCCCTGGTGGACCTCGACGACCTGGAGCGGGCGGACCGCTGGTTCGAGCGGCACGGCCGCTGGGCGGTGCTGTTCGGTCGCCTGGTGCCGGTGGTCCGCAGCCTGGTCTCCATCCCGGCGGGGGCGAACCGGATGCCGCTGGGCGAGTTCGTCGCGTTCACCACGCTGGGCAGCGGTGTCTGGAACGCGCTGATCGTCGGCCTGGGGTACACGCTCGGCACGCGCTGGGAGGACGTCGACCGCTACAGCAACTGGTTCAACTACGCGATCTTCGCGGTCTTCGCCGTCATGGTCCTCACCTGGGCGGTGAAGAAGGTCCGCCGGCGGCGTGCCCGGCGCGCCCGGCGCGGCCGCGAGTCGGTCCGCGCCGGGCGCTGACCGGGCCGCGCACCCCAGCGGGTACGCGGCCCGGCGCCGCGGGTCGGGTCAGGTCAGGTCAGGGCAGGGTGTCGAGGTGCGGGCCGACGGTACGGGCGAAGTTGTTGCCGTTGGTCACGTCCCAGTTGACCGACCAGGTCATCGCGCCCCGCAGGCCGGGGTAGGTGCGCGGCGGGCGGAAGCTGCCGCAGTTGGTGCCCCGGGTCAGGCAGTCGAGGGCCGCGTTGACCACGCTGGGCGCGACGATGCCGCCGCCGGCCGCGCCGGGACCGGCCGGCAGGCCGAGCCCGACCTGGTCGGGCCGTAGCCCCGCCTCCAGCTGGATGCAGGCCAGCGCGACGATGAAGTTCACCGTGCCCTGGCTGTACGCGGCGTTGTTGTCGCAGCCGAGCATCGAGCCGGAGTTGTAGAACTGGGTGTTCACGACGGTGAGGATGTCCTTGATGTCCAGCGCCAACTTGAAGTAGCTGGTGGCCGGGTTCTGCATGTCGATGGTCTGTGGTGCCATCGCGATGATGAGTCCGGAGCCGACCTTGGCGCGCAGCGACCGCAGGGCCTGCGCCATGTACGTCGGGTTCAGGCCGTTCTCCAGGTCGATGTCCACGCCGTCGAAGCCGTACCGCTGGATCAGCGCGTGCACCGAGTCGCTGAAGGCGACCGCGGAGGCGGCGTCGTTGACGGCGACCCGGCCGGTCTCGCCGCCGACCGAGATGATGACCTTCTTGCCCCGGCTCTTCAGGGTCCGGACGTCGGCTGAGAAGTCCGCGTCGGTGTAGCCGCCCAGCGCGGCGGAGAGGCCGGGGTCGACCGCGAACGTGACCGCGCCGGGGGTGGCCGTCGCCTCGGCGAAGGCGACCGCGACCACGTCGTACTCGGCGGGGACGTCCCGCAGGCGCAGTTCCACCGCCGGGTTGTCGAAGTTGTGCCAGTAGCCGGTGAGGATGTGCTTGGGCAGGCCGGTGACCGGCGGCGGGCTGGTGGGCGGCGGCGTGGTCGGGGGCGGGGTCGTGGGGGGCGGCGTGGTGGGTGGCGGGGTGGTGGGCGGAGGCGTGGTGGGGGTCGTGCCGCCTCCGCAGGCCGCACCGTTGAGCCGGCAGTTGGTCGGCGAGCCCGGCCCGCTGCCGAGGAAGCCGAAGGAGACCGACGCGCCCGGCGCGACCGTGCCGTTCCACGACCGGTTGGTGAACGTGTACCGCTGGCCGGACGAGGTGAGCAGCGCGTCCCAGTAGGTGCCGACCGACGTGCCGGCGGGCAGGTCGAAGGTGAGGCTCCAGCCGTTGATCGTGGTCGTGCCGCTGTTGGTGATCGTGTACTTCCCCTCCCACCCGCTGCCCCAGTCGGATGTCTTCACGAAGGTGGCGGTCGGGCCGGCGGCGTACGCCGGCATCGCCACCCAGGCGGCGCCGAGCGCGGCCGTCACCACGGTGACCAGGGACAGGACTAGGGATCTGGAACGCTTCATGCGACCCTCCACACCCGGACAGGCATCCACGGACGTCTACGTTGGCGCTTATTATTAAGACTGTTAACTGTTCCTGTCCAGGGGTGGGGGTCGAGTGATTGGAAGGGCCCCCTGTACAACGCGAGGCGTTAACAAGGGGCCCTTCCTTGCACGCTCAGCGGCGGAAGGTGAACCAGTTGACGTTGACGAAGTCGTTCGGCTGGCCGCTGGTGAAGGTCAGGTAGACCGTCCGGCGGCCGGTGGGGCCGGCGACGTTGCCGGGCACCGAGCGCCAGCTCTGCCAGCCCCCGGTGTTGGCGAGGGCGAAGCTGCCGATCGGCGGGCTGGTCGGACTGTCGAGGCGGACCTCGACGAGGCCGCTCACCCCGCCGGCCGCGCCGGAGGCGACCCGGGCGACGAAGTCCCGCGGTGGCGTGGCACCGAACTCCACGTTGTCGAAGCGCACCCAGTCGCCGTTGCGCAGCGCGCCGATGTTCTGGCCGCCCTCCGAGCAGGCCTCCACGATCACGCCGTTCTGGGCGTTGAACGACTCGGCCTGGATCGTCGCGTACGCGTCACGGACCCCGCCCGGCGGCGGCGTCGTCGGGGGCGGGGTGGTCGGCGGCGGGGTGGTGCCGCCGCCTCGGCTGTACACGGCGACGTAGTCGACGACCATCGGCCGACCGGGGACGGTCGATGCGGTGGGTGTGGTGAAGCCGGCCACCCCGTTCGGGAAGCCGCCGCCCATCGCCACGTTGAGCAGCAGGAAGTAGCCGGCGTGCGACGTCATCTGGGTCCAGTACGGCTCACCGACCTGGCTCTGGGTGACGGTGTGGTAGAGCTGCCCGTCGACGTACCAGCGCAGTTGCTGGGGGCTGACCGAGGTGTCCCACTCGAACCGGTAGGTGTGGAAGGCCGACTGGCACGTGCTGCCGGGGCAGGCCCGGGAGGCGCCCAGCCCGTTGAACTCGTTGCACGGTCCGCCGGGCGCGACGCCGCAGTGCAGCACTCCCCAGACCGAGTTGATCCCGTTGACGTTCTCCATGACGTCGAACTCACCGATGCCCGGCCAGTTCTGGTAGTTGCCCCGGTACGGCGACCCGAGCGCCCAGAACGCCGGCCAGTAGCCGAGCGCCTCCGCGCCGGTCACGTTCGGCATCTGGATGCGGCCCTCGATCGCGAGCACGCCACCGGACGGCGCCTTGAAGTTGCTGCGGACGGTCTCGATCCGCGCCGACGTCCACTGGCCGGACGCGTTGCGCAAGGGCGTGATCCGCAGGTTGCCGGAACCGTCGTGGCTGACGTTGGCGGTGCTGTTGGTGTACGTCTGGATCTCCCCGGTGCCCCAGTTGGGCGGGCCGCCGGGGTAGCTGGTGCCGGTGTCGATGATCCAGTTGGCCGAGGACGGCAGGGTGCCGGCCGCGCCCGTGAAGTCGTCGCTCCAGACCAGGCTCCAGCCGGACGGCGGCGGCGGGACGGCGGCGTTCGCGGTGACGGTCAGGCCGGCCAACGCGGTGGTGGTGGCGGCGGTGAGCAGGGCCAACGCCAGTCGTGTCCGGCGTCTTGCGGGCAGGGCGGCAGGCGCCCCGGATGGCGTGTGCATGGCTGTGCCTCTCTGCGGGACGGGTCGAGAGAGCGCTCTCTCAGGAGTTGTACGTGCCGTTCACCCGGATGTCAATATCGATCTACGTCGAGGCGGATGGACGGCGCAGCACCGCCTGTTCGAGCCCCGACCATGCCGTCGTGGTCGCCAGGTAGATCACCGCGGCCAGCGGCAGCACGAGCGCGACCAGCACGGTCGCGTACGGCAGCAGGGGCAGCAGGCGGGCCAGCGCGTCCGCGCCCGGCGTACCGGCCGGAGCCGGCACGGCGGCGCGCCGCATCCGGCGCGACGTCCACCAGGCCAGCACGACCAGGACGGCCAGCAGAGCGCCGAACAGCGGCACCACCGCGCCGCCGAGCCCGTCGCCGAGTTGGTGCCCGAGCGGCACCTCGGCGAGCTGTTCGTCCAGCAGGCCGGTGCCGCCCTCGTCCGTGGTGAACAGCCGGTACGCCACCAGCAGGAACGGGGCCTGGAGCAGCAGCGGCAGGCAACCGGCGAGCGGGCTCGCCCCGGCGGAGCGGTAGAGCGTGGCCAGCTCGGCCGGGAGCCGGGCCGGGTCGTCCGCGTACCGCCGCTGGAGCTCCCGGACGCGGGGGGCGAGCGCCGCGCGGCGCCGCTCCCCGCGCACCTGCGCGACGGTCAACGGGGTGATCAGCAGGCGGAGGGTGACGGTGAAGACGACGATGGCGGCGGCGGTGGCCGCGCCGCCGGTGAGCGGTTCGAGCAGGGTGGCGAGCCCGGCCAGGACGGCGCCGGCGGCGCCGACCACATCCGACAGCGGTGCGAAGGCGTGCATGGTGGAGGACCCCTCGGGTGCGATTCCGGGTACGCGCCGACGGCGCGCGAGGACGGCGGAGCCGGCCGCGCCGGGCTGTGCCTACGCGGCCGAGGGGAGGACGCCGGGTGCCCGCGGGCGGGGTCGGCCGGACGCGTCCGGGTCCACCTGGCGCGGCACCCGGCGGGCCCGCGCCCGCGCCCGGAGTGCGCACACCGCGCGGGTCGCCCCGGCGGCCGGCACCGCGACGATGCGCACCGCGAGCAGCGTGGCGAGCAGCACGAGCGCCGCGCCGGCGAGCAGCCCGGACGGATGGTCGACGACGACGGTCAGCCCGGCGAGCGTGACCGCCCACCACCCGAGCAGCACTCCGCGGGCGTACGTCGAGGTCCCGGCCCAGCCGGGCCGGGAGGTCGACGCGCGTCCGGTCACGGAGACCAGGCTATGCGGACGTGTCACGTCACCCGCTGTAATGACGACACGCCGCTGCCGCGTTTCCGGGCGGCGCCACCGTGGGTAACGACGGACCGATCCGGCGCGGAGGGACCGCGTCCGGCCGAGACGGACGGTGATTCCCGATGACCGGTCAGGTGGTGACGGCGCCGAGCGCGTCGGCCGACGGGACCGACCTGCTCACCGTGGGTGTCGAGGAGGAGTTCCTGCTCGTCGACCCGCACACGGGGGTCGCCGTGCCGGCGGTCGACCTCGTCATGGAGCAGGTCCCGCCCGAGCTGCGCGGCCAGGTCGAGCGGGAGTTCCAGACCAGCCAGATCGAGATCGGCAGCCCGCCCGGCCTGGAACTGCGCTCGATCCGCCACTCGCTGGGCGTGCTGCGTGGCGCACTCGCCGACGCCGCCGAGCGGGCGGGCGTACGCCTGCTGGCCATCGGGACCGGCCCCGCCGACGGGCCGGTGCCACCCGTGGTGGACAAGCCCCGCTTCGACCGGATGATCGAGCGGTTCCGGCTGCTGGTGCCCGGTCCCGGCAACAACGGCATGCACGTGCACGTCGGGGTGCCGGACGGCGAGACCGGCGTGCAGGTGCTCAACCACGTCCGGCCATGGCTGCCGGTGCTGCACGCGGTGACCGCCAACTCCCCGTTCGCCCGGGGCGCGGACACCGGCTACGCGAGCTGGCGGTCGGTGGAGTGGGAGCGCTGGCCGTCGGTGGCGCCGACGCCGTTCCTGGAGTCGCACGAGCACTACGAACGGTTGATCCGGCAGCTCATCGCCAGCGGCGTGATGCTCGACGAGGGGATGCTCTACTGGTACGCCCGCCTGTCGGCGAAGTACCCGACCGTGGAGATCCGGATCGGGGACGTCTGCCCGTCGGTGGACGACGCCGTGCTGGTCGCCGCCCTGGTCCGGGCGCTGGTCGCGACCGCGATGGCGGACATCGCGGCGGGCCGCCCCGCCATCCGCACCGACCACCACCTGCTCGTCGCCGCGCACTGGCGGGCCGCCCACGACGGCCTGGAGGGCGAGGGCGTCGACCCCACCGACGGTGAGCTGCGACCCGCCTGGGACCTGCTCGACCAGCTCGTCGACCAGCTGCGCCCGGCGCTGCAGCGGCACGGCGACCTGGCCGAGGTGACCGACCTGCTGGGCGAGCTGCGCCGGCACGGCAGCGGCGCGGCGCGGCAGCGTGCCGTCTTCGCCCGGACCGGGAAACTGACGGATGTGGTGGAGGACGTCGCCCGGCAGACCCGTGGCTGACGACGTTCCGTGACAGGATGGTGCACGTGACGCGACGACTGATCGTTATCGGTGGTGACGCCGCCGGCATGACGGCGGCGTCCCAGGCGCGACGCCGCCGTGGCCCGGACGAGCTGGAGATCGTCGCGTTCGAGCGGGGCCACTACACGTCGTACTCGGCGTGCGGCATCCCGTACTGGATCAGCGGCGTGGTGCCCGACCCCGAGCAGCTCATCGCCCGCGACCCGGAGACGTTCCGGAGCGACTTCCACATCGACGTGCGACTGCGGCACGAGGTCACCGCCATCGACCTCGACCGGCGCGAGGTCGTCGCCCGGGACCTCGAGGGCGGCGGCGAGGTCCGCGAGCGGTTCGACAGCCTCATGTACGCCACCGGCGCGACACCCATCAAGCCGGACTGGGCCCGCACCGACGTGGCCGGCGTGTTCGGCGTGCAGACCCTCGACGACGGCGCCGCGCTGCGCGAGTGGCTGGAGGCCGCCCCGAAGCCACGGAACGCGGTGGTCGTCGGCGGCGGCTACATCGGAGTCGAGATGGCGGAGGCGATCCTCCGGCGCGGGCTGTCGGTCACCCTCATCGAGCGGGCCGAGCAGCCGATGTCGACGGTGGACCCGGACATGGCCGAGCTGGTCAGCGACGCCATGCGCAGCCTGGGGGTGCAGATCCGCACCGGCCTCTCGGTCATCGGGCTGGAGGAGCGGGACGGGCGGGTGTCCGCCGTCGTCACCACGGAGGGGCCGGTCCCCGCCGACGTGGTCGTCCTCGGCCTCGGCGTCCGCCCCAACGTCGGGCTGGCCGAGGCGGCCGGGCTGCCGATCGGTCCCAGCGGGGCAATCCGGGTGGACCGGCGCATGCGGGTGCCCGGTGTCGAGGACGTGTGGGCCGCCGGGGACTGCGTGGAGTCCCTGCACCGGGTCAGCGGGATGCCGGTGCACATGCCGCTGGGGACGTACGCCAACAAGCAGGGCCGGGTCGCCGGCATCAACATCGGCGACGGGTACGCGACGTTCCCCGGGGTGATCGGCACGTCCGTCACCAAGGTCTGCGACCTGGAGGTGGGGCGCACCGGGCTGCGCGAGCGGGACGCCGTGGCGTCCGGTTTCGAGTTCGTCTCGGTCATCGCCCAGTCCACCAACCGGGCCGGCTACTTCCCCGGCGCCCGCCCGATGGCGGTGAAGCTGATCGCCGAGAAGACCAGCGGGCGGCTGCTCGGCGCGCAGATCGTCGGCTGGTCGGAGGCGGCGAAGCGGATCGACCCCTTGGCCGTGGCGCTGTGGAACAAGATGACGGTGGACGACATGACCGCGCTCGACCTCGGTTACGCGCCCCCGTTCGCGCCGGCTTGGGATCCGGTGCTGATCGCCGCCCGCAAGGCCGTCGACGCCCTCGCCGCCGCCAACCGGTAAGGAAGGGTCCCTACTTAACGCCTCCGGTAGCGAAAGGGCCCCTTCTTAACGACGTCAACGCCCCTCCTGCGTGGCAGGGTGCCGTGTCCACACCCGATCCTGTCGGTGGGCGCGGTTAGCGTGTGCGCGCTGTCGCAGTGCCGGTTTCCGGCGCCGATCCCCCTCGGAGGCACCCATGTCGCAGGAGACGACCTACCTCGAACTGTCCGAAGTGGACGGAAGCGCGCACAAGTTCTACGAGGTCGTCGTCGCCGACACCGCGATGACCGTGCGCTACGGCCGGATCGGCGACCAGGGCCAGGTCAAGACCACGACGTACCCGGACAACGCCCGGGCCCGCGCCGCCGCCGCCAAGAAGATCGGCGAGAAGGTCCGCAAGGGGTACGCCCCGGCGGTGCGCGGCGTCCGGCAGAAGCGCGCGGTGTCCCGGCGGCAGATCGTCAGCACCCGGTCCACCGCCCGCACCGCGCCCGTGCTCTGGCGGTACGACTCCGGCGCCCCGGCGTTCGGCATCTTCGTCGACGGGCGGACCTGCATGGTCGGCAACGAGCACGGCGTCATCACCACCCTCGGGCACGACGCGCGCGTGCTCGACCAGGTCCGGCTCCCGGACGGGGTGAAGTGCATCGTCGCCGACGACGCGTGGATCTACGCCGGTTGCGACGACGGCAACGTCTACGACCTCTCCGGCAAGGTGCCCCGGGCGGCGTACGCGATCGCCCCCGAGATCGACATCTACTGGCTGGACATCCACGACGGCGTCCTGGGTGTCTCCGACGCCGACGGCGGCATCGCCGCGATCGACCACGAGGACGAGTTCCTGTGGCGGCGGGCGGGGCGCGGGCGGTCGGCGTGGATGGTCCGCTGCGACGCCGACGCGCTCTACCACGGCCACTCGCAGGGCGTGACCGGCTACGACTGGCGTACCGGGGCGGAGTTGTGGCACACCCGCACCGGTTCGGTCCTCTTCGGCTGGCAGGAGCGCGACGCGGTGTTCGCCGGCACCGGCAGCCGGGAGGTCGTCCGCCTGCGCAAGGACGGCCGCGCCGAGCGGACGTACCACTGCGACGCCCCGGTCTTCTCCTGCGCCACCGCGGAGGGCGGCCGGTACGTCTTCGCCGGCGACAGCCAGTCCTCGATCTACTGCTTCGACGCCGCCGGCACCCGGCTGTGGAAGCTCGGCACCGGCTGCGGCTCGGCGTACTCGATGCAGTACCACGACGAGCGGCTCTACGTGGTCACCACCAGCGGGCACCTGGCCTGCATCGACGCCAGCGAGCCGGCGATCCGGGCCGCCGAGGCGGGCGACGTCCCGGAGGTGGTCGACGTCAAGGCGCCGGCCCGGCTGCCCGAGCCGGCGGCCTGGGCGACGGTCGAGGTGACCAGCGACGACCGGCACGGCGTGGTGGTGCAGTGCGTCGACGACCGCGGGCGGCTGCGTATCCAGGTCCTCTCCCCCGGCTACCACCGGGACTGGGCGGTGCAGTTCCCCAAGGGCATCCGGGAGGTCGGCGCGCGCTACGTGGTCACCGAGGTCCGGGAGGCCGGCCGGGGCGGCTTCTACCGGGCGTACGGCGACATCCGCCGCCTCCGCTGACCCGCCGGCCGCTCGGTGATCAGGCGGCCTGGCAGGTGGGGCACCAGTAGAGGTTGCGGCCGGCGAGGGTGCCCCGGCTGACCGGAGTGGCGCAGACGTGGCAGGGCGCGCCGGGACGGCGGTAGACGTAGACCTCGCCGCCGTGCCGGTCGACCCGCGCCGCCCGGCCCATCGCCTCGGGCAGGTGGGCGTCACGGACGGTGTCGATCCGGCCGCGCTCGACGGCCTGCCGCATCAGCGTCACCAGGTCCGCCCAGAGCCGGTCCCAGCCGGCGGGGGTGAGCCGCCGGCCCGGCATCGTCGGCGGCAGGCCCTCCCGGAACAGCGCCTCGGTGACGAAGATCAGCCCGGTGCCGGCCACCACCGACTGGTCGAGCAGCAGCGCCGCGAGCGGCGTCGCGCTGCGGGAGATCCGGGCGTACGCCCGCTCCGGGTCGGCGTCGGCGCGCAGCGGATCCGGGCCGAGCCGCCCCCGCAGCGCGGCCACCTCCGGCGGGGTGAGCAGCTCGCACGCGGTGGGGCCGCGCAGGTCCAGCCAGTGCCGGTCGGACGTGAGCCGCAGCCGGATCTGGCCGACCGGGCCCGGTGGCTCGCCGGCCCCGTCGGTGACCTTGCCGTACAGGCCCAGGTGGACGTGCAGGGTCAGCTCACCCGGGTAGTGGTGCAGCAGGTGCTTGCCGTACGCCTCGGTGCGCTCCAGGACGGACCCGGTGAGCCGCGCGGCGCCCTCGGCGAAGCGGCCCTGGGGGCTCGCCGCGTGCACCTTGTCCCCGGCGAAGAGCTCGGCGTGCCGGGCCGCCAGGCGGTGGATGGTGTGTCCCTCTGGCACCGCGGCAACGGTAGCGCCGCCCGCCCGGCGTCCCCGACGGGGTGGGTGTCGCGATCGTCACGTCTGGGTACCTCTCCACCGTTACCGCGCGGGCGCCACCCGTTCCACCGGCCGCCGGCGCATTCCTCAGGAGGTGTGACGTGGTTCGAATTCCTTCCCTCTCGCGCCGGACGGCACCGGCGCCTGACGACACCGGCCGCACGGACGAGGCGGCCACCACCCACGACGGCGCCACCGACCGCGCCGACGACACGACCCGGACCTCGCGCCCGGTGGTGACCGACCGGACCGACGAGCAGACGACGTACCGCAGCACCGCGGGGCCGGCCGAGGGCCGGGAAGCCGACGCCGCCCGCCGGGCCGCCGTGGCCCGCGCGGCGACGGCCCGGTCCGACGAGGGGACCCGCCGTACTCCGGTCGCGGACCCGGCCCAGGAGCGGACGCTCGACGGCCGGACGGTCGACCCGGACCGGGACGCCGCCGCGGCGCGGGTCGACCGGGACCGCGACGGTGTGCCGGACCGGGCGGAGCGCCCGGTGGTCGCCGGCCCGAAGCCCCGGTCCAGCCTGCTCGCCACGCTCGGCCTGATCGCCGGTGTGGCCGGCGTGCTGTTCGTGCTCACCGGCACCCTCGCCGGGTACGGGATCGGGCTCGGCGCCGTCGGCGCGGTCCTCGCCGTTCTCGGCCTGGCCGCGACCCGGCGCCGGCACGTCGCCGGGACGACCGACGCGCTGCTGGGCATCGTGGCCGGCCTGGGTGCCGTGGTCCTGGGCGTGCTGGCGATGACCGGCCAGTTCGACTGGCCGACCACCGACGGCGACTGGGTGGCGCGCTTCCGGGAGTGGCTCGACTCACAGTTTGTGGATCGCTTCTAGGGGGCACTGTCCGGCTCGCCGGCGGTGCGCCGGCGACGCCGGTGGTGCACCGGCACAGCCCGACCAGCCTGGTGGTTCACCAGCCGGGCACACCCTGATTCGGGGGCGGCGGTTCGCCGCCCCCGAAGTGGTTCCGGCGTCGGGATGCGGTAACGCAACGAAACGCCGCCGACCCACGGCTACACGCAACGATCCGACGTCCTGTGCAACTTCCTGCGGTGGATCCCGCCGGCCGGCGCCGCATACCGTTGAGCAACGGCGCCAGCCCGCGGGCCGAAGGTGGCCGGGCGCGCCCGACCCCTGGGAGCAGGACAATGACGATGGACGCCACCAGCCAGCGCTTCCTGATGTGCCGGCCGACGTACTTCGCCGTCGACTACGCGATCAACCCCTGGATGGACCCGACCGCGCCGGTGGACGCCGACCTGGCGATCCGGCAGTGGGAGCAGCTGCGCCAGATCTACCGGGACCTGGGCCACACCGTCGAGGAGATCACTCCGGTGCCGGGCCTGCCCGACATGGTCTTCGCCGCCAACGGCGGCACGGTGATCGACGGCAAGGCCATGGCCGTGCAGTTCCGGGACCCGCAGCGCGCCGACGAGGCGCCCGCGTACCGGGCCTGGTTCGAGAGCGCCGGCTTCGAGATGTACGACCCGAAGCACGTCAACGAGGGCGAGGGCGACGTCCTGCTGGTCGGCGACCACCTGCTCGCCGGCACCGGGTTCCGCACCGCGCACGCCTCGCACGCTCAGCTCCAGGAGGTCTTCGGCTACCCGTTGATCACCATGCAGCTGGTCGACCCGCGCTTCTACCACCTGGACACCGCGCTGACCGTGCTCGACGAGCGGACGGTCGCGTACCTGCCCGAGGCCTTCTCCCCCGGCAGCCAGGCCGTGCTGCGCCGGCTCTTCCCGGACGCGGTCCACGCCACCATGGCCGACGCCGAGATGCTGGGCCTCAACGCGGTGAGCGACGGCCGGCACGTCGTGCTGCCGGCGCAGGCCACCGGCCTGGCGGCCAAGCTGCGGGACCGGGGCTACGAGACCATCGGTGTCGACCTGTCCGAGCTGCGCAAGGCCGGCGGTGGACCGAAGTGCTGCACGTTGCGACTCCGTCAGGGAAAGGCGAGCAAGTGATCGAGGACAAGCTGCGGACGCCCGAGGCCGTCCGGGACGCGGAGCGGTGGACCGCGCACAACTACCACCCGCTGCCGGTGGTGATCTCCTCCGCCGAGGGCGCCTGGCTGACCGACGTGGACGGCCGTCGCTACCTCGACTGCCTCGCCGGGTACTCGGCGCTCAACTTCGGCCACCGGCACCCCGAGCTGATCCGCGCCGCGCACGAGCAGCTCGACAAGTTGACGCTGACCAGCCGGGCGTTCATCCACGACCAGTTCGCCGACTTCTGCCGCGAGCTGGCCCAGCTCTGCGGCAAGGACCTGGTGCTGCCGATGAACACCGGCGCCGAGGCTGTCGAGACCGGCATCAAGGTGGCCCGCAAGTGGGGCTACCAGGTCAAGGGCGTCGCCCCGGGTCAGGCGAACATCGTGGTGGCCGAGGGCAACTTCCACGGCCGCACCACCACCATCGTCTCCTTCTCCACCGACGAGGACGCGCGGGCGGACTTCGGGCCGTACACGCCCGGCTTCACGGTCGTCCCCTACGGCGACCTCGACGCGCTGACCGCCGCCATCGACGAGAACACCGTCGCGGTGCTGCTCGAGCCGATCCAGGGCGAGCAGGGCGTGGTCGTACCGCCGGAGGGCTACCTGCCGGGCGTACGCCGGGTCTGCACCGAGCGGAACGTGCTGTTCATCGCCGACGAGATCCAGTCCGGCCTGGGCCGCACCGGCGCGACCTTCGCGTGCGAGCACGAGGGTGTCGTGCCGGACATGTACCTGCTGGGCAAGGCGCTCGGCGGCGGCATCGTCCCGGTGTCGGCCGTCGCGGCGGACGCCGAGATCCTCGGTGTGCTCAAGCCGGGCCAGCACGGCTCCACCTTCGGTGGCAACCCGCTCGCCTGCGCGGTGGCCACCGAGGTCGTCCGGCTGCTCGCCACCGGGGAGTTCCAGCGCCGCTCCGCCGAGCTGGGCGCCCGGCTGCACGCCGGCCTCCAGGCGCTCGTCGGCAAGGGTCTGCTCGCCGTCCGGGGCCGGGGTCTGTGGGCCGGCCTGGACATCGACCCGGCGCTGATGAGCGGCCGGGAGGCGTGCGAGCGGCTGATGGAGCGCGGCGTCCTCGCCAAGGACACCCACGGCTCGACCATCCGCCTCGCCCCGCCGCTGGTCATCACCGAGGAGGAGATCGACCACGCGGTGGCGCAGCTGGCGGCCGTGCTGGCCGGCTGATCGTCGTACGCCACGAAGGGCGCCGGGAATGATCCCGGCGCCCTTCGTCGTCCGGATGTCAGCGGGGCAGGCGCATCGCCATGGTCGGCGCCTCGGCCATCACCGACGCCGGCGTGTACGGCGCGCCGGCCGGCAACTCGTCGGGGCGGCCCACCTGGACGCCCGGGTAGAGCTCGACCATGTCCCCTTCGGCCAGCACCCGGGACTGCTGCGGCTTGAGCGGGATCCGCTCCGCCTCGGCCATCGACCCGCCCGGCCGGATCCCGGAGCCGTTCGTGCTGACGTCGGTCACGATGATCTCCCCGACGCGCAGCTCCAGCTTCAGGTGGCTACGGCTGATCCAGCGGCGGGCCTCGTCGTTGAGCCACTGGCCGAGCACGATGCCGTCGGCGGCGTCCGGCGCGCGGCCGACCAGCACCGGCTCCTGGTCGGTGAGCACGAAGCGGCGGCGGATCAGGCCGCCGATGCGGACCGCCAGCACCTCGGAACGGGGTCGCGGGCCGGCGTCGCTCAACCGGGCACCGTGCCGGGGGCAGGTCGGTACGCCGTTCCGCAGGCTGGGCGGCGGCTGCGTCACCGGGCTCCGGTCGGTGACCGCCGCCAGGTCGGCGAACGCACCACCCCCACCCCCCTGGCCGAACAGCGCGCACGGGGACTCCGGGCACCGCCAGTTCCGCGCCAGCAGCTTCGCGCCGGCGGGCGACCGCTCCCCGGCGACCGGCGTGTCCCCGCCGCCGACGTGGGCGACGAAGACCGGCCCGCCCGCACCCGGCACCGGAGCCACCACCCGGCCCGGCTGGTCGGTCACCCACGGGTAGCGCCCGCGCAGCCCGTCGAGGCGAGCCCGGCTGAGCACCGGCAGGCCGAGCAGGTCGGCCACCTCCAGCATCCGGTCACCCGGGTTGTCGAGCACCTCGACCAGCCCGTCGTCGGCCCACCGGCGCACCACCATGCGCTCGTTCGAGGTGAGGTCGGCGTCGGAGAGCAGGGCCCGGTGCACCACGGCGTAGACCGGAACGCTGTCCTCCTCGAACTCGCGGGAAAGCGCGTCGATCACCATGCCGAGCCGGAGCAGGCTGGCGGGCCGGCCACCGTCGATGTCCTGGTACCGGATCACCTCGGCCAGGTCGAGTACCGCCCGGACCAGCGAGGGGTCGGTGCACACCCGGCCCTCGATGGCGTCGAGCACCTTGCTGATCTCGAATCTCATCGGACCTCCCCCACGATGCCGTCGATCCGCCGCGCGAGGTCCAGATCACGGTGGGTGACGCAGCCGGCCGAATGGGTGACACAGAAGAAGGTCACCGTCCGCCAGCGGATGTCGATGTCGGGGTGGTGGTCGAGTTCCTCGGCCACCACGGCCACCCGGTCCACCAGCGTGATGGCGTCCGGGAAACTGGCCAGCTCCACGGTGCGGGCGATCCCGGCCTGGTCACCGGACCAGTCGGGCAGCCCGGTCAGCTCGTCTCGTACCGCCTCCGCGGTGAGCGCCTCTGCCATGGGGAGACCCTACCGGCAGCCTCAACCGGCACGCTGACCAGCGGCGGCGGCGTGTGACGCGCGGACGTCGGGGGCGCGCCGCAGTTCAACTCCTGGGAGGCACCCGACCCCGAACGCTTCGAATCGGGCGGCCGACCTCGTGCAGGTGCGCCAGCGCCTGCCGGTACGACTCGACCAGCCCCACCTCGACGTACGGGACCCCCCGCTCGGCGCAGTACGCCCGGACGACCGGCCGGGCCCGGCGCAGGTTCCCGCGCGGCATGTTCGGGAACAGGTGGTGCTCGATCTGGAGGTTGAGGCCGCCCAGCGCCGCGTCGACGATCCGCCCGCCCCGCACGTTGCGCGCGGTCAGCACCTGCTTACGCAGGAAGTCCAGGTCGTCGTCGGCGGACGGCATCGGCATGCCCTTGTGGTTCGGGGCGAACGAGCACCCCATGTA
This sequence comes from Micromonospora sp. WMMC415, assembly GCF_009707425.1. Taxonomy (GTDB): domain Bacteria; phylum Actinomycetota; class Actinomycetes; order Mycobacteriales; family Micromonosporaceae; genus Micromonospora. The sequence continues at coordinate 1,948,353 of NZ_CP046104.1, read as the reverse complement.
CAGCCCCCACAGCCCCTGGTGGACGGCGGCGAAGACCAGCGCCTTCACCGGCGACATCGCCAGCAGCAGGCCGCCGGCGTAGAGGACGGTGTGCGCGGCCAGCAGCGCTCCTTCGACGGTCCGGTGCCGCATCGGCGTACGGAACCGCCCGTCCGGATCGCGGCCCAGCACCGCCCGCAGGCTCGCCACGTGCAGGTTCAGCCCTTCCAGCAGCAGCATCGGGAAGAAGAGCACCGCCTGCCGCCGGGCCAGCCACCGGGCGAAGCCCCGGGTCGCCCGGGCCTGCTCCTCCGTCCAGACCAGCGCGCCGGCACCGACGTCCGGGTCCTCGTCGACGTGGTTGGGGTTGGCGTGGTGCCGGTTGTGCTTGTCGACCCACCAGCCGTAGCTGAGTCCGACGGCGAGGTTGCCGGCGAGCAGGCCGACCAGCTCACTCGGCCCACGCCGGCGGAACATCTGCCGGTGTCCGGCGTCGTGACCGAGGAAGGCGACCTGGGTGCTGGCCACCGCCATCAGGACGGCGACCGCCACCTGGGCCCAGGAGTCGCCGACCAGCGCGACCGCGGCCCAGGCGGCGGCGAACAGCCCGGCGGTCAGCGCGATCCGGGCCGCGTACCGGGCCGGACGGCGGTCCAGCAGGCCCGCCGATCGGATCCGCCGGGACAACTCCGCGTAGTCACTGCCCTGCCGCGCCGGTCGTTCCGCCACGAGTTCCCGCATGCTGCACCGCCCCTGCCTCGGTCGCGCCGGACTGCCCGACCCCCGTCACCGAGTCTCGCGGAACCGGATGCGCTGGGTAATCCCGCATGCCCCCGGATCTTTGGTAGGGCGTGCCCTACCGGTGCCGGGGAGCCACCACCACCGCCCGGACGAGCGAGGGTGCCGGCGCCCCGGCCCGGCCGGTCAGCTCATCCGGCCAACGGCGGCCCGCAGCCGGGCCAGGTCCCGCCGCCGCCGCTCGTACGTGGCGGCCAGGCCGATCAGCGCCAGCCCACCGGCGGCGAGGAAGATCCACCGGGGCAGCAGGTCCCAGGTGCGGGCCAGTTCGTGCAGCGCGAGCGGGGTGAGCGTCAGCGCGCCGAGCACCACCGGCGCCTGCCAGCGCCGGATGGCGCCGGCGAGCACCGCCGCGAGCGCCGCGAGCCCGAGCAGGAGCCGCCGCAGCGGCTGCGGATCCGAGGCGACCAGCACCGACGCGAGGGTCGGCAGCAACCCGGCGGCGAGGCCCGGCCCGATGGCCAGCCAGCTGGTCAGGCCGGGCCGGGTCCGCAGCGCCACCGCCCCGGCGACCAGGGCGAGCGCCGCCGCCGGCAGCGTGTACGCCTCCAGCACCGCGACGTCGCCGGCGGCCAGGAGCAGCCAGGTGCCGAGCAGTTCGCTGCCCCCGGCCACGGCGGCGAGCAGCCAGCGCAACTCGACCGGCTCGCCCCGGCGCAGCAGGCGCAGCCCGACGGCCGCGCCCCACAGCACGCAGACGGCGGCCACGTGCCGCAGCGACTCCACGGCGAGCAGGAACGCCACCACCGCGACGGCCTGCGCGGCGGCGTCCAGTGCTTGTCGCGTCGTCACGGCCGTTCCGGTCGCCCCCGAGCCGCCGCCCGCCGGGACGGCGGAGCCCGGTGCGGCCGGGACGGCGGGGCCCGGCGCGGCCGGGGTGCCCTGCCCGCGGCCGGCGTCCGCCGGACCCGGCCCGCCCGGCACCGGACGCGGCAGCGCGGCGGCGACGGCGAGCGTGAGCACCGCGACGGCGAGCACCGAGAACGCCGCCGCCCGCAGCGGCAGGCCCGCGGCCAGCGACGCGGTGACCGCGAGGGCGGTCACCGCCACGACCGCCGCGAGAGCCCCGGCGAGCCGGGCGACGGCCCGCCGACCGGCGACCCCGACCACGGTGCCGGTCACCACGAGCGCAGCGAGGCCGGTCAGGGTGCCGGCCCGGGTGGCCAGCAGGCCCGACAGCCCGGCGCCGGTGAACACCAGCCCGAGCGGCAGGGCGACCGGGACCAGCAGCGGACGCGGGGCGGGCAGGGCGGCGGCCAGCACGGCGACCACCCCGACCAGCAGGACCGCGGCCGGCAGCACCGGCCAGGGCGCGCCCGCCGACCGGAGCAGCACCGGGAGCGCCGCCGCCAGGAACGGCGCCGCCAGCAGCGCGGCCGACCACCGCCAGCCGCCGGGTTGTCCGACCCCGGGAGCGACAGGCGGGGCCGTCCCGCCCTCCGATGGCCCCGGAGTGCCGCGTTCCGGGTCGGTCGACCGGCCGGACGCGGACACCCCGCCGTCGCCGCGGGCCCGTATCGCGGCGGCCAGCGCCACGGCGGCGGCCAGCACCGGCAGCGCAAGCCCGGCCGGGACGTCGTCCGGCGCCGCCTCGACCGCCGGCACCCCCGACCAGACCGGCACGTCGCCGTACGGGGCGAGCAGCGCGGTCAGCACCACGGGCAGGAGGGCCGCCACCGCCACCACCGACAGGCTCCGGCCGACGGCGCTCGGGGCGGCGTGGTCCCCGCCCAGGACGGGGCCGAGCATGGCGAGCAGGGCCGCCACGGCGGCGTACAGCGACAGCGGTTCACCGTCCACCAGCGCCGGTGCCAGGCCGACCGGAACGACCGCCACGGCGAGCGCGGTCGACGCGTACCGGGTGAGGTCCGGCCAGTGTCGACGGACCGCGAGCAGTCCGGCCGGCAGCAGTGCGGCGGCAGCGAGCGCGGCCCGGGCCTGCCACCACTCCGGCGCGCCCCCGGCGAACGTCGCGAGGGTGGCGCCGGCCGGCACGACCAGCAGTACGGCGGCGAGGCCGGCGCCCGCGACGCCGCGTTGGACACCGGTGCCGCGCCGGCCGAGCGCGGCGACGACGAGCCCGACCAGCCCGGCCACCGCGAGCGCCGCTCCGGCGCCGGCCGGCGCGGCGAAACCGACCAGCAGCCCGTGCCCGAGCAGAACGGCCCCGGTCACCGCCGACGCGAGGACCGGCCCGGACCGGGCCGGCCGGCGACCGACCGCGAATCCGAGCAGCGCCACCGCCGCCACGAGGTCCAGCGTCACCACCGCCGGCCAGGGCGCGGCCCACCCGGCCGGCACGGCGAGCACCGTCGCGCCGGCGCCGGCCGCGGCGAGCGGAAGCCGTACGGCTCGGGGCAGCAGCAGGCCGGCGGCGGCCACGACGGCCGCCACCGCGACCGGCAGCTGCCATCCCCAGTCGAGCACCGGTCCCGGCCCGGCGCCCTGCCACGGCGGCAGCGAGCGGACGACCGCACCCCCGGCCAGGGTCACCACCGTCACCGCCGCGACCTGCGCCAGGATGCCGGTCACCACCAGCGCCCCGACCAGGGGACCGGTGCGCCACCGGGCCGGCAGCAACCGGACGACCCCGGCGAGGAGCAGCACCACCGGTGCCGACAGCCCCAGCAGCAGCCCCTCGCGCAGCTCCGCGACCGGGCGCAGCAGTGCGCCCGCCAGCACCGGCACCAGCAGCGCGCCCGCCACGCCCCGGAACACCGGCCCGCCGGCCAGTAGGGCCGCCGCGAGGAGGGTCGCCGACACCAGCAGCAGCGGCAACCCGGCCAGCAGCGGCGTACCGGCGAACCGCCCGGCCGCCAATGGCACCAGCGCGCAGCCGGCGGCGAAGGTCAGCGCGGCGGCGTACCCGAGCCAGGCGACCACGAGCCCGGCCAGGACGACCGGCCCCCCGCCGATCGTGCCCGGCACCGTGCCCGTCCCCGGCACCGTGTCGGGTTCGGACTGCGCCGCCGTACCGTCGTGCTCGGCCTCCGACGCGACGGCAGCCCCCCGGCCGGCGCGCAGGGCGACCACCACCAGCAGGTTCACGACGGCCACGCCGACCAGCACCACCGCCCAGCCGCCCGCCGACGGCCGGACCTCGGCCGCGGACAGGGGCAGCACCGGCTGCACCGCCAGCAGGGCGGCGAACCAGGGCACGGTGAGCCGGCTGAGCCGGGCGTACCCGGCGGCGACCGCCGCGCCGGCCCCCCCGACCAGCGCGGCGTACCGGGTGCCCGGCCAGCCGGTCACCCCGCCCAGGTCCACCGTCCAGGCGGCGTACCCGTCCAGGAACACCAGCAGCAGGCCCACCGCGGCGATGGTCTCCGCGGTCCCCCGCAGCCCGCGCCGCACCGCGACCAGCGGGACGGCCAGGAACAGCGCGGTGACCGCCGCCAGGATCAGCGCCCGGCCGGCGACCCCGACGGTCGCCCAGGCCACCGCCGTGAAGACGACGGCGGCGGTGCCGAGCAGCAGTCCACCGAGGACGAACAGCACGCCCTGCACGGTGCGGGTGGAGGTCTCCGCGCCACCGGGCCGCGCCGGAACCGGCCCGGCCACCGGCAGCGCGGCCGGACGGCCCGGCGCCGGTGGCCGAGCGGGAACCGGCACCGCGGACCGCGCCGGTGCCGGGAACTCCGCGCGGATCGCGGCGGCCAGCTCCGTCCGGCGCCGCCGGGCCGCACCCAGCCGGTCCGCGATCTGCTGGTACGCCTGGCGCGCCCGCTCCACCTCCCCGGCGAGAGTGACGATCTCCCGGTCGAGCCGGAGCACCTCGGCCGCGGGCGGGTACGGCGGGCGGCCGCACCCGGAGCAGCCGGTGCCGAGATCGGCCGGCGCACCGCAGGCGGGACAGGGGTAGGCGGAGTTCTCCACGCGGCCATCCTCGACCAGCGGAGATCACCGGACCAGAGTGCGCGTACCTAGTCCCGACCGACGATCGACAGCGGCAGCTCGTGGGTCTCCGCGTCGGCGGCCGCCACGAGCCCCCCGGCCCGGGCCGCCGCCGATGCCGCCGGCATGGAGTCGATCAAGCGATCGAGTGGTCAGGGGCGGGTGTGTTCGTACACCCAGGCGGCGTAGTCGGGGTTGCCGCTCTCCACCCGGGTCACCAGGATCTCCGGCACCTCGTACGGGTGGCTGGCCCGGATCTGCTCCACCAGCGCGGCGGCCCGGTCGGGGGCGGTCTTGAACTGCACGGACCACTCGGTGCTGGTCTCCACGCCCTGCCGCCACCAGTAGGTGCTGTCCACCTGGCCTCCCACCTGGGCACACGCCGCCAGCCGGCCGGCCACCGCCGCGGCGGCGAGAACGTCCGCGACGGAGCGCGCATCCACCACCGTCGTCACCACGCAGATCTGGTCCACGACCGCACCCTACGCGGGGCCGTCCCGGTTGGCGGCGATCCACGCGTCGATCCGGGCCCACCAGTCGAAGAGCCAGTCGATGCGCTCCTGCCGGCCGGCCGGCACCTCCTCGGGGGGCACGGACCAGAAGCGCATCACGATCCGCTTGTCCATCGGCAGCTCACGCCACACGTCGGTGACGGTGAGCATCCGGTCCAGCCCGGTGTGCGCCACGAAGATGATGCCGGCGTCCGGGGCGGCGTCCAGCGCGGCCAGCAGACCGCCGGGTTGCGGGGCGAGGACGTGCTGCATCCGCTCCGCGCGCAGCGCCATCCGCTCCAGGCCCAGTGAACGCAGCCGGGCGATGGCCCGGAGCCGGCGGCGCGGGGTGAAGTTGCCGCCCTCCGGGAAGATCACGAACGCGTCGTCGTCGTCCAGGCCGGTCGCCAGGTGTCCGATCTGCTCGGTCACCGAGCCGCGGCCGTCGTGGCCGGGCGCGATGAAACGGTTCGGCAGCCGGTTGAGCAGGACGTCGATCGCCGGGTCCCACTGGAGGCTGTCCTTCAGGACGATCCGCGGCTCCCGCCGGAACCAGTTCACCAGGGCGTGGATCAGGATGAACGAGTCGCCCGGACCGGCGTGCCGGCACAGCACGAGTTCCGGCCGGCCCGGGAGCGCCGTGTCCGGGTCGGTGCCGGCCACGTCGATGGAGAGCCGCAGGGTCCACCGGGCCTGCCAGAACAGCACCCGCAGGAACCAGCCGGCGAGCAAGTAGTGCGCCCGCTGGAAGGCCGGGGACCGGACCCGCCAGCCGAAACCGGAGGCCACCCAGAGCAGGAAGAGCGCGAGCAGCGCCGCCGCGTCCCAGACCAGGTAGACGGCGGCCACCCAGAGCACCCGCAGGGGCCGCAGCCGGCCCGGGACGAACGGCGAGGCGGCCAGGGCGAGCAGGGCCCACGCCGGCACCGTGGTCACCACCGTGACGGCGAGCAGCACGACGCCGGGGGCGAGGAGCAGCCGGCGCAACCACCGGGGCGGCAACGGCATCAGCTGTCCAGTTGCGCCAGGTAGTGCCGGGTCGCGGTGTACGCGCGGCTGATCCGCCGCCCCACCGCCGCCATGTCCCGGTACGCCCAGGGCGAGTCGTCGCGGGGTCGGAGGCCGCCGGTGGGCAGCACGTGCACCTCGACCCCGTCGGGCACCGCCGCCATCTCCCGGGCGAACCGGTGCCGGCGGGCGATCTCGAATGCGACCTGGGCGATCTCCCAGGGCCGCCGCGGCGGGGTGAGCTCTCGTTCGATCCGGCCCACCTGGAGGACGAAGATCCGGCCGGCCCCGGACGCCACCGCCTCGCCGATGGGGATGGAGTTGACGATGCCGCCGTCGATGTAGTGCTGGTCTGCGATGCGGGCCGGCGGCAGCAGCCCCGGCACGGAGGCGCTGGCGAGCACGGCCGGCACCAGTGGCCCGCTGTCGAACCAGTGCTCGGCGGCGCGCTCGATGTTCGCCGCGCAGCAGCGGAACGGCACGCGCAGGTCGGCGAAGGTGGTGTCCACGCCGAGCTCGTTCTCGAGCAGCTTGCGGAGGGGGCGCGGCGAGTGCAGGTGGGTACGTGCGGCGAACCGGCGAAGCTGCCGGGCGACCGAGTCGCCGTACACCTCACTCGCCTCGGGCGACGCCCAGAGCCGGACCAGGCGGTCGGTGACGGCCTCGGACGGGTCGGCGGCCACCAGCGCGCCGTTCACCGCGCCGATGGACGTGCCCAGTACGAGGTCGGGCTGGATCCCGGCGCGGAACAGGGCGCGCAGCATGCCCACCTCGACCGCGCCGAGGACGCCGCCGCCCCCGAGCACGAACGCCACCGGTCCCCGCGCCATGCCGTTCATCCTGGCACGGCCGCGCCGCACGCCTCTCCCGGTGGACCGGGGGGGCCGTTGACAGGGCGGAAACATTCACGCAACCTGATAGCGCTCCCACCCCGAGGCAGGTGTGATCCGTGAAGCCGGCACTCCATCCCGGCCGGTTGCTGTCCCGCAGGTACCGGCTCATCGACCAGATCGGCGCCGGCGGCATGTCGGTCATCTGGCGGGCCCGGGACGAGGTACTCGACCGGATCGTCGCGCTGAAGGTCCTGGTGCCGTCGCTCGCCGCCGACGCCCGCTTCCGGGACATGGTCCGGGAGGAGGCCCGGGCCGCCGCCCAACTGGTCCACCCGCACGTCACCGCGGTCCACGACTACGGCGAGACGGTCGCGCCGGACGGCTCGATCACGTCGTACGTGGTGATGGAACTGCTGGCCGGTGAGGAGCTGGAGCTGCGCCTGACCGAGGGCCCGCTGCCGTGGGCGGAGGCCGTCGAGATCGGCGCGCAGGTCGCCGACGCGCTCGCGGCGGCGCACCGGCTGGGCATCGTGCACCGGGACGTCACCCCGGCCAACGTGATGATGACCCGCACCGGTGCGAAGGTGCTCGACTTCGGGATCGCCACGCGGATCGGGGCACCGGACGAGGACGAGGACGGCGGCACGTTCGGCACACCCGCGTACGTGGCACCGGAGCGGCTCGACGGCGCGTCCGCCCAGCCGGCCACCGACGTGTACTCCCTCGGCGTTCTGCTGCACGAGGCGCTCACCGGCCGGGTGCCGTACCCCGCCGACACCTGGGAGCAGCTCAGCGCGGCACTGGCCGAGGGCGTACCACCCTCGCTGACCGACGTGCCGGGCCTGCCGCCCGAGGTGGCGCGGATCTGTCTGCGGTGTCTGGCCCGGGATCCGGCTGCGCGGCCGACCGCCCGGCAGGTCGCGACGGTCCTGCGCGATCAGCTGCTCCCCGCCGATCCGCAGGCCGCCACGATGCTCGCGCCCACCGTCACCCTGCCCGCCCTCGCCCCACCGGCCCTTGAGGACGTCCGGCCCGAGCCGGCCGGGGAGACGGCCGTCCCTCGGGGCGAGGATGCTGGCGCGGGTCCGACCGGGGCGGCCAGCAGGACGGAGAGGCGAGGAGGGCCGGGCCGGCTCCGCGGGCGCCGGCTGCGACCGGTGCTGATCGTGCCGGTCGTGCTCGTCGTAGGCGTGACACTGGCGACGCCGGCGCTGCGGCAGGAGGATGATCACGCCCCGCCCCGGTCGTCGCCCACCACCGGCCCGGCGGGACCGGTCCCCTCGGCGGTGCCCGACCACCCGCCACCACCGACGCGGACGCCGCCGGCACGCCCGGCCGACCCGGCGCACAGCCCCGACCCCGGGACCCTGCTGGACGCCGCCAACCGGCTCGACGGCGTGATCGGCGCCGGGCTCAGCGACGGCGGCATCCGCTCCGACGTCGGCCTGGACTTCCGCAACGAGCTGCGCAACCTCACCAGCGCCGCGCGCACCGGCGGAGACGACCTCGCCGAGCGGGTGGCCAGGCTCCGCGAGAAGGTCGCCGTCCGCCTCGGCGAAGGCGCGATCAGCGAGTCGTACGCGGAGCAGCTCGACGCCGCGATGGCCGACCTCGCCGCGACGCGGGCCTAGCACCCGGGTCGAAGTCCCGGCCGGGCCGGGCTGCGACTGCCGGGCAGGCCCTACGGACGGGTCAGCGAACGGCGACGCGGGCGGGCTCGCGGGCGCTACCGGGGACGGCCGGCGCGGTGATGAAGCGCCGGTAGACCTCCTCGTAGCCGGCGGCCATCCGAGCGGTGGAGAAGCGCTCCGCGACGTGGGCGACGCAGGCCGCCGGGTCGAGGTCGATGGCGGCGCGCAGCGCCCCGGGCAGTTCGTCGGCCCGTTCGCACACCAGGCCGGTCACGCCGGGGCGGACCAGCTCCGATACGGCTCCCCGGTGGAGTGCCACCACCGGCGTACCGGTGGCCATCGCTTCCAGCATCACCATGCCGAACGGTTCCTCCCACTGGATCGGCATGATGAGGCACCGGGCCTCGACGAGCAGACGCAGCGCCGCCCGGCGGTCCGCGTCGAGCACCAGCGTCACGTCGTCGTCCAGCAGCGGCCGGATCACCTCGTGGTAGTAGCGGCGCTCGGCCGGCTCGTTGCATTTGCCGGCGAGCACCAGCGGCAGGCCGGCGGCGCGGGCGGCGCGGATCGCGATGTCCGGTCCCTTGTCCGGGCTGAACCGGGCCAGCCAGAGCACCGGCCCCTCGGCGGCCGGGGCACTCTTGTGCGGGATGCCGGGAATGTCCAGCGCGTTGTGGACGGTGCCGACCCAGGGCAGGCGCGGGTTGAGCCGCCGCTGGGCGTGCGAGATGGCCACCAGGCCCACGCCGTGGTCGGTGTAGCCGAGCACCGTGCCGTACTCCCCGACCGGGTTGCCGTGCACGGTGGCGACCGTCGGCACGGCGCGTCGCCCGGCCAGCAACGGACCGATGGTGGTGTGGTCGTGGACGACGTCGAAGTCGGCCGGGCCGATCAGGTCGTCCACCCGGGCGAGATGGGCCAGTTCGGGCAGCGACTCGCCGAGCCGGTCGTACTGGAGCGTGGGGACCGTGGAGACGAAGCTCGCGCCGGTGCCGTGGTGCTCGCCGGCGCCGAACACGGTCACCGCCTGACCCCGGTCAACGAGCGCGTCAACCAGGCCGGCGACGGTCTGCTCGACCCCGCCGTACCCCGGCGGGGGCACGGACAGCCAGGGCGGGACCACCATCGCGATGCGCAACGGCCGCTCGGCCGAGCCGGCGTCCCGGTGGTTCCCAGCCACGCGTCCTCCCCCTCGGTCTTCGGCGGACGGCACCCACCCGACAACCGGACCGCTGCCGCCGCGTGGCGGTCGGTTTCCCGGCGACGACCCGGCTAAACCGGACAAGCCGGGCAGTCAGCCGCCCATGAGCAGCTCGTCGCGTACGTCGCGGACACCGTCGGCGGACCACGCCACACGCTCGGCCTGGTCCCGTTCCCACCACGAGCGCACCACCCCACCGAGGATCACCGTGTCACCGTCCACCTCGACGGTCACCCGCTCGGTGCCGATCCCGCGCAGCAGCGCCCGCTGGACGTCGCCCCGGATCCGCTCGCCGTCCGGCCGGGCCGCCGGCCGCACCTCCACCAGGTTCGTCACGCCACGTACGCCGCGCAGGCGCCGAACCTCCATCTCGGCGGTCCGCCGCTGCCAGCCGAACTCCACCTCACCGCGGAGCATCACCCACCCGTTCGCCACGGTCACGTCCAGCCGCTCGGCCGGCACGAAGCTGTCCCACTCCAGCGCCCGGCTGACGGCGATCGCGATCTCCCCGTCGGTGTACTGCTCGTCGCCGAGGATGCGGACCTCCAGGTCGTCGGCGATCCCCCGGACGCCCCGGACGCGCTGCGCGCACCGCCGCGCCGCCCACTTCCGGGCGTAGCTGTCCACGCAGCCGGTCAGCGTCACCACCCCGTCGTCGACACTGACCCCGATCTCCTGCGGCTCGACGCGGGGGTCCCAGGCGAGTTCGTCCAGCACGTCCCGTTGGATCTGCGCGTCGGTCCGGACGGCGGTGGTGGTCATCGCTTCCTCCGTACGCCTCACGGGTCCTCGTGCTCCCACGGTGCCCGCGGTACGGGTGACGGCGGCTCACCCGCACCGGGTGAACCGCCGCCGGCGGAAGGAGCGCGGCGGGTGGCGGAGCCAACCCCCTTGGCTCCGCCACCCGCCGCAGGAGGGAGGAGGAAAGTTCGTAACCGTTAGGACGCTTCAGCGAGCGTCACGGTTGCCGTCGATTCGGCGCCGTTGCGCTTGTAGGTCACCTCGACCCGGTCCCCGACCTTGCCGGCCTGGACGGCACCGACCAGATCGTCGGAGTCGTTGATCACCTTGTCGCCGAAGCGGGTGATCACGTCGCCGCGCTGGAGGCCGGCCTTCTCGGCGGCGCTGCCCGGGGTGACGGCGGCCACCAGCGCCCCGCCGCCCTCGGCGGCGTTCACGCTGACGCCGAGCGTCGGGTGGCTGACCTTCTCGCCCCGCTGGAGCTTGACCGCGACGTCCTTGGCCTTGTTGCTCGGGATGGCGAATCCGACGCCGATGTTGCCCGTGCTGCCCTGGCCGGCGGTGGCGATGGCGGTGTTGATGCCGATCACCTCGCCGCGCGTGTTCACCAGCGCGCCGCCGGAGTTGCCGGGGTTGATCGGCGCGTCGGTCTGGAGCAGCCCGGAGATCGAGCTGACCCCCTGGCGCGGGTCCTGCTGCTGGGGGCGGCCGGCCTGAATGGTGCGGTCCCGCGCGCTGAGGATGCCGGCGGTCACCGACCCCTGCAGGCCCAGCGGGCTGCCCAGGGCGAGGACCTGGTCGCCGACCTGCATCCCGTCGCTGTCGCCGAAGGTCGCCGGCTTCAGCCCGCTCACCCCGGACGCCTTCAGGACGGCCAGGTCGGTCTTCGGGTCGGTGCCGACGATCCGGGCCTGGGCGGTCTCGCCGTCCGCGAAGATCACCCGGACGGTGTTACCGCTCGCCGACGCGATCACGTGGTTGTTGGTCAGCACGAAGCCGTCGGCGGTGAGGATCACGCCCGAGCCCTCGCCGTTGCCGGTGGTGATCGAGACCACGCTCGGCTGCACCTCGGCGGCGATGCGCGGCAGGTCGGCGCTGTTGATGACCGGCGCGGCCGAGTAGGTGCGGGTGATGCCGGAGTTGCCGTCGAGGGCGAGCGCCAGCGCGCCGCCGGCGACGCCGGAGCCGAACATCAGGGCGAGCACCGCGACACCCGCTCCGGCGAACTTCGCGACGCGGCCCGGACTGGTACGCGGGCCGGTCTGCGGCGCCGCCCACGGCGGCAGGGGCTGCCCGGCGAGGTGCGGCTGCGGGCCGGCGTGGTGGTGCGCCGGGGCGCCCGGATGCTGCGGCTGCGGACCGTACGCCGCCCCCGGCTGGCCCCCACTCCAGCCGGGCTGGTTGCCGGGGTACCAGGGAGCAGCCGGGTAGCGGCCCTGCTGGTAGCCGCCGTACGGGTGGCCGCCGGACGGCGCGGCGCCGGGCTGGCCGGACGCCGGGTACGGCGGGGCGGAGGGGGTGGCTGCCGGCGGGGTGCCGGGGGCGGCCGGTGAGCCGGGGGCAGCGGTCTCCGGGGTACCGGAGGTCGCCGGACCGGCCTCGGCGGCGAGCGGGGCGGCGGGGCCGGTGGTGCCCGGAGCGGCGGGGTCGGTGACCGCGGGGCTGCCCGGGGCGGAGTCGGACTGCGCGCGCTCGACGCGGAGCAGCTCGGCGGTGGGGGGCGACGGCTCGGCGTCCGTGGGGGCCGGCCGGCGCTGCGGGTCGGACTCGTACTCGGTCATGGATCCACCTTCTCCCCCGCCACTGCGACCAGCCTGGAACCCGCCTGAAGGTTGGCTGAAAGTCACAGGTCGTCGCCGTCCGTGTCCGGTACCAGGGGCAGCCGCACCCGGAACGTGGCGCCCCCGCCCGGCGTCTCGACCACCTCGACGGTGCCGTGGTGGGCGGCCACCAGCGCGGCGACGATCGCCAGCCCGAGCCCGGTGCCGGTGTTCCCGCCGGGCCGGCGGGTCCGCGCCGCGTCCGCCCGGTAGAAGCGCTCGAAGACCCGCTCCGCCTGCTCCGGTGAGAGCCCCGGGCCGGTGTCGGCCACCTCCACCACCGCGAGGTTGCCCGGCTCGGACCGCAGCCGCAGGGTCACCGACGCGTCCGGCGGGGTGTGCGTCAGGGCGTTCGTCACCAGGTTGCCGATCACCTGCCGCAGCCGGGCGTCGTCGCCGTACACCACCAGGCGCCCGGAGCCCGGGACGATGTCCAGCTCGATCCGGCGGTCCGGGGCCACCGCCCGGGCGGCCTCGATCGCGTCGGTGGCCAGCACCGGCAGCTCGACCGGGGCGAGCGAGAGCGGGCGTTCGCGGTCCAGCCGGGCGAGCAGCAGCAGGTCCTCGACGAGCAGCCCCATCCGGGCTGCCTCGTCCTCGATCCGGCGGAGCAGGTCGCCGGTCTGCTCGGGCTCGCGGGCGGCGCCCTGCCGGTACAGCTCGGCGAAGCCCCGGATCGTCGTCAGCGGGGTGCGCAGCTCGTGCGACGCGTCCGCGACGAACTGCCGCATCCGCTCCTCGGAGCGACGGGCCCGGGCCTCGGACGCGCGGGCGTTCGCCGCGGCGTCCCGGGCGGTGGACTCGGCGGCCCGGGCGGCCGCCTCGGACGTGGCGCGGGCGGTGAAGGCCGCCTCGATCTGGGTGAGCATCGCGTTGAGCGCCCGGGACAGCCGCCCGAGTTCCGAGGTGGGGCACTCCTGCCCCGCCTCCGGGTCGGGCACCCGCCGGGTCAGGTCGCCGCCGGCGATGGCGGCGGCGGTCTGCTCGATCTCCACGAGCGGTTTGAGGCTGGTCCGGACGATCGCCGCGCCGATCGACGCGAGCAGGATCAGCACCGCACCACCGACCAGAAGGTCGATCCAGACCAACCGTTTGACGGCCAGGTCCACGTCGGTGAGGTGCTGGCCGACGGCCGCCACCTGACCGTCCGGCAGTTCGAGGTAGAGCATCCGCCACCGGCTGTGACCGTCCTGCGACCGGACGGTGCGCGGGTCCCCGACCAGGTCCCGGAACCCCTCCTCCGTGCGCGGCCAGTTCGGCAGGTCCTGCTGGTCCATCTCCGGGTTGTAGAAGAAGGCGGTCGCCTGGCCGTCCGCGACGGTGAGCAGCACGTAGTCGCTCGGCAGGCTGAACTGGACCTTCTGGCCCGGCCGCAGCGTCGCGGCCCAGCTCGTCACGCTGCCGCTCGCCGAGCGCAGGTCCGCGTCCACCTGGTCGATCAGATAGCTGCGCAGGAAGTAGGTGGTCAGCGAGCTGATCACCAGCAGCGCGGCTGCCACCAGCGCGAGGACCGCGGTGACCAGCTTGACGCGGAGCGGGACGCTGCGGAGCCGGAGCTTCGCCTGCTGGACGACGTTCACGCCGCCGGCTTGCGAAGGACGTACCCCACCCCACGGAGCGTGTGGATCAGCCGGGGCTGGGTGTTGTCGACCTTGCGCCGCAGGTACGAGATGTACGACTCGACGATGTTGTCGTCACCCCGGAAGTCGTAGTTCCACACGTGGTCGAGGATCTGCGCCTTGGACAGCACCCGGTTGGCGTTGAGCATGAGGTAGCGCAGCAGCTTGAACTCGGTCGGCGACAGCTGCACCCGCTGGCCCGCCCGGTACACCTCGTGGGTCTCCTCGTCCAGCTCCAGGTCGGCGAAGGTGAGCCGGGACGGCGCCTGCTCGCCGGTGCTCGTACGCCGCAGCACGGCGCGGATCCGCGCGGTCAGCTCCTCCAGGCTGAACGGCTTGGTGACGTAGTCGTCGCCGCCCAGGGTGAGGCCGCGGATCTTGTCGTCGGTGGCGTCCCGGGCGGTGAGGAAGACGACCGGCGTCCGGGTGCCGCCCTCGCGCATCATCCGGATGACCTCGAATCCGTCGAGGTCGGGCAGCATGACGTCCAGCACGACCAGATCGGGGCGGTGGTCCTTCGCGACGTTCAGCGCGGCGCTGCCGCTGGTGGCGGTAGCCACGTCGAAACCCGCGAACCGCAGGCTCGCGGAGAGCAGTTCGAGGATGTTGGGGTCGTCCTCAACGACGAGCAGTCGCGCCTCGGTCTGGGTAGCGGCCATGCGGCCCATCATCCGCGCTCAGGCTGCGCCCCGCCTGGGCGGTCGCTGAAAAGAATCTGTGAGGCTCAGGCCGCCAGGTCGAGCTCCCGCTCCGCGACCACCAGCCGGGTCGGCAGCGCGTGCAGCGCCGCGGCCCGGGGCACCCGGGACGGCACCAGGTGCACGGCCGACTCGGCGGCCCGGGCCAGCACCCGCCGGTCGGCGTCCGCCGCCGGATGCAGGGCCGCCGTGACGGTCACCGTCACCACCAGGTCGCGGGCGGCGAGCACCCGCCGCAGCGACCGCCACAGGGTCTCGTCGCCCAGGAAGGCCGCCGCGGTGGTGGCCGTGTCGGTGGCCGCGCACCGGTAGCCGATCCGCAGCGGCACCACCGGGGCACCCGCGTCGATCGCGGCCTGGAACATCGCCGGCCGGAACCCGCCGGCCGGCCGGCAGTCCCCCGCGTCGCCGCACCAGGTGGTGCCCTCCGGGAAGACGGCGACCGCCCGCCCGGAGCGCAGCAGGGCGGCCAGCCGCGTCACCGTGTCCGGCAGGTCCCGGGGCCGGGCCCGGTCCACGAAGACGGTCCCGGCGACACCGGCGAGCTGACCGATCAGCGGCCACGCCCGCACCTCGCTCTTGGCCATCATCCGGGCCGGCGACGCGGCCAGCACCGCCAGGATGTCCAGCCACGACACGTGGTTGGCGACCAGCAGCGCGCGCCGCCGGGGCAGCCGGCCCCGGACCACCAGGCGCACGCCGACGGCCCGGGCGGTGGCCCGCGCCCAGCGGCGGATCGCGGCCTCCCGCTCGCGAGCGGGCAGCAGCGGAAGCAGCACCGCCAGGCCGGCACCGGCGAGCAGCATCCCCAGCCCGGCGACCATCCGGCCCAGCCGCCGCGCGGCGGAGACGTCGGGCACGTCGCCGGGCACCGGCAGGCAGGTCGGGCCACACCCGGAGGTCGGCCGCCAGAGGTCGTACGCGACGGCGGTCACCGCTCCACCTCGCCCAGGAAGTGCCGCAGGTAGCGGGGATTCATCCGGTCCAGGGAGAAGAGCACGTAGAAGTCGGCGACCCCGAAGTCCGGGTCGTAGGCCGGCGCGCCGCAGACCCACGCGCCGAGGCGCAGGTAGCCGCGGAGCAGCGGCGGGACCAGTGCCCGCGCCTGCGCGCCCCCGACCGCGCCGGTGGGCACGCCGGGCTCGGCGAACCAGGGGCGCAGCGGGCGGACCCGCAGCGGCGGCGGAGCCAGGTGCTTCGCCTGCGCCAGGGCCCACACCTCCGCGACCGCCCGTCCCCCGTCGGCCACCGGGACCGAGGCGCAGCCGCCGAGCCAGCGGACGCCACGCAGGTGCAGGTAGCGGGCGATGCCGGCCCACATCAGGTTGATCACGGCGCCGGAGCGGTGGTCCGGGTGTACGCAGGACCGGCCGGCCTCCACCAGGTCGTCGCGGAGCGGGTCCAGCGGCGTCAGGTCGAACTCGTCCTCGGCGTACCGGCGGTCGGCGCGGCCCGGCGGCAGCAGGCGGTACGTCCCGACCACCTCACCGCTGCTCTCCTGCCGCACGATGAGGTGGTCGCAGTACTGGTCGAAGTCGTCGACGTCCAGGTCACCCGCGCCGGGGCGCAGGGTGGCGCCCAACTCGGTGGCGAAGACCTCGTGTCGGAGGCGTTGCGCGGCCGCGACCTGGTTGGGGTCGTCGGCGATCAACAGCGTGTACCCGCTGGTCGTGAGGGGTGCGCCAGCGGCGGGCAGAACGGCCATGAGTTCTGTGTAGGGGGCTCGGGTTGCCGGTCACGGTGGTGAGGAGTGTCGATCGGGTGAACGGCGGTGGGCGGCCGGCTGCCGTGACCGCCCGGCGACGTCGACGGGCGGACGTGGGAGGCTGCCCCCGGGTGGGCCGGCGACGGGGCCGGCGCCGCCGACCGGAGGTGCGGGCATGATCATCGGTGCGCGGTACAACGGGCCGCCCGGCTCGGGCAACGGCGGGTGGAGCGCGGGGACGTTCGCGGCCGGGGACCCGGGCCTGCGGGCAGGCCGGCCCGGCGCGGCCGACGCCGCGGTGGAGGTGACCCTGCGGCGGCCGCCGCCGCTGGAGACCCCGCTGACCCGGCACGGGACCGAGGTCCGCGACCCGGACGGGCAGCTGGTCGCGGAGGTCCGTCCGGTCCCGGGGTTCCGCACCGTCGTGCAGCCGGTCGACCTGGCGACGGCGCGGGCGGCCGCGGCCGGGTACCCCGGGCTGGTGGACCACCCCTTCCCCGGTTGCTTCGTCTGCGGCCCGGAGCGGGCCGACGGCCTGCGGATCTTTCCCGGTCCGCTGCCCGACGGCCGCACCGCCGCGCCGTTCCGGGTGCCGGACGACGTCGACGCGGTGACCGTCTGGGCGGCGCTGGACTGCCCCGGCGGCTGGTCGGTGATCGCGCCCGGCCGGCCGTACGTGCTGGGTCGGATCGCCGCCGTGGTCGAAGCGCTGCCGCAGCCGGGCGCCGAGTGCGTGGTGACCGGGCTAACGGCGGGCGCCGAGGGCCGGAAGGCCGAGGTGCACAGCAGCCTGTACGCCCCGGACGGGACCCTCCTCGCCTGGGCCCGCGCCACCTGGATCGCGGTGTGACGGCGGAGGAGGGGCTCCTGGCCGACGGAACCCCTCCCCGACACCACGGCGGGTCGTTCCTCAGGAGTAGCCGCCTCCGCCGCGAGACGGAGGTGCGGGTACGGACCGCGCCTGATTGATTTGGTTGCGCCGGCCGGTCACGCTGTGCAGCGGCGTACCCCGACGCCACCACACGAGGGGAGAAGAATGTCTGACGGGCAGCGAAGCCCCACCAGCGACGGTCAGATCGTGGTGTCCGGCCTGACGAAGGTCTACCGCAACGTCCGCGCGGTCGACGACCTGTCCTTCACGGTCGAGCCGGGCCGGGTCACCGGCTTCCTCGGCCCGAACGGCGCCGGTAAGACGACCACGCTCCGCATGCTGCTGAACCTGGTCACCCCGACCGGCGGCCAGGCGACCATCGGTGGCCGGCGGTACGCCGACCTGACCGATCCGCTGCGGCACGTGGGGGCGGTGCTGGAGGCGTCCAGCGCGCACAAGGGCCGCACCGGGATCAACCACCTGCGGGTGATCTGCGCGGCCGCCGGCCTGCCGAAGTCCCGGGCCGACGAGGCGCTGGCGCTGGTCGGGCTGACGCCGGCCGCGAAGCGCAAGTTCAAGGGCTACTCGCTCGGCATGAAGCAGCGGCTGGGCATCGCCGCCGCGATGCTCGGCGACCCGCGGGTGCTGATCCTGGACGAGCCGGCGAACGGCCTCGACCCGGAGGGCATCCGGTGGATGCGCGGCTTCCTCAAGAGCCTGGCCACCGAGGGACGCACGGTGCTGGTCTCCAGCCACCTGCTGTCCGAGATGCAGCTCCTCGCCGACGACGTGGTGATCATCGCCGCTGGCCGGCTGGTCCGGCAGGGCCCGGTGGACCAGGTGATCGGGTCGATGGCGCAGGGCGTGCGGGTACGCGTCCGCACGCCGCAGGCCGACACGCTGACCGCCGCGCTGAAGGACGGCCCGGCCACCGTGGACGTCGACGAGCACGGGACGCTGCTGGTCGGCGGTGTGGACGCGCCGACGGTGGGCCGGGCGGCCCTGGCCGCCGGTGTCGAGCTGCACGAACTCACCACGGAACGGCCCGACCTCGAGGGCGTGTTCCTGGAGCTGACGGCCGGAAAGGCGGACATCCGATGAACCTCGTCCGAGCCGAGCTGGCGAAGATCCGTACCACCAACCTGTGGTGGATCCTGGCGCTGATCTACCTGCCGCTGTGGGGCCTCACCCTGTTCTTCAACTACATCCAGACGGATCAGCTGGTGAACGGGAATCTCGGCCAGGTGCCGGAGGACCAGGCCGACACCGTGGCGGCGGTCGCCCTCCCGGACAATCTGGCCGCGAACCTCTACACCAACGGCCAGTTCTTCGGCCTGCTGATGGTGATGCTGCTCGGCATCCTGGTGGTGACCAACGAGTTCTTCCACCAGACCGTCACCACCACGTTCCTCACGACACCGCACCGGAGCGCCGTGATGGCGGCCAAGTTGGTGGCCACGGCCGTCCTGGGGCTGATCTTCTGGTTGGTCACGACCGGCGCGAACCTGCTGGTCGGCTCGGCGGTGCTGGAGTCGGTCGGGGTCGGTGCCCGGTTCGGGAGCGCGGCGTGGGAGGCGGTCGGGCTGAACGCCCTGGCGTACCTGCTGTGGGCGATCCTCGGCGTCGGGATCGGGGTGCTGATCCGCAGCCAGATCGGGGCCACCGTCACCGGCATCCTGCTCTACCTGGGTGGCACGATCGGCGCGGTCATCGTCATCAGCACGCTGGCAGCCCGCTTCGGGGACTGGATCAACAACCTCCAGCTCCTGGTGCCCTCCCTCGCCTCCGGCCTGATGGTCACCGGAGCCGAGATCCCGGGCAACCCGCCGCGCTGGGCGGGCGCCGCGGTGCTGATCGGGTACGCGGTGGTGGCCGGCGTGATCGGCACGCTGACCGTACGTCGGCGGGACATCTCCTGACGCGCGTGGTGGCGGGGGCGGCACCGTTCCCGCCACCGCGTCGCGGGCCGGCCCCCGGCCACGTCGCCCGCGTCACCCGCCGGGGCAGCCCCGGCCGCCGCTGACCGGGATGCACTGGGTGACCCTCGGCGCCGGTTCCTCGTCCGCCGGGGTGTGGCCGATCAGGGTGGTGGCCACCATGCTGCTCGCCACCGCCGTGACCAGGTAGACCGCCACCACGCCGACGCCCGCGCCGACGAAGTGCCGCCGCCAGTACGCGTCGTCGGCCCGTGCCGCGAGCAGCAGCCCGACCAGCGGGAGCACCGCGTTGAGGACCAGCCCGCCGATCAGCAACGCGTCGGTGGTCGCGCCGAACGCCCGCGCCGCCTCGCGGGTCGGTGCGTACGGGTCCGAGGCTCGCCGGATCAGGCCGGTGATCAGCAGGAACGGCACCCCGTAGAGCCAGCCGAAGAAGAGCGCGGGAAGGCCGAGCCTCCTCACGAGCCCACCCCGAGGGCCGCCGCCCCGACAGCGCTGACCGCCACGGCGACCGCCACGGTCAGCGTGCCGGCACGCCCGGGGTGCGGCATTCGGTACGGATACTCAGTTCCGCATACCAGTCATCGACGGCGTACGCAGCGTTTGCCGAACTTCTGGCATCTTCTGTGAAACGGACCACGCGACGGAGGCGGAAATGCCTGCGGGTTCCGTACGGCGTAGCCTGGGACCCGACTCCGCGCGCCCGGAGGAAAGGGCGCACCGCGTGACACACAACCCGCGTGAAAGAGGCGATTACCGGCCGTGTCGACCCAGCAGACTTCGCAGGAGAACCCACTGGCGGGTTTCGGCCCGAACGAGTGGATCGTCGAAGAGATGTACCAGCGGTACCTCACCGACCCCACCAGCGTCGACCCGGCCTGGCACGACTTCTTCGCGGACTACCGGCCCGCACCGGGCGCCGCGACGCCGCGTGCCGAGCAGCCCGCCCCGAAGCCGGCCGCCAAGCCCGAGCCGTCCGGCCAGCAGGAGGCCGCCGCGACCGTCGCGCAGCCCGCGCGCAAGGAGGAGGCGAAGCCGGCTCCGGCCAAGCCCACGGCGCAGAAGGCCGCCGCCAAGCCGGCCCCGGCCAAGGCCGCACCGGCGAAGGCCGCCGCCCCGACCGCCGCCGGCCCGCAGACCACGCCGCTGCGCGGCGTCGCCGCCAAGATCGTCCAGAACATGGACGCGTCGTTGAGCGTGCCGACCGCGACCAGCGTGCGCGCCGTCCCGGCCAAGCTCCTGGTCGACAACCGCATCGTGATCAACAACCACCTGGCCCGCGGGCGGGGTGGCAAGGTCAGCTTCACCCACCTGATCGGGTACGCGCTGGTCCGCGCGCTGGTGGCGCACCCGGAGATGAACAACTCGTACGCCGAGGTCGACGGCAAGCCGGTGCTGGTCCGCCCCGAGCACGTCAACCTGGGTATCGCCATCGACCTGACCAAGCCGGACGGCAGCCGCAACCTGGTGGTGCCCTCCATCAAGGCCTGCGAGCAGATGGACTTCCGGCAGTTCTGGCAGGCGTACGAGGACGTCGTCCGCCGGGCTCGGAAGAACGAGCTGACGATGGAGGACTACTCCGGCACCACCATCTCGCTGACCAACCCGGGCGGCATCGGCACCGTGCACTCGATGCCGCGACTGATGACCGGCCAGAGCGCGATCATTGGCGTCGGCGCGATGGAGTACCCGGCGCCGTACCAGGGCATGAGCGAGGCCACCCTCGCGGAGCTGGCGGTCAGCAAGGTCATCACGCTGACCAGCACGTACGACCACCGCATCATCCAGGGCGCGCAGTCCGGCGAGTTCCTGAAGGTGATGCACGAGCTGCTGCTCGGCGAGCACGGCTTCTACGACCAGATCTTCACCTCGCTGCGCATCCCGTACGAGCCGGTGCGCTGGATGCGCGACGTCGCGATCGACGGCGAGGGCCAGATCAACAAGACCGCGCGGGTGCACGAGCTGATCCACGCGTACCGGGTGCGCGGCCACCTGATGGCCGACACCGACCCGCTGGAGTTCAAGATCCGCAAGCACCCGGACCTGGACGTCCTCCAGCACGGGCTGACCCTGTGGGACCTGGACCGGGTCTTCCCGGTGAACGGCTTCGCCGGCCGGCAGCGGATGAAGCTGCGCGAGGTCCTCGGTGTGCTGCGCGACTCGTACTGCCGCCGGGTCGGCATCGAGTACATGCACATCCAGGACCCGGAGGAGCGGCGCTGGATCCAGGAGCGGGTCGAGCGCCGGTACGAGAAGCCGTCGCCGGAGGAGCAGAAGCACGTGCTCAACCGGCTCAACGCCGCGGAGGCGTTCGAAACCTTCCTGCAGACCAAGTACGTGGGCCAGAAGCGGTTCTCGCTGGAGGGCGGCGAGTCGCTGATCCCGCTGCTGGGCGAGGTGCTGGAGGCTTCCGCCGAGGGCGGGCTGGACGAGGTCGTCATCGGCATGGCGCACCGGGGCCGGCTCAACGTGCTGGCGAACATCGTCGGCAAGCCGTACGAGAAGATCTTCTCCGAGTTCGAGGGCCACCTGGACCCGCGTTCCACCCAGGGCTCCGGCGACGTCAAGTACCACCTCGGCCAGAACGGCAAGTTCACCACGCCGGACGGCGAGCACGCGGTGAAGGTCTCGGTGGTGGCGAACCCGTCGCACCTGGAGGCCGTCGACCCGGTGCTGGAGGGCATCGTCCGGGCCAAGCAGGACCGGATCGACCTCAAGCTGGAGGGTTACACCGTGCTGCCGCTGGCGGTGCACGGTGACGCCGCGTTCGCCGGCCAGGGCGTGGTCGCCGAGACGCTCAACCTGTCCCAGCTGCGCGGCTACCGCACCGGCGGCACCGTGCACGTCGTGGTCAACAACCAGGTCGGCTTCACGACCGCCCCGGAGTACAGCCGCTCCAGCCTCTACAGCACCGACGTGGCCCGGATGATCCAGGCGCCGATCTTCCACGTCAACGGTGACGACCCGGAGGCCGTGGTCCGGGTCGCCCGGCTCGCCTTCGAGTACCGGCAGGCGTTCAACAAGGACGTCGTGATCGACCTGGTCTGCTACCGGCGGCGCGGACACAACGAGGGCGACGACCCGTCGATGTCCAACCCCCAGATGTACAAGATCATCGACTCGAAGCGCTCGGTGCGGAAGCTCTACACCGAGGAGCTGATCGGGCGGGGTGACATCACCGTGGAGGACGCGGAGGAGCTGCTGCGCGACTACCAGGCGCAGCTGGAGCGGGTCTTCAAGGCCACCCGCGACGCCGCCACCACGCCGCGCCAGCTCTCCCGCCCCAAGCGGGAGGAGGAGCCGGAGCCGCAGGTCGAGACCGCCACCGACACCGCGGTCGTCAAGGCGATCGGCGAGGCGCACGTCAACCTGCCGGAGGGCTTCACCCCGCACAAGCGGATCCAGCAGCTGCTCGACCGGCGGGCCAAGATGTCCGTCGAGGGCAACATCGACTGGGGCTTCGGCGAGATCATCGCTTTCGGCTCGCTGCTGCACGACGGGGTGACCGTCCGGCTCGCCGGCCAGGACTCGCGCCGCGGCACGTTCGTGCAGCGGCACGCCTCGGTCGTCGACGCTCGGACCGGCGACGACTACCTGCCGCTGAAGTCGCTCACCGGCGACGGCGAGCGGTCCCGGTTCTTCGTGCACGACTCGCTGCTCAGCGAGTACGCGGCGATGGGCTTCGAGTACGGCTACTCGGTGGAGAACGTCAACGCGCTGGTCTGCTGGGAGGCCCAGTTCGGCGACTTCGTCAACGGCGCCCAGTCGGTCATCGACGAGTTCATCTCCTCCGGCGAGGTGAAGTGGGGCCAGCGCTCGGCGGTCACCCTGCTGCTGCCGCACGGCCACGAGGGCCAAGGCCCGGACCACACCTCCGGCCGCCCGGAGCGGTTCCTCCAGCTCTGCGCCGAGGACAACATGCGGGTGGCGATCCCGACCACCCCGGCGAACTACTTCCACCTGCTGCGCCGCCAGGCCCTGTCGCCGAAGCGGAAGCCGCTGGTGGTGTTCACGCCGAAGTCCCTGCTGCGGCACCGGCTCTGCATCTCGCAGGTCGAGGACTTCACCACCGGCACCTTCCAGCCGGTGCTGCCCGACGGCGGGGCCCCGGCACCGGAGCAGGTGAAGCGGGTGCTGCTCTGCTCGGGCAAGGTCTACTACGACCTGTTCCAGGCCCGGCAGGAGCGCGGCGTCACCGACACCGCGATCATCCGGGTCGAGCAGCTGTACCCGATCCCGGTCGACGAGATCCGGGCCGCCCTCGCGACGTACCCGAACGCGGAGGACTTCGCCTGGGTCCAGGAGGAGCCGGCCAACCAGGGCGCCTGGTCGTTCGTCGCGCTGAACATGCTGGAGCACCTCGACGGTGTCCGGCTGCGCCGCATCTCCCGTCCGGCCGCGGCCGCCCCGGCGGTCGGTTCGGCCAAGATGCACGACGTCGAGCAGCAGGCGCTGATCGAGGCGGCCCTCCCCCGCCCGTAACGCACCACGCACGGCGGCGGGGCAGGGACGGTCGTCCCTGCCCCGCCGCCGTCGCGCCACCACAGACGAGGAACGCACATGTACTTCACCGACCGTGGGATCGAGGAACTGGTCGAGCGACGCGGCGACGAGCAGATCAGCATCGAGTGGCTGGCCGAGCGCCTGCGCGACTTCGTCGACCTGAACCCCGAGTTCGAGACGCCGATCGAGCGTCTCGCCACGTACCTGGCCCGTCTCGACGACGAGGACGACGAGTGACCGACGGCCCGGGACGCAGGACCCGGGCGGGGGGCACGCCGATCTCCTAGGGTGGATCTCGTGGCCCGGAGTGTGTACGTCACCAGCGTGGGGTCCGGCGGGGGCAAGTCGACGGTCGCCCTCGGCCTCGCCGAACTGCTGTCCCGGCAGGTCGAACGGATCGGGGCGTTCCGCCCGCTGGTCGGCGGAGCCACCCCGGATCCCATCCTGGCCCTGCTCGCCGACCGGTACCGGATCGAGCTGCCGCCCGCGGATCTGGCCGGCGCGACGTACGCCGAGGCCACCGCGATGGTCGCCGACGGGCGGCGGGAGCAGTTGATCTCCGGGATCGTGGCGCGCTACCGCGAGGTGGAGCGCCGCTGCCCGGCGGTGGTCGTGGTGGGCAGCGACTTCGCCGACGGCGGCGCCGGCGCCGGCCCCCGCGAGCTGGCCTTCAACGCGCGGCTCGCCACCGAGTTCGGCAGCGTCGTGGTCCCGGTCGTCGACGGGTACGGGCAGCAGCCGGCCGCCATCTCGGCGTCGGCGCGCCGGGCGTACCACGATCTGGAGGACCTCGGCGCGACGGTGCTGGCGGTGGTCGCCAACCGGATGGCGGAGCCGATGCCGCTGCCCGACCTGCCGGTCCCCACGTACGCGATTCCGGAGGTGCCGAGCGTGTCGGCGCCGACGGTCGCCGAGGTGGCGGCGGCGCTCGGCGCCACGCTGCTCGCCGGCGACGACGCCGCCCTCAGCCGCGACGTGCTCGACTACGTGGTCGGCGCGGCCCACGTGCCGACCCTGCTCGACCACCTCACCGAGGGCGCCCTGGTGATCATGCCGGGCGACCGGGACGACCTCCTGGTCGCCACGAGCGCGGCGCACGTGGCCGGGCAGGTCTCGCTGTCCGGGCTGGTCCTCACCCTCGGCGAGCGGCCGGACCCGCGCGCGATGCGGCTGGTGGAGCGGCTGAAGCCGGGGCTCGCGGTGCTCTCGGTGCCCAGCGACAGCTACGACACGGTCGCCGCGTCCAGCCGGATCGAGGGCCGGCCCAGCGCCGGCAACCCGCGCAAGGTGGAGGCCGCGCTCGGCGCCTTCGAGCGCTGCGTGGACACCGACGACCTGGCCCGCCGGCTGCGGGTCAGCCGCTCCGAGCGGGTTACGCCGCTGATGTTCGAGTACGACCTGATCGACCGCGCCCGGGCGCGGCGCCGGCACCTGGTGCTGCCCGAGGGCTCGGAGGAGCGGATCCTGCGGGCGGCCGAGATCCTGCTGCGCCGGGGCGTCGCCGACCTGACCCTGCTCGGCCGGCCCGACGACATCGCCCGGCGCACCCGGGAACTGGGTGTCGACATCGCCGGCGTCCGGGTGGTCGACCCGGTCACCAGCGGGTGGCGCGACGAGTTCGCCGCCGGGTACGCGAAGCTGCGCGCCCACCGGGGGGTCACGCTGGACCTGGCCCACGACATCGTGGCCCAGCCCAACTACTTCGGCACGATGATGGTGCAGACCGGGTACGCCGACGGCATGGTCTCCGGCGCGACCCACACCACCGCCGCCACCATCCGCCCCGCCTTCGAGATCATCCGGACCATGCCGGGGGTGTCCGTCGCGTCCAGCGTCTTCTTCATGCTGCTCGCCGACCGTGTCCTGGTGTACGGCGACTGCGCGGTCAACCCCGACCCGGACGCCGCCCAACTCGCCGACATCGCGATCTCGTCGGCCGACACCGCCGCCCGGTTCGGCATCGAGCCGAGGGTGGCGATGCTGTCGTACTCCACCGGCGCCTCCGGCGCCGGCGCGGACGTGGAGAAGGTCGCGGCGGCCACCCTGCTGGTCCGGGAACGCCGACCGGACCTGCTGGTGGAGGGCCCGATCCAGTACGACGCGGCGATCGACCCGGCGGTGGCGGCGACGAAACTGCCCGGCAGCGAGGTGGCCGGCCGGGCGACGGTCTTCATCTTCCCGGACCTCAACACCGGCAACAACACGTACAAGGCGGTGCAGCGGTCGGCCGGCGCGGTGGCGGTCGGGCCGGTCATGCAGGGCCTGCGCCGGCCGGTGAACGACCTGTCCCGGGGCGCGACCGTTCCCGACATCGTCAACACGGTCGCGATCACCGCGATCCAGGCCGCCGCGTCGTCGGAGGAGGAGGTCGCGTGACCGAGCGGGTGCTGGTGCTCAACTGCGGGTCGTCGTCGGTGAAGTGGCGGCTCTACGACGGCGACGAAATCCGGGGCAAGGGCACGGTCGAGCGGATCGGCGAGCCCGGCGGCGGTCCGCCCGACCACGCGACGGCGGTCCGGCAGATCCTCGACGGTCTCGACCTGGCCGGGCTGGTGGCGGTCGGGCACCGGGTGGTGCACGGCGGGCGGCGCTTCGGCGAGCCGGTCCTGATCGACGACGAGGTGCTCGCCGCCATCCGGGCCCTGGTGCC
This sequence comes from Micromonospora sp. WMMC415, assembly GCF_009707425.1. Lineage (GTDB taxonomy): Bacteria > Actinomycetota > Actinomycetes > Mycobacteriales > Micromonosporaceae > Micromonospora. The sequence goes on along the minus strand of NZ_CP046104.1, from coordinate 1,921,974 downwards.
GCTGGCGCCGCTGCACAACCCCGCCAACCTGGCCGGCATCGAGGTCGCCCGGGCGGCACTGCCGGACCTGCCGCAGGTCGCCGTCTTCGACACCGCCTTCCACACCACGCTCCCCGAGGCCGCCGCCACGTACGCGATCGACCGGGACACGGCCACCCGGTACGGCGTCCGGCGGTACGGCTTCCACGGCACGTCGCACGCGTACGTCTCCCGGCGCACCGCGGAACTGCTCGGCCGCCCGTACGAGGAGATCAACACGATCACCCTGCACCTCGGCAACGGGGCCAGTGTCACCGCGGTGGCCGGTGGGCGGAGCGTGGCCACCTCGATGGGCATGTCCCCGCTCGAAGGCCTGGTGATGGGCACCCGCAGCGGCGACCTGGACCCGACGGTGATCTTCCACCTGCGCCGGGAGGGCGGGCTGGGCGTCGACGAGATCGACGACCTGCTCAACCACCGCAGCGGCCTGCTGGGGCTGGCGGGCGCCAACGACATGCGCGAGGTGCTGGCGCGCCGGGCCGACGGCGACCGGGACGCCGCCCTCGCCTTCGACGTGTACTGCCGGCGGATCACCGCCTACGTCGGGGCGTACTACGCCCTGCTCGGCCGAGTGGACGCGGTCACCTTCACCGCGGGCGTCGGCGAGCACGCCGCCCCGGTGCGCGCGGCGGCGCTGGCCGGCCTGGAGCGGCTGGGCATCGCCGTCGACCCGGGCCGTAACGCCGGCAGCGGCGACCGTGTCATCTCCCCGGACGGCGCGGAGGTGACGGTCTGTGTGATCGGCACCGACGAGGAGCGGGAGATCGCCCGCGCGGCGCGCGCGGTGGCCGCGGGCTCGCGCTGACGCGCCGGCTCAGCCCAGGGCCAGCCAGGCGGCCAGGACGACCAGCACCACCGCGGCCACCACCGCGCCGACGAGCAGCGGCGCCCGACCGGCGGCCGGCGCCGGCGGCTCGGGCGTGTTCGCGAAGGCGCGGAACGCCTCGGTGTTGCCGGCCGGGTCGGAGTAGTTCTCAGGCATGCGCCCGACCATAGCGAAGGGCGTCGACGTAGCCGGGCCCCGGCGCGCGTGGATCCCACAGGTCGAGCCGGGCGGTGGAGGTGTTCCGGCCGGGTGGTGCGCGGACGCGGACCGGTCGGCGGGACCGGCCGGGGCACCCGGAGACCTACCGTGGATCCGTGGGGGTGCAACGGCTGGTCGCCGCGCTGCTGGCGGCGCTGCTGCTGGCGGGCTGCGCGCCGGCCACCTCCGTCACCGGGGGGCCGCCGCCGGCGCACCCGGCGCCCGGGAGCCCGTACGCCGTCGGCGTGCGTACGTTCACCCTCGACCCGGGTTCGGCGCGGCCCCTGCCGGTGACCCTCTGGTACCCGGCCGAGGGCGCCGCCGTGGCCGACGGGCGGTTCCCCGTCGTCGTCTACAGCCACGGGCTGGACAGCCTGCCGCGCCTGCACGCCGGCCTGGTCACCCGCTGGGCCGCCGCCGGGTTCGTGGTGGCCGCACCGGCGTACCCGCACACCCGGCGCGGCGCTCCCCGGTTCAGCCGAGCGGACGTCCGGCACCAGCCGGCCGACGCATGGCGGCTGATCCGGCATCTCGTCCGCCTGGACACCCGGCGCGGTGACCCCCTCGCCGGGCACCTGGACGTGGCCCGGTTCGCCGCCGCCGGCCACTCCGCCGGCGGCTTCACGACGGCCGGCATGTTCACCCCGGGCCACTCCGCCCGGTTGCGGGCCGGCATCGTGATCGCGGGCGGCGGGATGGCCGGTGGTCGCGCCGATCCGGCCGCGCCGCTGCTCTTCGTGCACGGCACGGCGGACCGCGTCGTCCCGCTGCGGGTCGGTCGTGCCGCGTACGACCGCGCCTCCGGGCCGGCGGCGTTCCTGAGCCTGCTCGGGCAGGGCCACGGCGAGTACCTGGGGCCGGGCCGGCGGGGCTTCGACCAGGTCCTCGCCGCCACGACCGAGTTCCTCCGCTGGACCCTCTACGGCGACCCGGCCGCCCGCCGCCGGCTGACCGGCGCGGCGCTCTCCCCCGGCGTGACGGCGTTCGAGCACCGGCTGACGACCTGAGCCGGCCCCGCCCGACCTCACCCGCTGCGGCCGGCACCGGCACAGCCCGTCGATCTCCGATGGGCGGGCCCGTCGGGCGAGGCACAATCGGAGCCATGTCGCGTCGCCTCACCCCTGCTCTGCTCGCCGGCGCCCTGGTCGCGGCCGGCCTGGCCGGGTGCTCCTCGGACCGGCCGGCCGCCCCGGCGGCACCGCCGACCCTGGCCACCCCGACGCCACCCGCGGCCACCGGCGCACCGGCGCTCGCAGGCAGCGCGCCCGAGCGCACCTTCGCCGTCGGCGTACGGCAGCTCGCCCTGACCCGCGACGGGAGCCGGAAGCTGCCGGTGACCGTCTGGTACCCGGCGGCCGGCGCGACCGGTGGCGCCCCACGGAAGTCCGTGGACGCGGCCGACGGGAAGTTCCCGGTGGTCATGTTCAGCCACGGCCTGGGCGGGCGGCCCGCGGACTACGCGCCGCTGCTGACCCGCTGGGCGGAGGCCGGGTTCGTGGTGGCCGCCCCGACGTTCCCGCACACCGCCCGGGGCGGCGACGGCAACGTGCTCGACGTGCTCAACCAGCCCGCCGACGTGTCGTACGCCCTCGACGCCGTCCTCCGCCTGGACGCGACGGCGGGTGACCCGCTGCGCGGCCGGCTCGCCACCGAGCGGGTGGCGGCGGCCGGGCACTCGGCGGGCGGGGTGACCACGATCGGGCTGTTCACCGCCGGCCGGGACGAGCGGCTCGACGCCGGGGTGGTCTTCGCGGGCACCGCCCTGGGTGTGGGCACCGCGTTCGCGGGTGCCGCCGCCCCGCAGCTCTTCGTGCACGGCGAGGCCGACGAGGTGGTCGAGTACGCCGCCGGCAAGGCCGTGTACGAGAAGGTGCCCTGGCCGAAGGCGCTGCTCAGCCTCCCGAAGGGCGACCACGGCCGCGCCCTGCTCAGCGACGGCACCTCGCTGCGGGTGGTCTCCGACACGACGGTGGAGTTCCTGCGCTGGACGCTCTACGGGGACGAGACCGCGAAGCGCCGCATCCCGACCGACGCCGCCCGCGGCGACATCGCAACCCTGGACAACCGCCTCTGAGCGCCGCGGCGTCAGGCCGTGTGGTCGACCACGACCTTGCCGAAGACGTCGCCGGAGTGCAGGCGGGCGAACGCGTCCTCGACCTTCGAGAACGGCACCACGCTGTCCACGACCGGGCGCACGCCGCGCTCGGCGCAGAAGGCCAGCAGGTCGGTCAGCTCGTCCGGGGTGCCCATCGAGGTGCCCAGGATCTCCAACTGCATGGCGAACACGCGGCGCAGGTTGACCTTCGGCTCGTGCCCGGCCGTGGCGCCGGAGACGACGATCCGGGCCCCCGGCGCGGCGGACTTCAGCGAGTGGTCGAAGGTGGCCGCGCCGACCGTCTCGACCACCACGTCGACCCGCTCCGGCAGCCGGGCGCCCGGCTCGACGGCGGTCGCGCCGAGCGCCGCGATGCGCTCCCGCTTGGCGGCGTCGCGGCTGGTGGCGTACACCCGCTTGCCCATCGCCGCGGCGAGCGCGACGGCCGCGGTGGCCACGCCCCCGCCGGCGCCCTGCACCAGCACGGCGTCGGCCTCGTCGACCCGGCCCTTGGTGGTGAGCATCCGCCACGCGGTCAGCCAGGCCGTGGGCAGGCAGGCCGCGTCCGCGGGCGCGAGGCCCGCCGGCAGCGGCAGCAGGTTCGACCGGGGTACGGCCACCCGCTCGGCCAGGGTGCCCGGGAAGTGCTCGGAGAGGATCGAGATGCCACGCGGGTCGCCGGGGGTGGGGATCACCGGGTAGACGACCACCTCGGCGCCGTCCGGGTCGACACCGGCGGCGTCGCAGCCCAGGATCATCGGCAGCTGCTCCGCACGCAGCCCGACGCCGCGCAGGGACCACAGGTCGTGGTGGTTGAGCGAGCTGGCGGTGACCCGGATGGTCACCCAGTCGTCGGCCGGGTGCTCCGGCTCGGGCCGCTCGCCGACGGTGAGCGCGGCGAGCGGGTTGGCGTCGTCGAAGCGGGAGGCGAAGGCGGCACGCATGATCGGCACGGTAACAAGCTGAACGGGCGTGAAGAAGGGCCCCTTCCTGTGCGAAACGCGATAGGAAGGGGCCCTTGCGTACTCCGTCAGCGCGTCACGCCGTCGCGGCGGGCGGCCTCGGCCACCGCCTCGGCGACCGCGGGCGCCACCCGCGGGTCGAGCGGGGACGGGACGATCGCCTCCGCCGTCAGCGACTCGGCGACCACCCCGGCGATCGCGTCCGCGGCGGCGACCTTCATGCCGTCCGTGATCCGGGTGGCGCGGGCGTCGAGCGCGCCCCGGAACACGCCGGGGAAGGCGAGCACGTTGTTGATCTGGTTGGGGTAGTCGCTGCGGCCGGTGGCGACCACCGCGACGTGCCGGGCGGCCACCTCCGGGTGCACCTCCGGGGTGGGGTTGGCCAGGGCGAAGACGATCCCGCCCGGTGCCATGCCGGCGACCGCCGCCTCCGGGATCTCCCCGCCGGAGACACCGATGAGCACGTCCGCCCCGCGCAGCGCCTCGGTGATGTCGCCCTGCCGGCCGTCGGCGTTGGTCAGCTCCGCCAGCTCGGCCTTCGTGCCGGTGAGCCCCTCGCGGTGCGGCCCGATGATCCCCCGGGAGTCGCAGACCACCACCTGCTCCGGGTTGACCCCGCCGGCGATCAGCATCTTCGTCACGGCCACGCCGGCGGCGCCCGCGCCGCTGACTCCCACCCGCAGGTCACCGAGCTTGCGGTTGAGCAGCGTGGCGGCGTTGCGCAGCGCGGCGAGCACGACGATGGCGGTGCCGTGCTGGTCGTCGTGGAAGACCGGGATGTCCAGCGCCTCGTCCAGGCGTCGCTCGATCTCGAAGCAGCGCGGGGCGCTGATGTCCTCCAGGTTGATCCCGCCGAAGGACGGCGCGAGGGCGCGCACCACCGCCACGATCTCGTCCACGTCCTGCGTGTCCAGGCAGACCGGTACCGCGTCCACCCCGCCGAACTGCTTGAACAGCACGGCCTTCCCCTCCATCACCGGCAGCGCGGCGCGCGGGCCGATGTTGCCCAGACCGAGTACGGCCGAGCCGTCGGTGACGACCGCGACGGTGTGGCCGGTCCAGGTGTACTCGTCGGCGAGGCGCGCGTCGGCGGCGATCGCCTCGCACACCCGGGCCACGCCCGGCGTGTACGCGAGGGAGAGGTCCTCCCGGCTGGTCAGCGGGACGGTCGAGGCGACGGCCATCTTGCCGCCCCGGTGCAGCCGGAAGACGGGATCAGCGGGGTCCACGGTGGACGGTGACATTGGTGACTCCAGGATCTGTCGATGCAGACGGACCGACCGGTCGGGGCGCGAGGTGAGGCGACGAGCGGCGGTGCGAGGTGCGGGGGGTCACCCGGACACCTGCCGAGCATAGTGTCGAGCGCGCCCATGGGATGTGAGTAGGGTCATACTCGACGGCGACTGAAGAGCCGGGGGCGCGGCCAGTAGCGCGCCACCACCCGTGCCCGCACGTCCGCCACCCCGTACGCCCGCGAGTCGTCGGTGACCAGAGGGTTGTCGCCGGCGAGCCACCAGCCGCCCTCCTCGGGACGGACGGCGCGCTTGACGACCAGCAGGTCGGGGCGGCTGCGGAAAACCGCGACCACGACGTCCCCGGGGCGGACGCGACGGGCGCCGCGCCGCACCAGGACGGCGTCGCCGTGCCGCAGCGTCGGCACCATCGAGGGCCCGGTCACCAGCACGGCCCCCAGCGGCCACCGCAGCCGGGAGCCGCCGGCCGGACGTTGGGCGGACATGGGTTTCACCTCCACCGGCCTCGGTAGCCCGGTCCAGGAGTAATGTCGGCTTGGATCATCGCAAACTTCCCATGGAGGATCCCGATGCGACTTCCGCGCATCCTTACGCCCCGCGTGACCGCCAGCGCCCACTGCGACCTGCCGTGCGGCGTCTACGACCCGGCGCAGGCCCGGATCGAGGCCGAGTCGGTGAAAATGATCTGCGAGAAGTACCAGGCCAACACCGACCCGGAGTACCGCACCCGCGCCATCATCATCAAGGAGCAGCGCGCCGAGCTGGTCAAGCACCACCTCTGGGTGCTCTGGACCGACTACTTCAAGCCGGCCCACTTCGAGAAGTACCCGCACCTGCACCAGCTCTTCAACGAGACCACCAAGCTGGCCGGCGCGGCCGGCGCCAAGGGGGCGACCGACCCGGCCAAGGCCGACCAGCTGCTCCAGAAGATCGACGAGATCGCCAAGATCTTCTGGGAGACCAAGCAGGCATGACGCCCGGCGCTCCGGCACCGGCGCACTCCGGCCGGCACGTCCTCGGGGACGTGCCGGCCGGCCGCTTTCCGCGCGACGCCCCGGCGATGGAGCCGGTACGCGTCGGCCGGCCCCGCGCCCACCGGGCACGCCGCTCGCCCCCGCCGCACACGATGGACCGAGCGGGTAGAGTCCCCGACCGGGGGGATGACGCGTGACTCCAACGACCGGCGAGCCGACGACCGACGACGACGTGGTGCACCTGACGGTGCCCGCCGACGGCGGCTACCTGGGGGTGCTCCGCACCGCCACCGCCGGGCTCGCGGCGCGGCTCCAGTTCGCCCTCGACGAGATCGAGGATCTCCGCATCGCGGTCGACGAGGCCTGCGCGATGCTGCTCGCGATCGCCACCCGGGACGCCGAGCTGGACTGCCGGTTCTCGGTCACCGACGACGCGCTCACCGTCGAGGTCACCGTGCCGACCGTCGGTGGGGCGAAGCTGCCGGCCGAGTCGTCCTTCGCCTGGAAGGTGCTGACCGCGCTGACCACCTCGGCCTCCGCGACCGCCACCGACGGTCGGGCCACGATCTCGCTGCTGACCCGCCGCGCCTCCGGTTGGTGACGGGCCGGCCGGTCATCCGGTGACGGACGCGCCGGTCACTCGAAGCCGAGCGCCCGGGTGGTCGGGGTGCTCACCAGCAGGGCGGTCACGGCGAGGCCCAGCGCCATCAGGGGCACGCCGAGCCAGCCCAGCCCACCCTGGAGCATGAACCAGCCGATCGGCAGCAGCATGAGCTGAAGCACGATCGCCGGCGCCCGGGCACCCGCCCGCCGCCGGGCCAGCGCGCCGCCGAGCGCCCAGAGCGCGGCCGCGGAGCCGGCGGCGAACGCCGTCACCAGCAGCGCCGACGCCAGGTCGACGGTGGGTGCGGTGAGGTCGGCCCACAACAGCCAGACGGCCACCAGTCCGACGGCGACCGCCTCGCCGCGCAGCAGCAGGACGGCCCAGCGGAGCGGGCCGGGGATCGGGGCGGAGGCGACGGTCACGCGCGTCACGATACCGGTGGCACGGCGCGGTACAGTGCCGCCCATGCGGGCCGTCCTGGTGGTCAACCCGAAGGCCACCACCACCAGCGAGCGCAGCCGGGACGTGCTGGTCCGGGCGCTGCGCAGCGAAGTCGACCTCTCCGTGCGGTACACGCGACGCCGGGGGCACGCCATGGCCCTGGCCCGCGAGGCGGCCGAGGAGGGCGTCGACCTGGTGGTCACCCTCGGCGGCGACGGCACCGTCAACGAGGTGGTCAACGGCCTGATGGCGGCGCAGCCGCCGACCGTACCGGCCGGGGCGTCCCCGGCCGACCGGTTGCCCGCGCTGGCCACCGTGCCGGGCGGCTCCACGAACGTCTTCGCCCGGGCCCTCGGCCTGCCCCGGGAGTGGCCGGAGGGGACCAGCATGATCCTCGAAGGTCTGCGCCTGGGCCGGCACCGCACGATCGGTCTCGGCCGGGCGGACGACCGCTACTTCACGTTCTGCGCGGGCTTCGGCGTCGACGCGGCCGTCATCCACCGCGTCGAGCAGGCCCGCCGGCGGGGACGCGTCTCCACCCCCGCCCTCTACTTCCGGTCGACCGTCGCCCAGTACTTCCTCGGCTCAGACCGCCGCCATCCCGCCATCTGCCTGGAGCGGCCGGGCGAGGTCGCCGAGGAACAGCTGGCGACCGTCATCATCCAGAACACGGCACCGTGGACCTACCTGGGCGACCGGGAGGTGAACCCGAATCCGGAGGCGTCGTTCGACCTGGGCCTCGACGTGTTCGCGCTTCGCCAACTCCGGGTGGCCAGCACGACACGGACGGTGAGCCAGTTCTTCTCCCGGCAGGCCGATCCGCACGGCAAGCAGGTGCTCCGGCTCCACGACGTGGCCGAGTTCACCCTGGTGGCGCGCCGCGCCCAGGCCTTCCAACTCGACGGCGAGTACCTGGGCGAGCGGGAGAAAGTCAGATTTACCTCCGTACCCGCGGCACTGAGAGTAATCTGCTAGGTCTCGGGTAGTCCCCTAGGTTCACGCCGGTCCGCCGCACCCGGGCGGCGGGCGCGACACCGAGGGGGCGAGTGCCGGAAATGTCAGCAATGTCACGCGCACCGTACTATATTGATCCTCGACTGTGGTACTCCGGGTAACTGGATCACCGGCAAATCTGGACAAATGGGTTGTGGGCTTGCTCACCGCGCGGAGTTTTTCCGAGCGTCACCCTTGACATCGCGAGCGTTCGTGAAAGTATTCACAAGCGAACTTGAGTTACCGGGACATTGCCTGGATATGCTCGTCAGGTTGAGCTGTTCCAGCAGGTCCACGGGGCCAACAGCCTGCTCACGCACTGCCGAATAGTCGTACGCGAACCGTTACGGCCGGCACTGCGGACGCATATAGGAAAAGCACCACTGCACCATCTGCCACCCATCCAGAATGAGGAGTGTTGCCGCCATGGACTGGCGTCACCATGCTGTCTGCCGCGACGAGGACCCGGAGCTGTTCTTCCCGATCGGGACGTCCGGTCCGGCTCTCCTGCAGGTCGAGCAGGCCAAGGCCGTCTGCCGGCGCTGCTCCGTGACCGACCAGTGCCTGCAGTGGGCGCTCGAGTCGGGTCAGGACGCCGGCGTCTGGGGCGGGATGAGCGAGGAGGAGCGGCGCGCTGTCAAGCGTCGCGGCGGCCTCCGGGTGCTGCGCGCTCACTCCGCCTGATCACGAACCGAAGCACACGCCCCGGTCGGCCCAGCCGCCGGGGCGTTCTGCTGCCCGGCGGCGCCGCCACTCGGCCGGCGCCGCCGTCGCCGTCGACCGGGCCCCTTCCGCTACCGGACAGAGCGGGCCCGCCCCTGCACCGCGTCCACCCGGCGGAGGACCAGGTCGGCGAGTTCCGGGGCGTCGGTTAGCGGGGCGGCCACCGCCACGGCGCCGGCGTCCCGCGCCGACACGGTCGTCGCGTCATGGAACAGGCCGGGCGCGAGGAAGTACGCCGCGACCGCCACGCGCCGCGCGCCACGGGCCCGGAGGTGCGCCACGGCGGCCCCGGCCGCCGGCGGCGCGGCGGAGGCGTACGAGACCCGCGTCGGGGCGCTCAGCGCCGTACCGAGGGCCGCGGCGACCCGTCCCACCGAGGCACGCGCGGCCGGGTCCCGGGTGCCCGCCGCCGCGAGCACCAGGGCGTCGTACCCGCCGGGCCCGGCCTCGGCGAGACGCCGTCGCAGCCCCGCCAGCAGGGCGTGGTCGACGTCCGCGGTGGCCGGGCCCAGCACGTCGGTCACCCGTACCGCCAGGCCGGGCACCGTCTCGCGGGCCGCGGCCACCGCCGCCGGGATGTCCACCCGCCGGTGGTACGCGGCGGTGAGCAGCAGCGGCACCAGGACAACGCGGCGATGCCCGGCCGCGCCCAGCTCGCGCAGCACCTCGGTCGGCCCCGGACGGGTGTGGTCGAGCCAGCTCGGCAGCACCCGCAGGCCGGGCCGGGCGGCCGACACCGCCCGGGCCAGCGCACGGGTCGCCTCGGCGGCCCGCGGGTCCCGGCTGCCGTGTGCGACCAGGACCACCGGATCCGCGCCCTCCCCGGCGCCCGGGACCGCCGGGACGCAGCCCCGGACCGCCCGGTCGGCACGGCCCCGGACCGTCGCGAGGGTCAGACGTGCAGGCCGCACTCGGTCTTCTCGAACATCGCCCAGCGGCCGGCGCGCGGATCCTCCCCCGCCTTCGTACGGCGGGTGCAGGGCCAGCAACCGATCGAGCCGTAGCCGCGACCGAACAGCTCGTTGACCGGCACGTTCCAGCGGGAGACGTACGCGTCGACGTCGCCCTGCGTCCACGCCGCGATCGGGTTGACCTTCACCTTGCCCCGGCGGGCGTCGAAGGTCACCACCGGCGTGTTCGCCCGGGTCGGCGACTCGTCCCGGCGCAGCCCGGCCGCCCACGCGTCGTAACCCGCGAGCGCCCGCTCCAGCGGCTCCACCTTGCGCAGCTGGCAGCAGTCGTCCGGGGACCGGTTGAACAGCCGGGGGCCGTACTCGCCGTCCTGCTGGCCGACGGTCAGCCGGGGCCGGATCGACCGGACGGTGACCGGCAGGGTGCGGGCCACCTCGTCGCGCACCCTGAGCGTCTCCGGGAAGTGCAGCCCGGTGTCCAGGAAGACCACGTCCACCCCCGGCGCGACCCGAGACACCAGGTGGGCCAGCACGCCGTCGGCCATCGAGCTGGTGACACAGAACCGGGCGCCGAAGGTCTCGGCGGCCCAGCGGGCGATCTCCAGGGCGGGCGCGCCCTCCAGTTCCCGGCCGGCCTCCTCCGCCAGCGCGCGCAGCTCGTCCGGGTCACGCCGGGTCGAGTCGGCCGGGTGCGGCCCGGCGGCGCCGACCAGGCCGAGGTTCGCGGCGGAGACGAGACTCATCGGGTCACCGCCTTCGAGAGCAGGCCGGTGAACCGGACGGTGAAGACCCGGGCGCAGGCGTGGCACTCCCAGGCGCCGTGACCGGCCTCGCTCGGCCGCAGGTCCTCCTCCCCGCAGTACGGGCAGTACAGCGGCACGGACCTGGAATCGCTCATCTGAGTTCCTCCTCGTCGACCCTGATCACCCAGTTGGCGAACGTCTCGCCCTCGTTCCGGCCGGCCAGGTAGCGGCGGGCCAGCCGTTCCACGTACTCCGGAAGCTCCGCCGCGGTGGTCTTCAGGCCGCGCAGCTTGCGGCCGAAGCCGGCGGTCTGCCCCTGCGCCATGCCGAGACCGCCGCCGAGGTGCACCTGGAAGCCCTCCACCTGGCGGCCGTCCGGGCCGACCACCAGCTGGCCCTTGAGGCCGATGTCGGCGACCTGGGTGCGGGCGCAGGCGTTCGGGCAACCGTTGATGTGGATGGAGATGTCGGCGTCGAAGTCGCGCAGCCGCTGCTCGAGCCGGGCCACCAGCTCCTCGCCGCGCGCCTTGGTCTCGACGATGGCGAGCTTGCAGTACTCGATGCCGGTGCAGGCCATGGTGCCGCGCCGCCAGGCCGACGGCCGGGCCTCCAGGCCGATCCCGCGCAGCGCCTCGACCAGGGACTCCGTGCGCTCCGGCGCCACGTCCAGCACCAGCAGCTTCTGGTACGGCGTGAGCCGCACCCGGTCGCTGCCGTGCGCCTCGACCACGTCGGCGAGCTGCGCGAGCTGGCTGCCGGAGACGCGGCCGACGACGGGGGCGGCGCCGACGTAGTGACGCCCGTCGCGCTGCGGGTGCACGCCGATGTGGTCGATCGGCTTCGCCGGCAGGTCCGCCACCGGCCCGTCCAGCAGGGCCCGGCCCAGGTACTCCTTCTCCAGCACCTCGCGGAACTTCGCCACACCCCAGTCGGCGACCAGGAACTTCAGCCGCGCCCGGTTGCGCAGCCGGCGGTAGCCGTAGTCGCGGAAGATGCCGACCACGCCGGCCCACACGTCCGGCACCTCGTGCAGGGGCACCCACACGCCCAGCCGCTTGGCGAGCATCGGGTTCGTGGAGAGGCCGCCGCCGACCCAGAGGTCGAAGCCGGGGCCGTGCTCGGGGTGCTCGACGCCGAGGAACGCGATGTCGTTCGCCTCGTACGGGGTGTCGACCAGCCAGGAGATCGAGGACTTGAACTTCCGGGGCAGGTTGGAGAACTGCTTGTCGCCGACGTACCGGCGGACGATCTCGTCGATCGCGGGCGTCGGGTCGACCGCCTCCTCCCGGGCCACCCCGGCGACCGGGCTGCCCAGCACGATGCGGGGGCAGTCACCGCACGCCTCGGTGGTCTGGAGGCCCACCGCCTCCAGCCGGCGCCAGATCTCCGGCATGTCCTCGACGCGGATCCAGTGGTACTGGATGTTCTGCCGGTCGGTGATGTCGGCGGTGTCCCGGGCGAACTCGCGGGAGATGTCGGCGACCACCCGGAGCTGGGCGAGGCTGAGCTGGCCGCCGTCGACCCGCACCCGGAGCATGAAGAACTCGTCCTCCAGCTCATGCGGCTCCAGGACGGCGGTGCGCCCGCCGTCGATGCCGGCCTTTCGCTGGGTGTAGAGGCCCCACCAGCGGAACCGGCCGCGCAGGTCCTGCGGGTCGATCGAGGCGAAGCCCCGGTGGGCGTAGATGTTCTCGATCCGGGCCCGGACGTTCAGCGGGTCGTCGTCCTTCTTGATCCGCTCGTTGGGGTTGAGCGGCTCACGGTGGCCGAGCGCCCACTGGCCCTCCCCACGCGGACGGCGGGGCGCCCGCGCGGGACGGGGCGTCGGGCCCTCGGGCCGGGCCGGGATGCTGCTGACCGCCATCGCGGCGTCCTCCGTTGTCTGGTGCGGCTCATGGGTGCGCTGGGCGCGGCGGCCTGCCCGGTTACGGGCTGGAGACAACGGTGTCGGAACAGCCGGCGCGCAGCGCCCGAGACAGAGTGGTCGGGCGTCGTCAGTGGGCCGGACAGATCGCGCTGCGCACGCGGCCGTAATCGACGTGGCGACGGGCCACGAAGCGGCGGACGACAGCGGCGGTCATGACGTCATGCTGCCACAGCGCCGCAGGACCGGCCAATGCGTGCGTGCGGGATCCCACATCACGGGCCGAAGACCGCACGAACGCGCAAGGCGTCGGCGGGTCAGGCGCCGGTGCCGCGCGACAGCGGGACGACGAGCATCGCCTCGGTGCCGCCGCTGGCGCTGTTCCGCAGCTCGATCGTGCCGCGCAGCTCGCCGGTGACCAGCGCCCGGACGATCTGGAGGCCGAGGTTGCCGCCGCGCTCGGGGTCGAAGTCCGGGGGCAGGCCGCGCCCGTTGTCCGCCACCGACACGTGCAGCATCTTGCGGAACCGGTGCGCCGAGACGACCACCTCGGGCACCGGCAGGTCCGTCGTGGCCGACGCCGAGGGCACGACCGGTACCGCGGGCTCGCCCGCCACCGCGGGCTCGCCGGGTCCCGCCGTCGTGCCGCCGCCGGCCGGGACCGTTCCGTCGGGCCCGCCCACCGCCGCCTCGTCCGCCGGGAAGCCGTGTTCGACGGCGTTGAGCAGGAGTTCGTTGAGGACCATCACCAGCGACGTGGCGATCTCGGCGGGGAGCACGCCGAAGCTGCCCTGGCGGCGCATCCGGACCGTCGACTCGGTGGCCGCCACCTCGGTCGCCGCGCTGGCCACCCGGTCGACGATCCCGTCGAACTCGACCGCCTCGTCGCTGGACAGGGAGAGCGTCTCGTGCACCAGCGCGATCGAGGCGACCCGGCGTACCGACTCCTCCAGGGCGACCCGGGCCTCCGGCATGGCCACCCGGCGCGCCTGGAGCCGCAGCAGCGCGGCGACGGTCTGCAGGTTGTTCTTCACCCGGTGGTGGATCTCCCGGATGGTGGCGTCCTTCGTCATCAGGGCGCGGTCACGGCGGCGGACCTCGGTGACGTCGCGGACCAGCACCAGCGCGCCGATCGGCACCCCGGCGGGCATGAGCGGCAGCGCCCGCGTCAGCATGGTCGCCCCCCGCGCGTCGATCTCGCGGCGCGGCGGGGCCTCGCCGCGCAGGGCCGCGAGGACGCCGTTGGCCGCGTCGGTGCCCTCCAGCGGGTCGGCGGCGAGGCGGCGGTGCAGCGCCGCGAGATCCTCGCCGACCAGGTGGGAGGCGTGGCCCAGACGGCGGTACGCCGACTGCGCGTTCGGGCTCGCGTACGTGACCTTGCCGCTCGCGTCCAGCCGGACCAGCCCGTCACCGACCCGCGGCGCCGACGTGGTCTCGCCCTGGTGCCGGGGCGGCGGGAAGGTCCCGTCGGCGATCATCTGCGCGAGGTCGTCGGCGGTGGTCAGGTAGTTCAGCTCCAGCTGGCTGGGCGTACGCGCGGTCGACAGGTTGGTGTCCCGCCCGACCACGGCGATCACCTCGCCGTGCTCCCCCTCGGTGGTCCGCAGCCGCACCGGGATCGCCTCGTGCCGGGCGGGGACGTCCCCGTACCAGACCGGATCGCCCTCCCGCCAGATCCGGCCCTGGCGGTAGGCGACCTCCAGGTGGGCCACCTCGGGCCCGCCGATGATCCGGCCCACCTGGTCGTCCTGGTACGCCGTCGGCGCGGTGGTCGGCCGGACCTGCGCCACGCAGAGGAACGTCCCGTCGCCGTCCACCGGCACCCAGAGCAGTAGGTCGGCGAAGGAGAGGTCGGAGAGCAACTGCCAGTCGCCCGCGATCCGGTGCAGGTGGTCGATGTCGGCCGGGCGGAGCTGGGTGTGCTCCTCGGCGAGGTCGCGCAGCGTGGACACGCTGACCAGCGTGCCACGCCGGCACTCACATCGTCGCGGTGACCTTCTTGAGCCCCCGGGGCGCGTCCGGGTCCTCGCCACGGGCGATCGCGAGGGCCAGGGCGAGGCGTTGCAGCGGCAGGATGTCCAGCAGCGGGGCGTACCGCTCGTCGACCTCGGGCACGGCCATCCGGGTGGCGCCCGGGACGTCGGCCGAGCCGACCACGACCACGTCGGCGCGCCGCTCGCCGAGCCGCGGCAGCACCTCCCCCATCGACCGGCCACCGGGGCCCGAGCCGACCACGGCGAGCACCGGCACGTCCGGGTCGGTCATGGCGAGCGGCCCGTGCAGCAGATCGGCGCCCGAGAAGGCGAGCGCCGGCAGGTAGGACGTCTCCATCAGCTTCAGCGCCGCCTCCCGGGCGGTCGGGTACGCGTACCCCCGGCCGGTCGTGACGAGCTGGGCGGCGAACCGGTACCGGGGGGCGAGCTGGGTGGGGGTCTCGTCAGCGAGGGTGCGGGCGGCCAGTTCGGGGAGCGCGTCGAGGGCCGCCCGCTCGTCGGCGGGGAGCGCGCCGTCGCCGGCCCGGATTCCCTCCACGAGCATCAGGAGGGCCAGCAGTTCGGCGGTGTAGGTCTTGGTGGCGGCCACCGCCCGTTCGTGCCCGGCGGCGATGTCGACACTCAGCTCCGCGGCGTCGGCCAGTGGCGAGTCGGGCGCGTTGGTGACCGCGAGGGTGAGCGCCCCGGAGGCGCGGGCGGTCCGCAGCACCTCGGTGAGGTCCGGGGAGCCGCCGCTCTGGCTCACGCCCACCACGAGCGCGTCGGACAGGTCCGGCCGCGCGCCGTACACGGTGACCGCGCTGGGCGAGGCGAGCCCGGCGGGAAGGCCGAGGCGGATCTCGGTGAGGTACGCGCCGTAGAGCGCGGCGTGGTCGGAGGTGCCGCGGGCGGTGAACACCACGTGCCGGGGGCGACGTTCGGCGATGACGGCGGCGACCCGGGCGATCGCACCGGCCTGCTCGGCGGAGAGCAGTCGCACGTACCCCGCCGGCTGCTCGTCGATGTCGGCGGCCATGCCGGCCCCTGGACGCGTCACGGAAGCTCCTCCCAATGCGCGGTTGCCGCGCGTTTCCTGCTCAGTCTTGCACCTTTGATCTGATCCAAGCAATGCAACGAGCAGTACTGCGCAGACGATCACTAAGATTCCTCAACATCACCTACGCTGTCCCGACCTCACACAGCACTGGAGCGAAACGGACGTGTCCGAGCACGAGCGGGACCTGCCGGCGGCGGAGGAACTGGCCCTGGCCCGGTCGGCACTGGCCGACGGCGACCTGGCGCACGCCGCCGCGCACGTGGCGGGCGCACTCGCGCAGGCGCCCACCCTGCCCGAGGTGCACGAGGTCCTCGCCCGCCTCGCCGCCGCCGGCGGGGGCGGACTCGACCTGTTCCCCCTCCGCCACAACGTGTTCGTCGGCACCGTGGTCGCCCGAGCCCACCTGCTCGCCGCCGCCGGCCGCCCCGCCGAGGGATTGGACCTGCTCGTCGCGGCCACCGGCCACGCCCCCGCGACCCCCTGGGCGAAGGTGCCCTGGGTGACCGCGCCCGACCTGGCGGAACGTCTCGACCCCGACCGCACCGCCCGGATCCTCATGCAGGTGTGCGCGGCCGCGCCGGATCCGGTGCCCCGGGCCGGCCGGGCGGCCCTGACCCCGTACCTCGCGCTGGCCCGCAACGCGGTCACCGTCCACCCGGGCCACGCGCTGCTGCTCGGCGCGGCGTCCGCGCTCGCCCGGCGGATCGGCGAGGTCACGGTCGCGATCCGCTGGGCCAGCCAGGGCGTACGCGTGGAGCCGTCGAAGATCGGCGAGGTGTGGCTCGGATACGCGTACCGCAGCGCCGGCCGCATCCGGGAGGCGCTGTCCGCGCTCGAACGGGCCGTCGCGCACGATCCGGACGACCTGGCCGTGTACGCCGACATCGCCGGCACCCTCGCCGACCACGGCCGGCTCGACGAGGCGCTCGAATGGATCGACCGGGCTCTCGCCCGGGACCCGTCCTTCGACTGCGCGGTGCACACGGCGCACCGGTTGCGGTTCCGGCGCGACGGCGACGCGGCGCACCTCGTCGCGCTGGCCGACTTCACCCGGGAGCACCCGGACGACACCCACGAGCACGCCGACCTCGCCGAGGCGTGCGCCGGCCGCCCGTGGCTCGGGCAGGTCACGCCCGCCGTCGGGCCGGCGGTGGACGCGCTGCGCGCCGTCCTCGCCGACGACCATCGCGGACTGGGCGCCGCCGTCCGGCTGGAGTCGCCGACGCCGCCGAGCGCCCTGCGTACGCTCACCGCCGCCGCGCCCGGCCTGCGGGTGGAGATGGTCGGCGGGCCCGGCCCGGATCCGCGCGAGCCGCGCCGGGCGACGGGCCGGCAGCTGTGGCGGTACGACGGCGACTCGGTCACGCCCGCCGTCCCGGCGCCGTCGGCGGAGGCCGCCGCGCACCTCCGGCAGTTCGTGCACCCGGCGTGGCCGCACCCGCCGGCGGCGTACGACGCCGCGGTGGCACTGGCCACCCTCGACCTCGCGGACCTGCTCGGCCTGCTCGTCCACCCGCCGGCCGCCCCACCGACCGCGCTGGGCCGGGTACTCGACGGTCAGGACCCGGCGCTGTGGACCCGCAGCGTCCAGGTCTGGACCTGCCTCGGGCTGCTGCACCACCGCACCGACGAGCCGTGGGCCGGGTCGACCCGACGCCGGGTGCTGCTGGACCTGGCGTGGGGCGTCGAGGACTGGACCTCCGAGGCGGCGCTGTTCGCCCTGGTCACCATGGCCTGGGTGGACCCGTCGGTACGCCAGGACGTCGCGGCGCTCGTGGCGGAGCGGCTGGCCGACGCCGCGGAGGTGGCCCGGACGCGACCGGTGTCGATCGCCGCTTCCCTGGGTCACCTGGCGCTGGCCACCCCCGACCTGGCCCCGGAGGCGCGGGCGCTGGCCCACACTTTGACCGGTGGCCCGCCACGGGGCCCCGGCGGTCCCGGCCCGCTACGCCGCCTCTGGCGTCAGCTGACCACCCTCCTCCGCCGCCCCTGACCACCCCACCGGCCCACCACCGCCCGCCGTCCACCGCCCGCCCCACGCGGCGGCCGGCCGGCGCCCGGTCAAGATCCGCGCACTTTCCCGGAAAGTGCGGCCTCACCGCGCCGGGAGGCCGCACTTTCGGGGAAGTTGTGCGCTGCGGGTCGCGTGCGACGCGCAGCGCACGCCGCGCCGCCGGCGCGGCGTCGGGTCAGGGGGTCGGGTCAGGGGGTCGGGGTCTTGGCCAGGGCCGTCTCCGCCTCGTCGGCGGAGGCGGCCGGCGGGGTGTTCGCGGTGCGCAGCGGGATCTCCTTGATGAACCAGGCGAGCAGGGGCACCACGACGGTGAAGAGCACAGCCCACAGGAAGACGTTCGAGATCGCCTCGGCGAAACCACCGAGGACCACCTCGCGGGCCTGCGCCGGCAGCTCCCGGAGCCGCTCCAGGTCCATCGCCGCGCCGGCCTCGCCGCCCCCGCCGAAGGAGCCGCCGGCCGGGGAGTCGGCCAGCCGGTTGGCGAAGATGGCCCCGAACAGGGAGATGCCGAACGAGCCGCCGATCGAGCGGAAGAATGTGGCCGCGCCGCTCGCCGCGCCCAGGTCGCGCTGTTCCACGCTGTTCTGCGCGATGAGCATCGAGGTCTGCATGAGGAAACCCATGCCGACGCCGAACACCAGCATGTAGAGCGAGGACTCGATCTTGCTGGTGTGCACGTCCAGGCGGGTCAGCAGCGCCATGCCGGCGGTCATCACCACACCGCCGACGATCGGGAACGCCCGGTACCGGCCGGTCCTCGTGATCGCCCGGCCCACCAGCAGCGACACCACCAGCATCCCGAACATCAGCGGGAGCAGGAGCAGCCCGGAGTTGGTGGCCGAGGCGCCCTGCACGGTTTGCTGGTAGAGCGGCAGGAAGCTCATCGCGCCGAACATCGCGAAGCCCAGCAGGAAGCCGACCACCGAGATCAGCGCGAAGTTGCGGTTGGCGAAGAGCCCGAGCGGCAGGATCGGCTCGACCGCCCGCCGTTCGACGACACCGAAGGCGGCGAGCGCGATCAGGGCGAACGCGGCCAGGCCGAGGATCTGCGGGGAGGCCCAGGCGTACTCGTTGCCGCCCCACGTGGTGATCAGGACGATCGCCGTGATGCCCGCCGCGAGCAGCGCGGCGCCCCACCAGTCGATGCGGTGCTCGGTGCGGCGCCGGGGCAGGTGCAGGGTGGCGATCAGCAGCACCAGTGCGACGCCGCCCAGCGGCAGGTTGACGTAGAACGCCCACCGCCACGAGAGGTGATCGGTGATGAAGCCGCCGACGAGCGGGCCGGCCACCATGGCGATCGCCATGATGCCGGCGATCATGCCCTGGTAACGCCCCCGCTCGCGGGGCGGAACCAGGTCGCCGATGATCGCCATGACCCCGACCATCAGGCCGCCGGCGCCGAGCCCCTGGACGGCGCGGAACGCGATCAGTTCGACCATCCCGCCGTCGGCCCCGCCGAACAGCGCGGAGCCCGCCATCCCGCAGAGCGCGGAACCGATCAGGAAGATGACCACCGCAGTCAGGAAGACCGGCTTGCGGCCGTAGAGGTCGCCGATCTTGCCCCAGATCGGGGTGGAGACGGTCGTGCCGAGGACGTACGCGGTCACCACCCAGGTGAAGTGGTCCAACCCGCCGAACTCGCCCACGATCCGCGGCAGGGCCGTGCTGACGATCATGTTGTCCAGCATCGCCAGCATCATGGCGATCATCAGGCCGAAGAGCACGAGCCGGATGTTCGGTCGTACCGGTGCCTGCGCTGCCTCGCTCATCGGTAGGCTCCCCCCGAGATGTGTGCAACTTACTTGCCGCCCGGCTAGTCAGCTTACTAGCCGCACGGTAAGTTGGGCATCGGACAACGGTCAAGCGAATCGGGTGGTGAGGGTGAGGGAGAGCACAGGCGGCACGCGGGAGCGGATCAAGGCCATCGCGCTGGAGCTCTTCACCGAGCAGGGGTACGAGAAGACCTCGCTCCGGGAGATCGCCGAGCGGTTGAACGTGACGAAAGCGGCGCTCTACTACCACTTCAAGAGCAAGGACGAGATCGTCAGCAGCTTCGTCGAGGACCGCCTCGACCACATGGCCGAGCTCGTCGCGTGGGCCGAGGAGCAGCCGGCCACCCTGGAGACCCGGCGGGCGATCCTCGGCCGGTACGCCGACACGATGTTCGCCGGCGACCAGCCCTCGGTGATGCGCTTCTTCGAGCAGAACCAGACGGTGCTGAAGAGCCTCGCCGCCGGCCAGCAGATGCGGAACCGCATGTTCGGCCTGGCCAACGCCCTCTGCCGGGGTGACGACTCCCCCGGCGCCCAACTGCGGGCCGTGCTGGCGCTGTTCGCCGTGCACAGCAGCTGGTTCGCGGTACGCACCCCGGGCATCAGCGACGCGGAGCGCCGCCGGATCGCGATGGAGGTCGCCGAGGAACTGCTCGCGGCCATCGGCCCCCGGCCGGACGAGCCGTCCTGACCTACGGCTCGCCGGGCCCGCCGGCGCCGGACCGGCCAGCCCGCAGCCGGCGACCGCGCCCGCCCGCGAGGCGAGGTCAGCCGGTCAGGTCCAGCCGCAGGGCGAGCAGGTCCACGCCGGCCAGCGGCGACCAGTCCTTCTCCGGTACGCGGACGAAGCCCCGCCGCCGGTAGAGCCGCTGCGCCGAGGCGGCGTGGCCGTCCCGTACGCAGATCACCACCGCGGAGCAGCCCGAGCCGGTGGCGCGCGCCACGCACGCGTCGACCAGCGCCGCCCCGACTCCCCGGCCCTGCGCGGCCGGGTCCACGGCGAGCATCCGGAACTCCGCCTCGCCCGGGCCGGACAGCTCGGCGTACCGGCTGCCGGGCAGGACGAAGGTCACCGAGCCGAGGACGGCGTCCGTGACCGGGTCGACGGCGACCAGCACGTCGCCGTGCGCCGCCCGGGTGGCCACGTCGGCGAGCACCGCGCCGTACCCGGTCTCGCCCTTGAGCTGCCCGTCGGCCTCGTACGCGGCGACCGTCAGCCGCGCCACCGCGGCGAAGTCGGCCGGCCCCGCCGACCGCACGAGCACGCTCAACCGATCACCGCGATCAGGTCGCCGTCCTGCACCACGTCGCCCTCGTTGACGGCGAGCTGCTGCACGACGCCGTCGGACTCGGCGACGACCGGGATCTCCATCTTCATCGACTCCAGGATCACCAGGGTGTCCCCCTCGGACACGGCGTCACCGGCCGACGCGACGACCTTCCAGACGTTCGCCACCATCTCGGCGCGGATCTCCTCGGCCATCTCCCGGCCCTCCCTCTCGCGACTGCCTGCCGACGTATCCAATCATGTCGGCGGGCCGCGGTGGGCGGGAGCGGCCGGCCGGACCGTGGTCCACTCTCCGACGTGCCGCGCCCGGCGTGTCGGGCGGCGCGGCGTACCGGAAAGGGGCCCGGACGGGGGCCGCCGGCGGTGGCGGCACTAGCATCAGCGGGTCGGAGCCGGCCGGTGCGTGCCGCGGCGTCGCGGACGCCCACGGCGGTGGCAACGGCCAACACGAGGAGGTCACCATGGCGAAGAAGGCCCGCAAGAAGAAGGCTCGTAAGAAGAGCTCCGCCAACCACGGCAAGCGCCCCAACTCCTGAGGCGCCGGCCGGGCGGATCAGTTCCGGTGCGGACACGGCGGTGGCCCGGGTCGTCCCCGACCCGGGCCACCGGTGTCTGTGTCTCCAGCGTCAGTCGGCCAGTTCCCGCGACTCGCTGCTCTCGAAGACCACGAGCTCGGTCAGCTTGACCCGGAGCCGCTCGCGCAACTGCTCGGGGGCCGTCTCGTTGCCGCAGCAGCGGGCGACCAGCGCCTTGACCTCCTGCTCGATGCCGTACTCCCGCAGGCAGTGCCCGCACTCGTTGAGGTGGTACCGGATCAGCGTGCGGCGCTCCTCGGCGCACTCCAGGTCCAGGTAGAGGTAGACCTCCGCCAACACCTCGCGGCAGTCCGTCTCGTGCGGCTCTCCACAGCTCACGTCACACCTCCCGGCCGGCGGCAGCGGTCGAGCCCTTCGACGACGACGCGGAGCTGAAGCCCCGTTCGGCCGCGTACTGCTCGAGCAGCTTGCGCAGATTACGTCGGCCCCGGTGCAGGCGCGACATCACCGTGCCGATCGGCGTGCCCATGATGTCGGCGACCTCCTTGTAGGAGAAGCCCTCGACGTCGGTGAGGTAGACGGCCAGGCGGAACTCCTCCGGCAGCTGCTGGAGGGCCTCCTTGACGTCGCTGTCCGGGAGCCGGTCCAGCGCCTCCGTCTCGGCGGACCGCAGCCCGCTGGAGGTGTGCGACTCGGCCTCGGCGAGCTGCCAGTCGGTGATCTCGTCGGTCGGCGCCTGGATCGGCTGCCGCTGCCGGCGACGGTAGGAGTTGATGTAGGTGTTGGTCAGGATCCGGTACAGCCAGGCCTTCAGGTTGGTGCCCTGCTCGAACTGGTGGAAGGCCGCGTACGCCTTCAGGTACGTCTCCTGGACCAGGTCCTCGGCATCCGCCGGGTTGCGGGTCATCCGCAGGCCGGCAGCGTAGAGCTGATCGACGAAGGGCATAGCGTCCCGCTCGAAGCGGGCCCTGCGCTCGTCCGTCTTCTCGGTGGTCAACCGCACATCCCCTCGCGTCGGATGCTTTCCCGCCGAGGATACGCGCACGGACCTGCCTGCAGATTCACTTCCGGCGGGTGTGCCCGCGCTCACCGGGTCGACCGGCGGCACCGCCGCGGGCCAGTCCGGACCGTCCAGCAGCCGACGCAGCTGCCGCGCGCCCCGCTCGTCCCGTTCCCGGGCCTGCGTCTCGGTCGGCACCCGTCACCCCTCTCGCCAGAAATGTCGTCCGGGGAGTGCAACGCGGGACCCCGTGCCCGACATTCCGACCGCCGGCCCCGTTCCTGGTCCCGGCTCGACCTCGGCGGAGACCGACGCTGGGACCAGGAAGGGCCTGGGAGGACCGGCACCGCCGCCCCCAACCGGGCAATACGGCACCATCCGGTGCAACGAGGGTGCCCCACCCGGGTCACGCGCGGCCGCGCAGGTCCACCCGTCCGTCCGATACGAAGGCGGCTAACGCGGTCGGTGCCCGCGGGTGGCCGAGCCAGCATCTTCCCCGAAGTTGCGCGGATCCTGGTCGCCCAAGGCCGCACTTTCCCCGAAGTTGTGTGGATGCCGGTCGCGGAGCCAGTCGAGCACCACCGCCGCCGTGCCGGCCGGATCCTTGCGCAGGTCGTGGCGCTCCCCGGGGCGGGTAACCACGCGCACCGCCGGCCCCGCCTCCGGCACCCCGAAGGGGTCGCGGTCGCCGTTGACCACGAGCGTCGGCAGGCCGGTGGCCAACTCGTCGGCCCGGGACCGCTCCGGGCGGCCCGGCGGGTGCAGCGGGAACGCCAGGGCGACCACGGCCACCGCGCCGACCGCCGTGGCGGTGCGGCAGGCTACCCGCGCGCCGCTGGATCGGCCCCCGACCACCAGGGGTACGCCGGGCCACCGCTCCCGCAGCGCGGACACCACGACCGTCCACGCCTCGTCCAGTTGTCCCGCCGGTGCGGGCGCGCGTCGGCCGGCCACCCGGTAGGGCTGCGTCACCCGCGCGACGACCAGCCCGGCGGCCACCGCGGCGTCCCGGACCGCGACCAGGTCAGGCGCGTCCACCCCGCCGCCCGCGCCGTGCCCGAGCACCAGCAGGGCGACCGGAGACCTGACCGGCGCAGCGGAACCGTCAGTCGGCGCGGTGCCGGACGGACCCGTGGCGTACGGACCGGTCGGCAGGTCGACGTCCACCCGAGCCGGCCCGCGTGGGGTGGCGATTTCCTCCGTCAGCGACACGGATCCCATTCTCGGCCGTCCCGCCGCCGTCCCGGGGACGCGCCACCGGATCCGCCGCGCCGGTCCGGCAGCTGCGGGCCCGGCACCTTGATCCACTCGACGTCATGCGTATCGGGCTGACGCAGGATGCCCCGACTTCCGGCAGGCCGAGTGGATCATGCGGTGGACGGGGCGGCTCAGCGGCTCAGCGGCTCAGCGGCACCAGGGTGAGCAGGCGGTCCCGGACCGGCGGGCCCGCCTCGTCTGCGGCGTCCGGGTCGGGCTGCACCTCGCTGCGCCAGGCGACCAGCATGGCCCGGCGCTCGCGGGGCGTGGTGCCGCCCCACACGCCGTGGCAGTCACCCACCTCCAGCGCCCAGGCCAGGCAGGAACCCTGGACGTCGCAGCTGCGGCAGAGCGCCACGGCCGCGTCGGCCGGCTCGTTCGGCGCCGGAAAGAACGTCTCCGGATCGACGCTCTGACAGGTGCCTCTGGTGCGCCACGCCTCGTCCTGCCGGCGCTCCCGTAGGGCACGCAACAGCCGTGGATCTCGTCGTGCTGCGGCCACTTCGTGCGGACGGGGCATACGTGCCCGGGTCATCCACCCACCTCCCCCGTGGGACCGGCAAGATCGATGGACGTCGTCCGCCCCCTGCGAATCGACGCCCACTACCGGCGCTGTGTTGTATCGCACTTCCGAACGTCAATACAAGGGGTTACGGCGAATGTGGGGCGACAAGCACGGAACTTTTCATCCGCAACTCTGGCAAATCACTCCTGCCAATGCCCCGGCCGTCAGAAGAGCGTCAACTCCCCGTGCTCGCCCGCGCGCGCGGGCGGGACCGGCACGGCCACGCGCTCGACGAGGTGCGGGCCGTCGTTGCGGACGTCCCCGACCGCCGGCCCCACCGGCCGCACCTCGAGCCCGGCGAGCCACTCCGGCGGCGGCGCAGCGAGCAGGCCCTCCGGCTGCGCGCTCGGCGCCAGCCAGGCGCCCCACCGCTCGCGCGGCAGCAGCAGCGGCATCCGGTCGTGCACCTCGGCCAGCTCGCCGAGGGCGGCCGTGGTCAGTACGCTGCACGTCAGCAGCGGACCGCCGGGCCCCTCCCACACCGACCAGATGCCCGCGAAGGCGAGCACCGAGCCGTCCCGGGGCGTCATGTAGAACGCCTGCTTCCCGCCCGGATGGCGGACCCACTCGTACCAGCCGTCGGCCGGGACGAGGCACCGCCGACGGGCGAAGGAGGCCGCGTACGCCCGGCTCGTGGCCACCGTCTCGGCCCGGGCGTTGATCATGCGGGCGGCGCCGGCGGGCGACCGGGACCAGGCCGGGACCAGGCCCCAGCGGCCGAGCGACAGCGCGCGGTCACCCTCTGGGGCGACCCGGACCAGCGGCACGGGATCGGTGGGAGCGACGTTGTGGTCCGGGCCGAGCCGGCCGTCCGTGTCGTCGTACGACTCGAACAGCGCGCTCAGGTCGCCCGCGGACCGGGTCGTCGCGTACCTCCCGCACATGTCGCACACGCTAACCCGCCGGACACCGCTCGGCTGTCCCGCTGACCGGGAGTACGGCCGGGCGGACGGCGTGGCCCGGCAGCGGAGACGGCAGAATGTGACCGTGGGGAATCTGACGGCGACCCGGCCGCTGCGACCGTGGACCGCTCCGACCGCGTCGGATCCGGTCTCGGCGACGCTGCGCCTGCCGGGCTCCAAGTCACTGACCGCGCGCGCCCTGGTCCTCAGCGGCCTGGCCAGCGGTCCGTCGACGCTGGCCGGCCCGCTGCGGGCGCGGGACACCGAGCTCATGGCCGGCGGGCTGCGGGCGATGGGCGCACACATGTCGATCAGCGACGACGCGCGCTGGCTGGTCCGCCCGCACCCGCTCGTCGGGCCGGCGCACGTCGACGTCGGTCTCGCCGGCACGGTGATGCGGTTCCTGCCCCCGGTCGCCGGTCTGGCCGACGGGCGGATCACGTTCGACGGCGACCCGGAGGCCCGGGTGCGTCCGCTCGGGCCGCTCATCGGCGCCCTGCGCGGCCTCGGGGTCCGGGTCGACACCCCGCCCACCGGGAGCCTGCCGCTGACCGTGCTCGGCACCGGCCGGGTCACCGGCGGGGAGGTCGTCATCGACGCCTCCGCGTCCAGCCAGCTCGTCTCCGGGCTGCTGCTCGCCGCGCCGCGCTTCGACCGGGGCGTCGTGGTCCGGCACGTCGGGCCGCCGGTACCGTCCGCGCCGCACCTGCGCATGACCGTGCAGATGCTGCGGGCCGCCGGCGCCGCCGTCGACGACACCACCCCCGACGTGTGGGCCGTCGAGCCCGGCCCGCTGGCCGGCCGGGGCTGGGAGATCGAGCCGGACCTGTCGGGAGCGGTGCCGTTCTTCGCCGCCGCCCTGGTCACCGGCGGCGAGGTCACCGTCCAGGGTTGGCCGCGCGGCAGCGCCCAGCCGGTCGAGCGGCTGCGTGCGCTGTTGCAGGCGATGGGCGGCGAGGTGACCCTGTCCACGGCCGGGCTGACCGTCCGTGGCACCGGCGCCGTGCACGGCCTGACCGCCGACCTCTCCGACGTCAGCGAACTCACCCCGGTACTCACCGCGCTGGCCATGCTCGCCGACTCACCGTCGCGGTTCACCGGCGTCGCCCACATCCGGGGCCACGAGACCGACCGGATCGCGGCGCTCGCCCGCGAGTTCGGCGCGTTGGGCGCCGACCTCACCGAGTCCCACGACGGGCTGGAGATCCGGCCCCGGCCGCTGCGCGGCGGGGTGTTCGAGACGTACCACGACCACCGCATGGCACACGCGGCGGCGGTCGCCGGGCTGGCCGTGCCGGGCATCGACCTGAGCGACGTGGCCTGCACCTCCAAGACGATGCCGGAATTTCCGGCACTATGGTCAGCGATGGTGACCGGCAAGAGCTGACGCGACGGGGGGCGGTCCTGGCGACCAGACGACGCGAGTACGACGAGGACGACGTCCGGGTCCGGCCCGGGAAGTCCTCGCGCCCGCGTACGCGGATGCGCCCCCGCCACGCCGACGCGGTGGACGGGTTCGTCACCGCCGTCGACCGGGGCCGGTACACGTGCGTGCTGCCCGGCGCCGGCCCCGACGCGCCGCCGGTGACCGCGATGCGCGCCCGCGAGCTGGGGCGCAAGTCCGTGGTGGTCGGCGACCGGGTGGGGCTGGTCGGTGACACGTCGGGGGCGGCCGGGGCGCTGGCCCGGATCGTCCGGATCGCCGAGCGCAGCTCGGTGCTGCGCCGCACCGCCGAGGACGACGCGACCACCGCCGAGGGCCGGCTGGAGCGGGTGGTGGTCGCCAACGCCGACCAGCTCGTCATCGTCAGCGCGCTCGCCGACCCGCCGCCCCGGACCGGGTTCATCGACCGGTGCCTCGTGGCGGCGTACGACGCCGACGTCGAGCCGCTGCTCTGCCTCACCAAGGCCGACCTCGCCGGCCCGGAGGCGGTGCTCGGGTACTACGCCGAGCTGGAGCTCCCGTACGTGCTGATCCGCCCGGGCTCGGAGCTGGACGCGCTGCGCAGCCTCCTCGCCGGGCGGATCTCCGTGCTGGTCGGGCACTCCGGGGTGGGCAAGTCGACGCTGGTCAACCGCCTCGTCCCGGACGCCGCCCGCGCGGTCGGCCAGGTCAGCGCGATCGGCCGGGGCCGGCACACGTCGACCAGCGCGGTGGCCCTGCGGCTGCCGCGGCTGACCGGCCGCGACGACGATCCCGGTTGGATCATCGACACCCCGGGCGTGCGCAGCTTCGGGCTCGCCCACGTCTCCGCCGACAGCCTGCTGCACGGGTTCCCCGACCTGGTGGAGGGCACCGTCGACTGCCCGGCGAACTGCCCGCACACCGCCGACGAGGAGGCCTGCGGCCTGGACGCCTGGGTGGCCGCCGGCAAGGCCGACCCGCGTCGGCTGGCGTCGTACCGTCGGCTCCTCGCCTCGCGCGCCGGGGAGAGCGACCCGCGCGGCGAGCCCGACCCGCGAAATCCCGGCGCCCCGCCGGCCGGTGCCTGACCCGGCCGCCGCTACCGTCTGCGACATGACCGGGTACGCCGACGACCTCGCCCTCGCCCACCGCCTCGCCGACGCCGCCGACGCGATCGCCACCGCGCGGTTCCGTGCGCTCGACCTGCGCGTCGACGCGAAGCCCGACCTCACCCCGGTCTCCGACGCGGACACCGCCGTGGAGCGGGCGATCCGTGCGCTGCTCGCCACCCACCGGCCCGGCGACGGCCTGCTGGGCGAGGAGTACGGCGAGCAGCCCGCGACCGGTCCGGACGGGCGGCGCTGGGTGGTCGACCCGATCGACGGCACCAAGAACTTCATCCGGGGCGTACCGGTGTGGGCCACGCTCATCGCGCTGCTCGAGGGGGACCGCCCGGTCGCCGGGCTGGTCTCCGCGCCGGCGCTGGGCCGCCGCTGGTGGGCGGCGCTCGGCGAGGGCGCGTACGCCGGCCGCGACCTGGCCGGCGGCACGCCGATCCGGGTGTCCGGCGTGACCGACCTCGCCGACGCGAGCTTCTGCTACTCCTCGCTGACCGGCTGGGAGGAGACCGGCCGGCTGCCGGCGGTCCTGCAGATCATGCGGGACTCGTGGCGCAGCCGGGCGTACGGAGACTTCTACGGTTACATGCTGCTCGCCGAGGGCGCACTGGACGTGATGGTGGAGCCGGAACTGTCGCTGTGGGACATCGCGGCGCTGGTGCCCATCGTCACCGAGGCGGGCGGCACGTTCACCGACCTGGCCGGCCGTCCCGCACCTGGTGACGCCGCGTCCGGCGAGATCAGCGCGATCGCCACGAACGGCCCGCTGCACGCCGACATCCTCGCCCGCCTCGGTCGGGCAACCGCGCGCTGACTTCCGTCAACCTCTATCCTCGCCAGGTGGTCTCCTCCGGCTGGTGTTTCCTCGCGTCGATGATCGTCGCGTACGGCATCGCCAACCTGCTCCAGTCGGTCGCGGCGGCCCGCACCACCGTGCACCACAGTTTCGATCCGGGCCTGCTGCTGCGGCTCGCCGGCCACCGCACGTACCTGGTGGGTCTGGGATGCCAGGTGGCCGGGTTCGTGCTGGCCTTCCTGGCCCGGCGGGACCTGCCCCTCTTCCTCGTCCAGGCGAGCGTCGCCGCCGGGCTCGGCGTGACCGCCGTACTCGGGGTGCTCCTGCTCAAGTGGCGGCTGCCCGCCGCCGAGGTCGCCCTGCTGGTGCTGCTCTTCGGCGGGATCGCCGCGCTGGTGCTGTCGGCCCGGCCCGCGCCGTCGCGGCAGCTCGGCACCGCCGGCCTGGTCGCCCTGGTGGCGGCCCTCGGTGTGATCGCCGTGCTCGGTTTCTTCGCGGTACGCCTGCACGGCTCGCCCGGCTCGGTGGCGCTCGGTTCGCTGGCCGGGTTGGCCTTCTCCGCCGCCGCCGTGGCGGCCCGGCCGTTGGCCTCCGCGGCCTCCGCGGAGGCGTTCCTCCGCGACCCGCTGCTCTACCTGCTCATCGTGCACTCGGTCGTCGGTCAGCTGCTGCTCGGGCTGGCCATGCAGCGCGGCTCGACCACGGCTGCCGTGGCGGCGATGGACGCCGCCGGGGCGGTGCCCGCGGCGATCGTCGGGCTGCTGCTGCTGAACGACAAGATCTGGCCGGGGCGGGAGTGGCTGGCCGCCGTCGGGTTCCTGGTCACCCTCGCCGCGGTGATCGGGCTGACCCGGTACGCGGAGCCGCAGCACCACCACCGGGTCGCCGGGGAACGGGAACCGGCGATGGTGGGGGCCGGCCGCGTGGGCTGAGCACCCGGCCGGTGGGCACGGCCCGTGGCAGGCGTCCCGGCCGCCCGGCGGCGTCAGGCCGCCTCGACCGGTTTCCGGCGGCCGATCACCCGCTCGTAGAGCCGTTCCAGCGCGCCGGCGGTCCGGTCCCAGGTGTAGCTGCACCGCACCCGGTCCACCGCCGCGTGGCCGTACGCGAACCGCCCGGCGTTGTCGGCGAGCAACCGGCGCAGCGTCACCCCGAGGGTCCGGACGTCGCCCGCCGGCACCAGCCGCCCGGTCACCTCGTCCACGACCGCGTCGGCGATCCCGCCCATCGCGTAGCCGACGACCGGTACGCCGCAGGCCATCGCCTCCAGCGACACCCGCCCGGCGGTCGAGTAGCGCGGGGTGCAGGCAACCACGTCGGCCGAGCGGTACCAGGTGGCCATCTGCTCGTGCGGCACCGCCCCCACCAGGGTCACCTGGTCGGCCACCCCGCTGCGCTCGGCCACCTCCCGAAGGTGGCGCGCCTCGGCGTGCCCGGCGAGCTGCTCGGCGGGCGGGCCGCCGGCGATCACCAGCTCGGCGTCCCCGACCAGCCGCATGGCGCGGATCAGGTCCTCCTGGCCGTGGCCGGGGTCCAGGGCGCCCACGGAGAGGATCCGGGCTCGCGCCTCGCGCGGCGCCGCCTCGCCGTCGGGATGGAACTGCCCGGTGTCGACGCCGGGGGGCACCAGCGCCACCGACGTGCGTTGCAGGCCCATCCGGGTCAGCTCGTCGACCTCGTCGTTGGACTGGGCCACGGCGATGTCGACCGCCCGGATGAGCGCGCGCTCCAACGGGATCCGCTCCTCCGGCGCGTCGTAGCGGGGACCGAGGTGGCGGAGCTGTTCCACGCCGAGCGAGTGGAAGGTCTGCACGACCGGGATGTCGGTCTCGCGGACCGCGTGCGCCGCGGCCAGCCCGCCCACCCAGTAGTGGCCGTGCACCACCTCGGGTGCCCACTCCCCCGCCCAGCGGTCGGCCAGCCAGCGGCCGAACTCGGCGACGTGCGGGACCAGCTCGGCGGTGGGCAGGCCCGCGGCGGGACCGACCGGGACGCGCTCGACGAGGTAACCGTCGACCGTCTCGGTCGCCGCCTGGTCGGGGGCGTCGCGGCGCTCGTACACCCGGACGTCGTGGCCCCGGACGGCCAGCTCGGCGGCCACCCGCGCGATGTGGTGGTGGGTCCCGACGGCCGGGCCGCCGGCACGCCGCGACGGGTCGGCGTGCGCGCAGACGAGGCCGACGCGCATGGGTCACCTCCAGGCGATCTTCTCCGCGTTGCTCCTCCCGGTCAGAGGGTCCCATTAACCCCGGGTCCGGGAGCCGAAACCTGGCAGATCGGAAAGAGGCTGACGGGTGCCGCGCATAATTGTCCCGCGGCAATGATCAAGGGCCTTGGATCCCGGCAAGGTTCTCCGCATGACCCCCACCCGGTGGGGTACGGGCGGAGAATGCCTCTCACCCGAAGACTCGCCGACGCCGTCGTGGTGATAACCGGGGCCTCCAGCGGGATCGGCACGGCCACCGCGTACGCGCTCGCCCGCCGGGGCGCCGCCGTCGTGCTGGCCGCCCGCAGCGACCCCGCCCTGCACCAGGTCGCGCAGCGCTGCCTCGAACTCGGCGGGCGCGCCGCCGCCGTCCCGACCGACGTGACCGACCCGGCGGCCGTGGAACAGCTCGCGGAGCGGGCGGTGGCGGAGTTCGGCCGGATCGACGGCTGGGTCAACAACGCCGCGGTCAGCGCCGTCGGGCTGTTCGACGAGATACCCGTCGAGGAGTTCCGCCGGGTGCTGGAGGTCAACCTGCTCGGCACCGCGTACGGCATCCGCGCCGCGCTGCCCCACCTCGGTGCGGGGGGCGGAGGCGTGATCGTGAACAACGCCTCAGTGCTCGCCGAGGTCGCCATGCCGTACCAGTCGGCGTACAACGCGACGAAACACGGGATCCGCGGGCTGGCCGACACGGTCCGTCAGGAACTGCGTGTCACGGGCCGGGGCGACATCTCGATCTGCACGGTGCTGCCCGCCACGATCGACACACCGTTCTTCCGGCACGCGGCCAACCACAGCGGCCGGGAGCTGGTGCCACCGCCACCCGTGTACCCGCCCGAGATGGTGGCGCAGACGATCGTCCGGATGCTGCGGCGGCCCCGCCGGGAGGCGTACGCGGGGGGCGCCGCCCGCCTCATCGGCCTCCAGTGGCGGGTCGCCCCGGCGCTCGCCGAACGGGCGCTCGGCTGGTACGCCCACCGCACCCAGTTCGGGCCGGCCGCCCGCCTCGACAGCACCGGGAACGTCTTCTCGCCCGACGCCGCCGCCGAGCGCCGCGGCGGCTGGCACGGCCGGCGCCGGCACCTGGTCCGGATGGGCGCCGCCTTCGGGCTCGCCGCCGCCGGCACGGCCGTCGGAACGGTCGCCGCGATGACCCGACGCGGCCGGGCGGATCGCTGATGGACCGCGTCGAACAGCCGGATGCGCGGCTCGGGACGGGCGGGCACAATAAGACGATCATGCCGACCGACGTGCGCTGCCTGGTGGAGACGGACGAGTCCTCCGGGGTGGTCCGGGTCAGCGGCGTGCTCGACGCGTCGAGCACCGGCACGGTCCGGGACGCGCTGCTCGGGCGGCTCAGCGACCGGCCCGGCCCGCTCGTGGTCGACGTGACCGGGCTGCGGGCGACCGATCCGGCGACGTGGGACGTCTTCGGCGAGATCCGTCGGGCGGTCCTCGACTGGCCCGCCGCCGACCTGTTGCTCTGCGACCCGTCCGGTGCGGCACGGAACGTGCCGGCCTGGCCGACGCTCGACGGCGCGTTGGCGTCCCTCGCGGCCACACCGCTCGCCGCCGTGCTCACCGCCGACCTCGAGCCGGTGGTGGCGGCCGCCCGGCAGGCCCGTCAACTGCTCGGCGAGGGCTGCGACCGCTGGGGCGTGCCCGAGCTGACCGAGCCGGGCACCATCGCCGTCACCGAGATGGTCAACAACGTGGTCGCCCACGCCCGGACCCCGATGACCGTCCGGCTGGCCCCCCGCGACAGCGCGCTGCACGTGGCGGTCCGCGACCACTCGTCCCGGCTGGCCGCCTTCACCGGGTTCGCGCCGCCGCACACCGCCGGCGGGCGGGGGCTGCTGCTGATCGACACGGTGTCCGAGCGGTGGGGCGCCACGCCCGTACCGGACGGCAAGGTCGTCTGGTGCGTTCTGCACCCCGAGCACCACCCCTGACCACCTCGGCGGGCGGTTACGGGGTGGTGGGCAGTGGGTAGAGCACTGGCATGCGCGACGACGAGTACCCGACCCCCGTGTCCGATCCCGAGGCGGAGGGCCTGCCCGACACCGCCGACGACGACTCGACCGCCAACGACGACGTCCTGACCGGGCGTGAGGCGGACGGCCCGGAGCCGGCCCAGCTGCCCGGCGACCGGACGCCGGTGGCGGTCGACCGGTTCGGGACCACCGCCGACGAGCAGCTCGACGGCGAGTCGCTGGACTACAAGCTCGGCCGGGAACAGTACGAGCGTCCCGCCGACGACCCGCTGGCCGGCCCGGTCGACCCGGACATCGCCGCCGAGGCGGACAGCGAGGAGCAGGCCGCCCAGGCCCAGCTCGACGCCGACGTGATCGATCCGGGGCCGACGTCCGACCCGAGGTCCCCGGTGTCGCTCTACGACCACGGCCAGCTCGGCAGCACCGCCGACGCGCAGGTGGGCCGGTTGGTGGAACCGGACGAGGGCGCCCACACCGACCAGGAGACCGACTCGATCGCGTACGACGCCGGGGCGGCCGGTGGCGGCGCGACCGCCGAGGAGCTGGCGATCCACGAGACGCGCCCGCCACACTCGGTCTGAACCAGACGCGCCTGCGGCGTCGTCTGGGGGAGGCGCGCGAGAGGCTGTCGGGACACCACGCTGTGGCGTTTCCCGACCGCCGCTCAGTCGTCGAGCCCCCGCTCGATCGCGTACCGGGTGAGCTCGACCCGGTTGTGCAGGTGGAGCTTGCCCAGCGTGTTCTGCACGTGGTTCTGCACGGTCCGGTGCGAGATCGCGAGCCGCTCGGCGATCTGCTTGTACGACATCCCCTTGGCCACCAGGCGCAGCACCTCGGTCTCCCGGTCGGTGAGCCGGGGTGTGCCCGCCGATTCCCGGTCGGGAGCGGACGGGCCGGCCGCCAGTCGGCGGTACTCGCCGAGCACCAGACCGGCCAGCCCGGGTGTGAACACCGGCTCCCCCGCCGCCGTCCGCCGCACCGCCTCCAGGAACTCCGCCGGGGCCGCGGACTTCACCAGGTAGCCGGTGGCGCCCGCCTTCACCGCGTCCAGCACGTCCTGCTGTTCGCCGCTGGCGGACAGCATCAGGACCCGGACCTCGGGCAGCGCGGCGCGCAGCCCGCGGATCACCTCCACTCCGGAGACGTCCGGCAGTTGCAGGTCGAGGACGACCACGTCGGGTCGCGCGGCGGGCGCCACCCGGACCGCCTGACGTCCCTCGCCCGCGGTCGCCACCACCTCGTGACCGGCCTCGGTCAGGTCGCGGGCCACACCTTCCCGCCACATCGGGTGGTCGTCGACCACCATCACCCGTGCCACGCCGCCTCCTTCCACCGTGCTGCGGCCCGGAGCGCTCCCCGGCTCGTCCTCGGGCCGCTCCCCGGGGTCGGCGCCCGGCCGTGGCGGGACGTCGAGCCGCGGCCCATGTGCCGCCTCACGTCCGCTGCCGGGGAACGGTCAACTCGACCTCGGTGCCCGCGCCCGGGGTGGAGGTGATCCGGACCGACCCGCCCAGCTCCTCGATGCGCCCCCGGATGGACCGGGCCACCCCCAGCCGCCCCTGCGCCGCCGCCTCGGCCAGCCGGCCGTCGGCGAAGCCCGGGCCG